>NZ_JAFCXF010000007.1:0-380679 GCF_049898205.1 Pararhizobium sp. DWP3-4 | reverse complement strand
TTAATCCAGTTGCGAACATCCGCCGCCCACGTTTCTCTTTCTCTCTATGCAATTGTCAAAAAACAGACGAACCAAAATCCGTCGAAACCTTAACCCCGAGAGCCTCAGCGTTCCCGCCTAAACCCACAATCCGCACCAAACTTTCGTAAGAAACTTCAGAGCGAGTTCGTCGGTCGCCAGCAGCGCCGCCGCCCTCGTTGGTGAGCGGTTTATAGGCGACACACCCGAAACAAGTCAACACAGACTTTGAAAGAAAATGAAGTTTTTGATAAGTGTCTGTTATTGTTGGTGTATTCCTAATGCACCCAAAACACACGCCAGAATCCGGCAAATCACACCCAATCCACGAGCTGGAATGTTGTCCAAATGGTCAAAAATGGGAACGACGCGGTGGGGCGAAATTTCGCGGTTATGCGCGGGCCGCACAACATCAGCCCATCCCCTCCTTTTGTCCCCTTGAGAACTCCTGCTAAGATTTGCCACTTATCTTATATGGGAGAGACAGATGCTGGTCCTGAATGAAGCCGAAACGCGCGCGATGCTGCCCTGGGGCGAGCTAATCGAGGCACTCAGAACAATGTTTCGCGACGGCTGCGAGATGCCGGTGCGCCATCATCATGACGTTGCGGTTCCCGGAGAAGATGCCGCAACCCTGCTTTTGATGCCCGCCTGGCAGCCGGGCAGCTATATCGGCGTCAAGATGGTGTCGGTGTTTCCGGGCAATAGCGGCCGCAACCTGCCGGCGATCCATGGCAGCTATCTGCTTTCCTCCGGCAAGACCGGCCAGCTTCTGGCCATTATCGATGGCGCCGAACTCACCGCACGCCGCACAGCCGCCGCTTCAGCGCTCGCCGCAGACTATCTCGCCGCCAAGGATGCGCGGCGCATGCTGATGGTGGGTGCCGGCCGGCTGTCGCAGAACCTGATCGAAGCGCATGCCTCCGTGCGGCCGATTTCCGAAGTGACGATCTGGGCCCGCGATATCCGCAAGGCGGAAGCCACCGCAGCACTGCTTGATCTTCCCGGTATCACCATCGCCGTTGCCACGGATATAGAAGCCGCCGCCCGTCAGGCCGACATCATTTCCTGTGCGACCCTCTCATCCGAACCGCTGATCCGTGGCGACTGGCTGAAGGACGGGGCGCATCTCGACCTCGTCGGCGCTTTCAAACCGAGCATGCGCGAGAGCGATGACCGGGCCGTCGAGCGCGCCACGCTGTTTGTCGACACGCGCGACGGCGCGCTCACCGAAGGCGGCGATCTGGTTCAGCCATTGCGGGCCGGTATCATTGCCGCCGGTTCCGTGCGGGCGGATCTGTCTGAACTGACCGGCGGGCGTCATGTGGGCAGAACGGACCCGAGCGAAATCACCCTGTTCAAATCCGTCGGCGCAGCGCTTGAGGATCTGGCCGGGGCCGTTCTTGCTTTTGAGGGCGCGCGGCGCAGCTGATTGCCGTCACCGGATCGTGATGGTGGTTGAACTCGCCTGGCGTTGACGGATTGCGGCCTTGGCTTAGGTTGGGGCCGCGCATTTGGAGCCAGTGGGGGAAGCATGATCAGATCGACGCGGCGGATGTTTATCCGGATGGCGCTTTTGGCGCCGCTAGCGCTGGCTTCTATCGGACCGGCCATGGCAACCGATGCGGCCAACTGGGACCAGGTACTGACTGACGCCCGCGGCGAAACCGTGTATTTCAATGCTTGGGGCGGTTCGGCCAATATCAATGCCTATATCCAATGGGCCGGCGACGCGGTGAAGGCGCGCTACGGCGTTACTGTCGTGCAGGTCAAGCTGGACGACACCGCAAAGGCGGTGACGGCGGTGCTGGCCGAAAAGACGGCCGGGCGCAACCGGCATGGGTCCGTCGATCTCATCTGGATCAATGGCGAGAATTTTGCCGCGATGAAGCGCCAAAGCCTGCTGTTTTCGCCGGGCTGGGCAACGAAGCTGCCAAACTGGGGTCTGGTCGATATCGAGAACCAGCCGACGACGACAACGGATTTCACCATTCCCACCGAAGCACTGGAAAGTCCGTGGGGGGCGGCAAAACTGGTGTTCTTCTATGACGGCGCGCGAACACCGGAAAAAGACCTACCGGATTCGACAAAAGACCTGCTTTCCTTTGCAAAAACTCATCCCGGCCGGTTCTCCTATCCGCAGCCGCCAGATTTCGTCGGTTCGTCCTTTCTGAAGCAAGTGCTGAGTGAACTGATCGCCGACGGAGCCAAGCTGCAGAAACCGGTCGATGACACGACGTTCGATGAGGATGTGGCGCCGCTGTTTGCCTATCTCGACCAATTGCATCCGCTCTTGTGGCGCAAGGGCAAGGCTTTCCCAAAAAACTATCCTGATATGAAGCAGAAGCTGGCGGACGGCGAACTCGATATCATCTTCGCGTTCAATCCGGCGGAAGCTTCGGCCGGTATTGCTGCCGGTGAACTGCCCGGCAGCGTCCGCTCCTTCGTGTTTCCGAAGGGAACGCTCGGCAACACACATTTTGTCGGCATTCCCTATAATGCCAATGCTAAGGCCGGTGCTCTGGTGCTGGCCAATTTCCTTTTGTCACCGGAAGCGCAGGTGCGAAAACAGGATCCGAAGATCTGGGGGGATCCGACGGTGCTGGCGGTCGGCAAGCTGCCGGAATCCGGCAAAGCCGCGTTCGCGGCGCTTGATCTCGGCGTCGCGACATTGCCGCCGCACAAGCTCGGGCCAGCACTGGCCGAGCCGCATCCCGACTGGATGACGCGCATCGAGGCGGAATGGATCAAGCGCTATGGGGCGGCAAACTGAAGGAAACCACATCCGGCCGCAGACCAGCGGTAAAACCGTGAGCCGCCGATTCAGCGTATCGGGCCTGGTGCTGGCGATGATCGGCCTGCCGATTCTGGCCGGGCTGGCCGGAACGATCGGGCCGGCCTTTGGCCTGCTGCCGGCGCTCGGCGGCGATCATCTGACCCTTGAGCATTTTGCCGACCTCGCAGCGCAACCTCACCTGTTGCGCTCGTCGCTGATCAGTTTTGCAACGGCGATCGTCACCAGCGGTGTGTCGCTTGTTCTCGTCATGTTGTTTACCGCCGGGTATGCCGGTACGCGGATGTTTTCGCGCATTCAGCACCTGGTTTCACCGCTGCTCGCCATTCCGCATGCCGCCGCAGCTTTTGGCCTTGTCTTCCTTGTTGCGCCGTCGGGATTGGCAGTGCGTCTCGTGTCGCCCGGTCTTTCCGGCTATGGCAGCCCGCCCGACTGGCTGGTGCCACAGGACCCGCTGGGATTGACGATGATGGCGGGATTGATCATCAAGGAAATGCCGTTCCTGTTTCTGGTGACGCTGGCGGCGCTGCAGCAGGTGCCGCTCGTCCAGGCGCGGCAGCTATCGGCCAGCCTTGGCTACGGCCGTATCCGCGGGTTCCTGATCAGCGTCTGGCCGCTGCTCTACCGGCAGATCCGGCTGCCGGTGTTTGCCGTGCTTGCCTATGCCAGCTCCGTCGTCGATGTGGCGATGATCCTCG
The DNA here is from genome assembly GCF_049898205.1 of Pararhizobium sp. DWP3-4. Classification (NCBI taxonomy): domain Bacteria; kingdom Pseudomonadati; phylum Pseudomonadota; class Alphaproteobacteria; order Hyphomicrobiales; family Rhizobiaceae; genus Pararhizobium; species Pararhizobium sp. DWP3-4. The sequence goes on along the minus strand of NZ_JAFCXF010000007.1, from coordinate 377,169 downwards.
GTCCGGCACTGCCGGCGCCGCTTGCGGTGCGTATTGCCGAATGGATGGCCGATAGCGATCTACGGATGCGGTTCCTTGCCTCGGCTGGCGCGCTGCTGCAGCTCGCTCTTACGATAACGGCAATGGTGACGTGGCTGGCCTTGGAGCAGGTCGGATCTGTTCTGTTGCGACGGATGTCTGTATCCGGTGTTCGCAGGGCTGATGACCGGTTGCTGCGCAGGTCGGCCTGCGCAGCCATGGCCCTAGCGGCGGCATTGGTCTTTCTCGGCCTTTTCGTGCTCTTCTTATGGTCGATTGCCGGTCTCTGGCCGTTTCCATCTCTGCTGCCGGATAGTGTTACGCTTCAGCCTTGGATGCGCGTCTTGCCGCAGGCTGGAGATGCGATTGCCACGACGATCTCGCTTGCCAGCAGTTCTGCGGCCATCGCGCTCTTGTTTTCTATCGGACTGCTGTGGCAGGGCGTTCGCGACAGCCGCGCCTTTAGCAGCGTGCTCTATCTGCCGCTGATCGTGCCGCAGCTCTGCTTCGTCTTCGGCCTGCAGATCCTCAGCGTGTCGCTTGGGTTTGACGCATCCTTTCCTCTGCTATTGTTCGTGCATCTGATTTTCGTGCTGCCCTATGTCACTCTTTCCCTGTCGCAACCCTGGCAGGCGCTCGACCGCCGCTACGAAACGCTGGCGGTGGGGCTCGGAAAATCGCCATTGCAGGTGCTGCTGCATGTCCGCCTGCCGCTGTTGACGCGGGCCTGCCTTACCGCCTTTGCCGTCGGTTTCGCGGTGTCTGCCGGGCTCTATCTGCCGACGCTTCTGATCGGCGCCGGACGGATTGTCACCATCACCACCGAGGCCGTGGCCCTGTCTTCCGGCGGCGACCGGCGGGCCATCGGCGTCTATGCGCTTCTGCAGACGCTGGTTCCGTTCGGCGGATTTCTGATTGCATCGCTGGTGCCGCACTTGCTATTCCGCGACCGGCGCGCGATGAGGATTTGAATGAAACCCGACACGACAGACGGCCTCGATCTGGAGACTATTTCCATCGCCCTTAACGGCCGAACGCTGCTGTCTCTGTCCGCGCATGTCCGGCCCGGAGAAATCCTGACGGTCATGGGACCATCCGGCTCCGGAAAATCGGCGCTGCTTGCTTATCTCGGCGGTTTTCTCGACCCGGCCTTTACGGCCAGCGGCCGTATCCGGATCGATGGCGACGACCTGACCGGCGTTGCAGCGGAAAAACGCCGGTGCGGTTTACTCTTCCAGGACGCGCTGCTGTTTCCGCATCTCTCTGTCGGCGGCAATCTATTGTTCGGATTGACACCATCGATCGCAAAACGCGACCAGCGGCGGCGCATGGCGGAGCAGGCACTGGTCGATGTGGAGCTCACGGGTTTTTTCGATCAGGATCCAGCCACGTTGTCGGGTGGGCAGAAAGCCCGGGTGGCGCTGCAGCGCGTTATGCTGTCGGCGCCGCGCTTGCTGCTGCTCGACGAGCCCTTCTCCAAACTCGACAGCGACCTGCGGCAACAGACCCGTGCTTTGATTTTCTCAAGGGCGAAAGCCGCCGGCCTGCCGGTTATTCTGGTCACCCATGATCATGCGGATGCGCAAGCCGCTGGCGGGGATATCGTTGTGATTGGTGAGGAGGCCAGCCAATGACCCTGACGGACACTCTGCCGGACCTGCCGGTACGGGCTATCCTGCCGCAGCTTGGGCAGGCGTTGGCGCAGGCTCCAGCGGTCGTGCTTTCGGCGCCGCCCGGAGCCGGCAAGACGACGCTTGTGCCACTGTTTCTATTGGATCAGTCCTGGCGTGGCGATGGCCGGATCATCCTGCTTGAGCCGCGCCGGCTGGCGGCCCGCGCGGCTGCCGGGCGCATGGCAAGCCTGCTTGGCGAAAGCGTTGGCGATACGGTCGGCTACCGCATGCGGCTCGACAGCCGGATTTCGGCAAGGACCCGCATCGAGGTGGTGACCGAGGGCGTGTTTGCGCGGATGTTGCTCGATGACCCGGAATTGCCGGGCGTTGCGGCGGTGCTGTTCGACGAATTCCACGAGCGCTCGCTGGATGCGGATTTCGGACTGGCGCTGGCACTCGATGTGCAGCAGGCGCTGCGCGATGACCTGAAGCTGATCGTCATGTCGGCGACGCTGGATGTCGGGCGGGTGGCGCAACTTTTGGGCGGCGCGCCTGTGATCGAAAGCCAGGGGCGGAGTTTTCCGGTTGATGTGCGCTATCGCGAACGGGCATCGACGGAACGCGTGGAAGATGCCGTGACGCGGGCCATCGTCGAGGCGCACCGCGAGGAAACCGGCTCGATCCTCGCCTTTCTGCCGGGACAGGCGGAAATCACCCGCACGGCCGAGCGGCTGACCGGCCGGTTCGGTACGGAAACCATCATCACGCCGCTGTTCGGCAATCTCAGCCAGAAGGAACAGGACGCGGCTATCCGACCTGCTGCTGCGGGAACGCGCAAGATCGTGCTGGCCACGTCGATTGCCGAAACCTCGATCACAATCGACGGCGTACGCATCATCATCGATAGCGGTCTGCAGCGGCTTCCGGCCTTCGAGGCATCCACCGGCATTACCCGGCTGGAGACGGTGCGCGTCTCGCGCGCTTCCGCTGATCAGCGGGCGGGCCGCGCCGGGCGCACGGAACCGGGCATTGCCATCCGTCTCTGGCATCAGGGGCAGACGGCCGCGCTGCCTGCGTTTACCCCACCGCAAATCCTGTCCAGCGACCTGTCTGGCCTCGTACTCGACCTCGCCCATTGGGGGGTGACAGATCCGTCCGGGCTTGCCTTCCTCGATCCGCCACCGGTGACGACATGGCAGGAGGCGAAGGCTCTGCTCGTTCAGCTAGGCGCACTCGATACCAACGGGACATTGACGGCTCGCGGAAAGCAAATCCGGCAGCTGGCACTGCCGCCACGTCTTGCCGCCATGGCTGTTTCGGCTGGGGAAGACGGACAGGCCACTGAAGCATGTCTTCTGGCCGTGGTTCTGACCGAGCAGGGGCTGGGCGGAAGCGGCATCGATCTGGAAGACCGGCTGCGTCGCTTCAAGTCCGAGCGCGGCGACCGGGCCGATGCCTCGCGGGGGCTGGCCCGGCGGATGGCCAAGGGCTTGAGCGCCGGCAAGGATTCCAGCGATCCGGTTCAGCCTGGCATTTTGTTGATGCAGGCGTTTCCTGACAGGATCGCCCTGCAGCGTGGCGGACGCGGACGGTTTGTCATGGCCAATGGCCGTGGCGCCGAGCTGCCCGAAACCGAACGTCTGGCGGGTGCCTCCATGCTGGTCATTGCCGACCTGACCGGCCGTGCCGGCGGGCAGCGTATACTGGCCGCCGCAGAAATCACCCGGGCCGATGTCGAAGCGCACATGCCGCAAGCGATCGTCCAGGAAGACCAGACCTTTTTCGACCGGCCAAGCCGGCAAGTCCGGGCGCGACGGGTGACACGGCTGGGCGCGATCATTTTCGACGAGACGCCTCTCAGTAAACCCAAGGGCGAAGCAGCGGCGCGGGCGCTCGCCGATGGCGTTCGCCAGCTCGGGCTTGTGGTTCTGCCATTCTCCAAGGAAGCCGCACAATTGCGCGACCGCATCGGGTTTCTCTATCGCATGCTGGGCGAACCGTGGCCCGACATGTCGGATGACAGCCTTCTATCGCGGCTGGACGAATGGTTCGTGCCTTTCCAGCGCGATACGCGCGGTATCGACGATATCAGTGCGGGCAGCCTCTCGGAGGGACTGCAATCGCTGGTGCCGCACGACGTCACCCGCGATCTCGCCCGGCTGGCGCCGACGCATTTCGAAGCGCCGACCGGCCAGCGTCATCCGATCCGCTACGATGGCGACGAGCCGGTACTGTCGATCCGTGTTCAGGAACTCTTCGGGCTAAAGACACATCCGTCGATCGGCGGCGGGCGATTGCCGCTGCTGCTGGAGCTGATCTCGCCGGGCCACAAGCCGATGCAGACGACGCGCGACCTGCCCGGCTTCTGGGCCGGATCCTGGAAGGATGTGCGTGCCGACATGCGCGGCCGTTACCCGAAACATCCCTGGCCGGAAGATCCGGCCAACGCGCCGCCGACGACACGGGCAAAGCCGCGTGGTACATGACACTCAAATGACTTTTACGACAGGAAACCGGATGATCGCGGCCGCACTCGACGGGGAAGAAGCCACCACAAGCCGTGTCTTGCGCCTGCAAACCATCGTTCGCCTACGCTGGCTGGCGGTCGGCGGACAGTCGATCACCGTCATCATCACCGCCTTCTGGCTGCAGTTTCCGCTGCCGCTGATCGCTTGCTGCTCGCTGATTGCCCTGCTTGGCTGGGTGAATGCCTATCTCACCATCCGCTATCCGCCGACGCACCGGCTGCAGCCACCGGCAGCCTTTGCCCTGCTTGGCATCGATCTTGCTCAGCTGACTGCACTTCTGTTCATCACCGGGGGCCTTGCCAATCCGTTTGCGCCGCTGGTCTGCGTTCCCGTCATCATCTCGTCCGCCTCGCAGCCGAAGTGGCACAGCATTGCGCTGGCAAGTCTTGCCATTCTCGGCATTACGGCGCTTGCCTACTCGCCCTTTCCCCTGCCCTGGTATCCGGGTGTCGTCCTTTTGGTACCAACGGTCCTTACGGCCGGATTATGGGTCGCCATCGTTGCCACCACGGCGTTCGCGGCTTTCTACACCTACCGCGTCTCGCTGGAGGCGAGCGAGCTGTCCGAGGCGCTGACGGCGACGGAACTGGTGCTGCAGCGGGAGAAGCACCTTTCGCAACTCGACGGCCTTGCGGCGGCGGCGGCCCACGAATTGGGCACGCCACTCGCAACCATCAGCGTCGTTGCCAAGGAGATGGAACGTGAACTGGGCAACGATCCGCGCTTCGGCGAGGACGTGCACTTGTTGCGCAGCCAGAGCGAACGCTGCCGGGATATCCTGCGGCGCCTGACGACGCTGTCTTCGGAAAACGAAGATCATATGCGCCATCTGCCGCTGTCCTCGCTGATCGAGGAGGTCATGGCGCCGCATCGCGAGTTCGGCATCCAGATCAACCTTGTCGAACGGGGAGACCGCGCCAAGGAGCCTGTCGGCAACCGCAATGCCGGCATTCTCTATGGGCTCGGCAACCTGCTGGAAAATGCGGTCGACTATGCCAAGAAGGAAGTGACGGTCACCGTCACCCATACGCCTGCGATCGTTTCGGTTGTCATCGAGGACGATGGCGACGGCTATGCGCCGGATATCCTCAGCCGGATCGGCGAGCCCTATGTCACCAAGCGGCAGAAAGACGACAGCGCCGGCGGCCTGGGCCTCGGATTGTTCATCGCCAAGACGCTGCTGGAGCGCTCAGGCGCCAAGCTGGCCTTTGAAAACGGCGGTCCGGAAAAGCCCGGCGCCCGCGTCAGCGTCGAATGGCCGCGCATCCTGATGGACACGAAACTGTCAAAATGACTTTACGGCATTCGGTAGCGGGAATATGCGAACTTACATAGAGTGCAGGAACGAGAGACTGCACCGAGGATTGCGACATGACGGAAAACACCACCGAAGCGGCCGGCGCTGCACCCAGTGATGCTTCGCTGATCGGCACTGATACGTCCCTTTTGATCGTCGATGACGACGCGCCGTTCCTGCGCCGCCTTGCCCGCGCCATGGAAACCCGCGGTTTTGCCGTCGATATCGCCGAATCGGTTGCCGAAGGCATCGCCAAGGCCAAGACCCGCCCGCCGAAATACGCGGTCGTCGACCTCAGGCTCGGCGACGGCAGCGGTCTCGACGTCATCGAAGCGATCCGCACCCGGCGCGACGACACACGCATCATCATGCTGACCGGCTATGGTAATATCGCCACCGCCGTCAACGCGGTGAAGCTCGGGGCTGTCGATTACCTTGCCAAGCCCGCCGACGCCGACGATATTTTCGGGGCGCTGGTGCAGCGGGCCGGTGAACGCGCCGAGCCGCCGGAAAATCCGATGTCGGCCGACCGGGTCCGTTGGGAACATATCCAGCGCGTCTATGAAATGTGCGAGCGGAACGTTTCGGAGACCGCCCGCCGGCTCAACATGCACCGCCGCACCCTGCAGCGCATCCTGGCCAAGCGCGCGCCGAAATAACGGCGCGTCAGCTTTCACCGTCCAGCGAGCCCGAAACGATATCGCGCATGTTCGGGCTGGTATCGCCTGCCCTGTCTGCCGACCACTCCGCCAGCATCAGCCGCTGCGCCGCGACACGGGCAAAATTCAGGGTGACGGATTTGCGCGTCGGCGCCGGGAGCCTATGTTCCGGCGCATCGCGGATCATTTCGGCATCATAGCCGTCCGACAGCAGCAATCCGCATTCTTCCGGAAAAATTTCCAGCGGCACGCCGCTATGGGTGGCGAAATAGAGCCGGTCGGAATGCATCCGGTAGTCCGGCCATTTCCGGTCCACCCTGAAATCCTCGATCGACGTCTTGATCTCGACGATCCAGATTTCGCCCTTTGGCGAAATGGAGATCAAGTCGGCACGCCTGCCGCTGGCCAGCGTCAGTTCCGGCAATACGGCATGGCGCAATTCATGCAGGTAACGCTGCACGCCGCGGCGAACCATCAATGCACGCTGCGACTGCCGGCCGTCGGTCAACGGACTATCGTTGTGGATAGAGAGAATCGCCATGCATCAAACTCTCGCATAACGGCGCTTTTGTTGCAAAAAAACAATCCGCCGGGAATTTGCACTGCCGCATAAAAATGCCGCAACGCATTCACTTGCAATCCGGCATGAATCGCAAATAAACCATAATCACTGGTGGTTGAAACGACCCAGATATTCTTGCCTCATTTTAAGAGATCCCCATGCGCTTCCGCAATGCATTCCTGCTGTGCAGCCTCGCGGCCACTCTCGCTTTGGCCAGTTGCTCCACCGCGCCGATCGCTCCCATCGGCGAAAAAGTCGCGACCAACCAGATTTTCTCGGATGGCTACGGCCCGATCGAAGATCACGGCTACGCTCTTCCGGCGATCCCGATCAACAAGGTCAACGAGCGTTTTCACCGCCAGATCGTCGATTACACGACGGCTGAAAAGCCCGGCACGATCATCGTCAACACGCCGAACCGCTTCCTCTATTTCGTGCTGCCCGGCGGCAAGGCCGTTCGCTACGGCATCGGCGTCGGCAAGGCCGGCTTTGCATGGGAAGGCCGCGCCTACGTCGCCTGGAAGCAGGAATGGCCGACATGGCATCCGCCGAAGGAAATGGCCGTGCGCAAGCCGGACGTTGCCCAATATGTCGAGAACGGCATGGGGCCTGGCCTGCGCAACCCGCTCGGCGCCCGCGCCATGTACCTGTTCAACGATGAAGGCAAGGACACGCTGTTCCGCATCCACGGTTCGCCGGAATGGGCCTCGATCGGCACCGCTGCTTCGTCCGGCTGCATCCGCATGATCAACCAGGACATCATCGACCTCTATGCCCGCGTCCGTCCGGGCAAGAACACCCACGTCATCGTCCAGCAGTAACTGCTGCTTCGACCGAGTGCCAGACGTTTCAGATCCCCGGCTTGTCCGGGGATTTTTGATTCCTCGACATGCCGAGATGACACGGGTCCGCCTTCGCACGGCGAAATCGCCTGCGGTTTTCAAAGAGCATGGAGAGCGCACGCGGATGCGGAACCTCTCAAAACAATTTCAACATGGCACCGCTTCCGCGTGGCCTTTGGCTTGTCTCGGGGCTTCCGGCCCCTACGAATGATTACCCCGTCTCGCTGCATCCCGGCCTTTGCGCCAGAACTTGCATGGCTCAACCAAACCGCAGCCTGGAAGCCGCGGGGGAGACGTTTTTGAGGCGGTTTCCCGCCCGGGCACCATCCCCCGCCATCAGGACCGCACGTTACGGCCGCGACGACGGGCACCAGCCTCCCCCTGTCCACGACCGTCTCGCGCAACACTCCGGTGGCGGAGGCTTGAGCAGTATGCCCTGTCTTTTGGGGGCGGGGAAAAACGGGGATGAATTTTTTTTGAATAGCCTCACACGGCTTCCGTCATGCCTGTGCCTGTCACAGGCATCCAGCCACCGCGCGTCTGCGCGGTAAGGGAGCAGTTTTACTCAAGGATTACAGAGTTCTTTGACCCGACGGACGTCGGGTCGCTGGATGCCCGCCACAAGGGCGAGCATGACGGAGAGTGGGGATGTACTGGCTTTTCCCTTATCAGATCACCGGATAGTCAACGGCAACAAGACTTTATGACAGGCGTGAATTTCCCCGGCACAATCCATTTTTTCCTGGAACGGGTTTCCCGTTCCCGGCAATCAACCTCAAGCCGCTTCGCTTGCCTTCAGCTCAAGGCGGCGGCGGTGGAGGACGGGTTCGGTGTAGCCGTTTGGCTGCTGGCGGCCCTTGAGCACCAGTTCGAGCGCTGCCTGGAACGCGATGGAGCCGTCGAAATTGCCGGCCATCGGCGTGTAGGCCGCATCCCCGGCGTTCTGGCCATCGACGACAGCGGCCATGCGCTGCATCGTCTCGACGATCTGCGCCTCGGTAACGACGCCATGATGCAGCCAGTTGGCCATGTGCTGGGCGGAGATGCGCAGCGTGGCGCGGTCTTCCATCAGGCCGACATTGTTGATGTCCGGCACCTTCGAGCAGCCGACACCCTGGTCGATCCAGCGGACGACATAACCGAGAATGCCTTGTGCATTGTTGTCCAGCTCGCGCTGGATTTCCTCTGCCGTCCAGTTCGGCCGTGAGGCGACCGGGACGGAGAGGATATCGCTGAGGTTTGCCCGTTTCCGGCTCTTCAGGTCCTTCTGGACAGCCGCAACATCGACCTTGTGATAGTGGGTCGCGTGCAGGGTCGCAGCCGTTGGCGAGGGAACCCAGGCGGTGTTGGCGCCGGCCTTCGGATGGGCGATCTTCTGTTCCAGCATGGCCGCCATCAGGTCGGGCATGGCCCACATGCCCTTGCCGATCTGCGCATGGCCGGACAAGCCGCATTCCAAGCCGATATCGACGTTCCAGTTTTCGTAGGCCGCAATCCACGCCGCCTGCTTCATGTCGCCCTTGCGGATCATCGGGCCCGCTTCCATCGAGGTGTGCATTTCATCGCCGGTACGATCGAGAAAGCCTGTATTGATGAAGACGACACGCTCTTTGGCAGCGCGGATGCATTCCTTGAGGTTGACCGTGGTGCGGCGCTCCTCGTCCATGATGCCCATTTTCATGGTATTCGGTGCCATGCCGAGCGCCTGCTCGACGCGGCCGAAGATTTCCGAGGCAAAAGCGACCTCTTCCGGACCGTGCATCTTCGGCTTGACGACATACATCGAGCCTTCGCGCGAGTTCATCCGGCGGCCATTCGGACCGATGTCATAGAGCGCGATCAGGCCGGTGATCATGGCATCCATGATGCCTTCCGGGACCTCGTTGCCATCGCGGTCAAGGATCGCCGGATTGGTCATCAGGTGACCGACATTGCGCACCAGCATCAGCGCGCGGCCCTTCAACGTGACCTCGCCGCCGTTTGGCGCGGCAAAGCTGAAATCCGGGTTGAGCTTGCGGGTAAAGGTCTTGCCGCCCTTGCTGACTTCTTCCTGCAGGTCGCCCTTCATCAGGCCCAGCCAGTTGCGATAGACGACGATCTTGTCTTCGGCATCGACGGCAGCAATGGAATCCTCGCAATCCATGATCGCGGTGATGGCCGATTCGAGGATGACGTCGGAAATATGGGCCTTGTCGTCCTTGCCTGTTGGCGTCGCGGCATCGATGACGATTTCGATATGCAGGTTGTTCTTCTTCAGAAGCAGATGCGAAGGCGAGGCCTTGTCGCCCCGATAGCCGGCGAACTGACCGCCGTCAGCAAGTTTTACCGGGCCTGATGCGGTCGAGATCGACAGGGATGCACCATCAACGGCAAGCGTCGTGACATCGCTCCAGCTGCCGGCCGAAAGCGGGGCGCTGGCATCCAAGAAACCGCGTGCCCAGGCGATGACCTTCTGGCCGCGAACGGGATTGTAACCCCTGCCCTTTTCAGCGCCGCCATCCTCGGCAATCGCATCGGTGCCGTAGAGGGCATCATAAAGCGAACCCCAGCGGGCATTGGCGGCATTCAGCGCATAGCGCGCGTTCATGACGGGAACGACGAGCTGAGGCCCGGCAATGGTGGCGATTTCCGGATCGACATTACTGGTGGACACCGAAAAATCCGGGCCTTCCGGCAGGAGATAACCGATCTCTTTCAGGAAGCCCTCATAAGCCGCCATGTCGACCGGTGCGCCATTCTGGCGGTACCAGTTGTCGAGCTTCTCCTGCAGCGCGTCGCGCTTGGCCAGCAGATCGCGGTTCTTCGGGGCGAGATCATGGACGATCTGCGAAAAGGCCGCGAAAAACTGGTCCACATCGATGCCAGTGCCGGGCAGTGCTTCCTTGACGAGGAATTCGTGCAGATCCGCATCGATTCCCAACCCATTCTTTTCTATCCGGCCCATCGGCAACTCCATGAATTAACGCTCAAATCCGCTGTATAATTCCTTAAATCGAATCTGATTTAAAGAATTATACAGCAATTTCAAAATGATACAGCGACCTTTGCGCGTCAGGACTGACGCGCGGCGCTGTAGGTGGCCGCAGTCTCTCACGCTTTCATTCCCTGTCAATCCAGCAAGAATGCGAAGAATTATTTCCAAAAAAGAACAAATCAAACGTGCGCGACGCGGGGACGGCCACTGGCAACAGCGGTGAACCGGGCCTCGATCAGCCTGCGGCTCCCCTCGGTTTCCGGCGCATCGATCTCCTCGCGCATCACCAGGGCCGGCTCATCAGCACCATTCGACCGGGCCGAGGCCAGGGCTGCCATTTGTGCCCGTTCGCGGGCCGATGCGAAAGCCTGATCCTGATCGAGGAACCGGCTGCTGGGGCCGGCACCGTTGACGATGAAGATACCCTCATCCGGCGCAGTGACAAAGACCGTGACGGAGGCCCGCACCTGGCCGACGATGGCGCCGACCGCATTGGCAACCCCCGCTTCGGCCGGGATTGATGATTCGGCGCCGAGCATCTCGGCGATAGCCGGGTAATAGACCGGTGCGGACGCCCCGAGCCCGACCAGCGGGCGATCCAGAGACAGCGAGAAGGCGACGATGCCCGGCTCGCGTTTCAACGCCCGGTCGACGGCAAGCGATACGGCCGGATCGATGGCCGCACCGTCTTCCGCCAGGCAGGAGGCAAGAATGACCTCGGCGGACTGGCGGGTAAGCCTGGCGACGATCATCTCCGACAGCGCTTGCGCGGACGCTGCGATCGGCTTGCCGGAGCCGTCCTTTACCCGGGCGGCAAGCTCTGCACCGAGCCGGGCGGCCGTGGCATTCCACTGGTCCTGCCGCCCCAGCACATGCATGGCATCGGACGGAGTGAGGCCACAGATATGGACGAGACCACGCGCCACCAGCCTGTCCAGCGTCGCCTTCTGCAAGGTGCTGGTCAGCAGGCTTTCCAGCGCCACCGGCACGGCGCCGATGCGCTCGTACAGCGCCAATTCCTGCGGCTGGAGGCCGCTTGCCAGATGATCGGGAAGGCCGGTGCGCACGGCCAGACGGCCATCATAGCGGCCGACATGGGCGGTGCGCAGCTGCCGCTCGAGCACGGAAATGACGGCGGCCTCATGCTCGACGGCGGCCAGGCTAAGCGGCAGGAACCGGCGCGGGCCAAGATCGATCTTTGCCTGCAGCCCGCGATCGTTGATGCGGACTTCCGAATCGCCGCCGAGACCGAAGGTGCGCATCGCCACCGCCTCGACCATGGTGCGGAACCCGCCAACGACAGCGCCTTCGCCATCCAGACGCGGACGGCCCTTGTCGAGCACCGCCACATCCGTGGTGGTGCCGCCGATATCGGAGACGACCGCATTGTCGAGGCCGGTCAGGTGCCGGGCGCCGACGAGGCTTGCCGCCGGGCCGGAGAGAATGGTTTCGATCGGCCGCAGCCGGGCCTCGGCCGCCGATATCAGCGCCCCGTCGCCGCGCACGACCATCATCGGCACGTCGATGCCGCGCGCCTGTAGAAAACCTTCGCAGGCGCCGATCAGCCGGTCGATCATCGAAACGAGACGGGCATTGAGAAGGGTGGTCAGCGCCCGGCGGGGGCCGCCAAGCTTTGAAGACAGCTCGTGGCTGCAGGTGACCGGCAGATGCGAGACTTCCCGGATGCGGTCGCGCACCCGCTGTTCGTGAGCCGGATTCCGGACGGCAAAATAGCCGGCCACGGCGAAGGAGGAAACTTGCGTCGTGAGCTGCGGCAACGCTTCGTCGAGCAGCGTCATATCGAGCAGCGTCTCGCCGCCATGGACATTATGGCCGCCGGGCAGGAAGATCACCGGATCGGTCCCCAGCGCCTCCAGCAGCCCATCGCGCTTCAGGTCTTCCGGGCCGAAACCGATCATCACCAGACCGGCGCGGCCGCCCTGCCCTTCGACCAGCGCGTTGGTGGCAAGCGTCGTCGATAGCGACACCAGGCCGATGGCGGATGCCGGTGCCTTTGCCTGTTGAAGCACCGCCTCGACGGCACCGGCAATGCCGACCGAGAGATCGTGGCGCGTGGTCAGCGCCTTTGCCTTGGCAACGACGCCCTGGGTCTCGCTGAAAAGAACCGCGTCGGTATAGGTTCCACCGGTATCGATACCGAGGAGGAGATGGTCAGTCACGAGAGCATCCATTCGGGTAGCACCGGAAACCCGGCTTCAAAGGATATGCACGAGGTGATATGACATCTTTCAGCGAAAGGCCATCGCTTCGCCGACATCGGCGATAAGGCTGCGCGACACTGTCAAAAGCAAGGATCACGGCATGACCGGTTTCTCACGTATGCTGCTCCTGTTCCTTGCGATTTCAGGTCTTCCTGCCCTCTCACTGCCCGCCTCTGCGCAGGAAGCGAGCGATGAGGAAGAATACAAGCCGGTGCTTCCGGATGTCGCCATCTACAAGGCGATGCTCAATGCCAACAAGACGACCGGCTGGATCCAGTTCCGCAATTACGACGACAAGCAGCTGATCTATTTTACAGCACTGCAGACCATGCATTGCCGGCTCTCGGAAATCCGCTACTCGGTCAATTCCGACACGCTCGACAAGCGCTTTCCGCTCGGCAAATGCAATCCGCAGATCCCGTTCAATCTGCCCGACAGCAATACCAACGAGTATATCTACATCTCGCTGCCGGCCGGAGAGGCAAAGACGCTCGCCATCCAGGCCGTCTGGGATGATGGCGCCGGCAGCGAGATCGTCGTCTACAAGCCCTGCGAGGGCGTTGGCGACGCGACCTGCGCGGCGATCAAGACGATCAAGCGGCCGAAGAAGCAGACGCAGGAGCCGGTGGCTTCCGATTCGCCGATCCGTGCCGTGCAATCGGAAACGCCGGGAAAAACCTTTAGCGCACCGACACCCTCAGCGGCAGCCCGCCCCTAGGCTGGGTGGTCAAACGCTGTACCGGCCAGGGTTTCGTCTCCGGCGTCATGTCGAAGCGGAAGCGTTTCATCAGCACGCCGAGCGCGATCACCGCTTCCTGCAGGGCGAACGTAGCGCCTATACAGATGCGCGGCCCGGCGCCGAACGGCAGGTACTGGAACCGGTGCAGCTTGTCGCGATTTTCCGGCAGGAAGCGTTCCGGCATGAAGGCGCGCGGTTTTTCCCAGTAAAGTACATGGCGATGCAACGTCCAGGGCATGATCAGAACCGCAATGCCCTTGGGGATATCCACCCGCTCGCCCTCGGGCGAGGTCCAGGAATCGGCTTCGATCGCGGCCCGGTTGATCGAAGGGGCCGGCGGATAAAGGCGCATAGCCTCCTCGAAGGAAGCGCGCACATGCGGCATCAGGTCGAGCCAGTCCACCGGCTCGGCTCCGCTCGACAGCACGGCGTCGATCTCGGCTTCCATATTGGCGCGCACATGCGGGGAATTGGCGACGCAATAGAGCGTCCAGGCAAGCGCCCGCGCCGTGGTTTCGTGTCCTGCCCCGATGAAGGTCAGGATATTGTCGGCGATCTCGTCGGTGGACAGTCCCTGTGGCCGTTCCAGCTGCAGGAGCAGCGTCAAAAAATCCTGTGGTGCGGCCTCCGGGTCGGAGCGCATCAGTTGCCGCCGCTGGTCCATGGTCTTGGCAACGATCGCCTGGAATTCCGCCATCACCTTGGCGCCACCGATGCGGGTGAGGCGCGGCACCCAGGACGGGGCCAGCAGAATATCCATCGGATCGACGCGGCCCATCCGGTGCAGCAGCCGTTCGACGCTATCGGCAAACCCCTCGGTCTCGGCAGCGATCTGGCCGGAGAACAGGGTTTCCGAGAGTATCTCATAGGTCAGCTCGGTCATGTCGGTGGCGATATTCACCACCGCACCTGTGGCAGCCGCCTCGTCGTATTTCGCGGCATATTCCTCGGTTTTCGACAGCATGCTTGTGGCAAAGCCGCGCGCATGGCGCGGCGTGAACACCGGCGCCATGGCCTTGCGCGAGCGCTTCCAGACCTCACCCTCTGCCGTCAGCAGCCCATCGCGCAGGATCGGCCGCAGGATGAGGCGGCGCACCTTGGACATTTCGTAGTTGGCGGCATTTTCGACGAGGATATAGCGGATCAGATTGGGATCGTTGACGATCAGCGTGCGCTGCGTGACGAACTTGGTATCGATCCAGGGCAGCGTGTAGGAAGGCTCGCCCCACAGTTCCAGCGGATTGCGCATCACCGTGCGGATGATCTGCAGACGCGACGGCGGCACCGTGCGGGGGATTGGTGCCGGTGGCTCGAAAGGTTCGGGTCTCATATCCATGATGATACTTTCCATACGCCGCCAAACATGCACGGCGGCAATCGCCTATCCTTCGCATGAAGATAAGGCGGTTTCAGGAAAGTTAAAGCAGCGCCTTGAGGTCGGCGAGCTTGTCGTTGACCAGCCAGCCGTAATAGTTTTCCTCCGGCCACTGCACCGCGCCGCCCTTGTTCTTCGCAGCCAGGGCCGCAGCGCGCTGGTCGGGATTGCCGACATTGTAGAGGGTCGAGGTGATGCCGGGATTATCGGAAATATCCATGCCGGCGATCGACTTGTAGGCGTCGATCGAGTGGCGGATCGAGGCGGCCATATAGGCGAGCGACTGGTCGGGATCCATGATCGCCTTATAGACCCCGGCAGCATCGTTTTCGTCCAGCCGGTCATAGCCTGAAACGCGCGACACCATGTCTGTCAGCATCAGAGCGGTCAGCGGATTGATCTGGCCGAGGCCAAAGGTCTGGCCGGCAAAGAACGGCTGGAAGAACACCGCGCTGAAGCGATTGTTCGGATAGGCGGTGCCACCGACCGTGTTGCCGCGGAACTGGCTATCCCAGACGCTTTCACGGCAGGTCCACAGCGCATAGGAGCTTTTCTTGCCCACGCATTTGGAAAATTCCGGCCGCGCCACGAACTGCGCCACCGTTTCGCCCTCGTAGCCGAACCGGAAACTGTCGCCGGCATAGGCGGCGGCCTTGACGTAATAGGACTGCAGCCGGTCATAGGCGTCGACATTGTAGGTGTGTTCGCCGACGATGGCGCCGATCATGTGGATCGGATCGATGCCATAGGCACGCGCCGTCGACTTGATCTTGCCCATCAGCTTGCTGTCATTGGCCAGCAGATTGTGCACTTTGTCGTATTTGGCATCGAACGAGGTCTTGCCGGCCTTGGTCCGGCGCACGGATGCACCCGGCACATTCGGCTGTTCCTGATACCGGTTGCCCTCGGGCACCACACGAATGCCGTCCGCCATTGCGGGGCCGGTAACGGCAATCATGGCCGCGACGAGAAGCATCTGAAGGATGGGGCGCACGCTCTGTTTCCTGTGAACCTGTCTTGACGTTCCGGATGTGCCGGGACGCATGCGGCAAAATCGTGTCGGAATCATGCCCGGCACCGGCGAAAGCCTTATCGCGTATGGGTACCACAAACAACAAGGGCACCTGCCGTTATGGCAAGTGCCCCAGTCATTAACAAACGGCCGTTGCAAATTTACAGAATATACCGCGACAGATCCGTGTTGGCGGCGAGATCGCCCACATGTTTCTGCACATATTCCGCATCGATCGTCAGCGCCTCGCCGGACTTGTCCGGTGCTGCATAGGAGATCTCGTCGAGGACGCGTTCCATGACGGTCTGCAGGCGCCGGGCGCCGATGTTTTCGACGCTGGTGTTGAGCTTGACCGCAACATCGGCCAGCGCATCGAGCGCGTCTTCGGTGAAATCCAGATTGACGCCTTCCGTTTCCAGAAGCGCCTTGTACTGGCGGATCAGACTGACTTCGGTTTCCGTCAGGATGCGGCGGAAGTCTTCCTTGGTCAGCGCCTTCAGCTCGACGCGGATCGGCAGGCGGCCCTGCAATTCCGGCAGGAGATCGGACGGCTTGGAGACATGGAAGGCGCCCGAGGCGATGAACAGGATATGGTCTGTCTTCACCGGACCATACTTGGTCGCGACCGTGGTGCCTTCGACCAAGGGAAGCAAGTCGCGCTGCACGCCTTCACGTGAAACACCCGCACCCATGCCGCCATCGCGAGCGGCGATCTTGTCGATTTCGTCGAGAAAGACGATGCCGTCATTTTCCGCCGAACGCACGGCCTCGCGCTGGATCTCCTCATTGTCGAGCAGCTTGTCGGATTCGTCGTTGATCAGGATGCCGTAGCTCTCCTTGACCGTCGTGCGGACCTTCTTGGTGCGCTGCCCCATCGCCTTGCCGAACATTTCCGACAGGTTCAGGACGCCGATATTGGCACCGGGCATGCCGGGGATTTCGAAGCCGCCGCCGGGCGTTGCCGTATCGGCAATCTCGATGTCGATTTCCTTGTCATCCATCTCGTTGGCCCGCAGCTTCTTGCGGAAACTGTCGCGTGTGGCCGGCGAAGAGGTCGCGCCAACCAAAGCGTCAAGCACGCGCTCCTCGGCATTCAAATGCGCCTTGGCCTTGACGTCGGCGCGCTTCTTTTCGCGCACCAGGCCGATCCCGACCTCGACAAGATCGCGGATGATCTGCTCGACATCACGGCCGACATAGCCGACTTCGGTGAATTTCGTCGCTTCGACCTTGATGAAGGGGGCACCGGCGAGCTTGGCCAGACGGCGGGAAATCTCGGTCTTGCCGACGCCGGTCGGCCCGATCATCAGGATGTTCTTCGGCATGACTTCGTCGCGCAGCTCGTCGGAGAGCTGCTGGCGGCGCCAGCGGTTGCGCAAGGCGATGGCAACGGCGCGCTTGGCATCGTGCTGGCCGATGATGAACCGGTCGAGCTCCGACACGATTTCGCGGGGTGAAAATGTGGTCATCTGGTCCTCTCAAATTCTGTCCGGGTCAATTCCATCAGGATTGTGCGCCCAGAGCTATCGTTCCATTCGCCATAGGGGATGAACCCCGCCTTGGCATAAGCCCTGAGGGCTCGCGTATTTCCTGCATCCGGGTCGATGATGATCCGTGGCGCCGTGCCGGCAAAAAGCTGCGGCACGAAAGCCCGGATCGCCCTGGAGGCTACGCCCTTCCCGGTCATCTCTGCCGGACCGACGAAGATATCGATCCCCGGCGTATCGGGTGTCAGGTCCTTGGCCCAGCGCTCGCTTTCATATTGCACCGGCAGCCAGGACTGGATGTAGCCGGCAGGCTCGCCATCGACGAAGAAAATGAAACCCTTCGTCTCTCCTGTTGTCCGGTCCTCGCGGATCAGCGCGAGCTCATCCTGCGGGTCGCCCCACCACTCACGCACATGCGGCTGCGACAGCCAGCCAAGCAGCATCGGCTCATGGCTCGCATCGACAGCCACAAAGGCAATGGTCTGATCAGGCTGCATCGAGCTTTTCGATGACGATATTGCCATTGGTATAGACGCAGATGTCGGCGGCGATTTCCATCGACCGGCGGGCGATCTCTTCGGCGGACTTATCGGTATCCATCAACGCCCGCGCGGCTGCGAAGGCATAATTGCCGCCCGAGCCGATGGCGATGGTGCCGTGTTCCGGCTCCAGCACATCGCCATTGCCGGTGATGGCAAGGGTGATCGACTTGTCGGCGACCAGCATCATAGCTTCGAGATTGCGCAGGTATTTGTTGGTGCGCCAGTCCTTGGCAAGCTCGACGGCGGCGCGCATCAACTGATCCGGATATTGCTCGAGCTTGGATTCGAGCCGTTCCAGCAGCGTGAACGCATCGGCTGTGGCGCCGGCAAAACCGGCGATGACCTCGCCCTTGCCGAGGCGGCGAACCTTGCGCGCATTGCCCTTCATCACGGTCTGGCCGAGGCTCACCTGGCCATCGCCCGCCATCACCACCTGTCCGCCCTTCCGGACGGTAATAATCGTTGTCATGAAACCCACCCTGCCCGGCTTCCGGGCCTTATCGGAGAGCCGAACATCGGCTCCGTTGAAACCTATGTAAGTGCGCTTTTGCCGATTGCAAATAACCCCCGCTGCGCTCCCCCTCCCTAGTCAATCCGGCAGCGTCTCGCGCTTACGAGAAACATGGCGGCAGTTCTGGATATTTCGCCCACCGCCTGATAAGGAGCGGCTCTATTACATTCGGGAGAACCTGATGGCCGACAAGCAAGTGAGCCGCACCGGCAGCGTTTCGCGCAAGACCAACGAAACCTCGGTGACCGTGTCCGTCAATATCGACGGCACCGGCACGTCGCGGATTTCGACCGGCGTCGGCTTTTTCGACCATATGCTGGAACAGCTTTCCCGCCATTCGCTGATCGACATGGACATCGTTGCCGAGGGCGACCGGCATGTGGACGATCACCATACCGTTGAAGACACAGGCATCGCCATCGGTCAGGCGCTTTCCAAGGCACTGGGCGACCGGCGCGGCATCACCCGCTACGCCTCGCTCGACCTTGCCATGGACGAGACGATGACCCGCGCGGCCGTCGACGTCTCCGGCCGGCCCTTCCTGGTCTGGAACGTCGATTTTTCGGCGCCGAAGATCGGTACGTTCGACACGGAACTGGTGCGCGAATTCTTCCAGGCGCTCGCCCAGCACGGCGGCATCACGCTGCATGTGCAGAACATCTACGGCGCCAACAACCATCATATCTCCGAAACCTGCTTCAAGGCCGTTGCCCGCGTGCTTCGCACGGCAACAGAGATCGATCCGCGCCAGGCAGGCCGCGTTCCCTCCACCAAGGGAACGCTGGTCTGATCCGGCCCATAGTGAAAGTTGGCTGACATGGCCTCCTATCTGGTTCTGACGTCTCCGGACGCTCTGAAGAGCGACGACAAGGCACGCTTCATCGCCGACAAGTTTTCCTGGATCGCTTTTGTCCTTCCTGCGTTCTGGCTGCTGTATCGGCGCCAATGGATTGCCGGCATCACCGTCGCCATCCTGCAAGGGCTCATCGCCTTTGCGACCCCGGAGCCAAGCGCGGCGGGATTGCTGATCGAACTGGCTCTGCGCCTGCTTGTTTCCCTCGAAGGCCCGGCGTTTGTGGCCAACCGGCTGCAGGCCCGGGGCTGGACGTTGCAAGCGATCATCGCCGCCGACGATCTGGTTACGGCCGAAATGATCTACGGTCACGCAGTGGACACCGAGGGCGCGGCCGAAGGCGAAACCATCTGGCAGCCGCCGGTGCTGCCGGCTGCCATGGCAAAACCCGCCGATGGCCGCGCGGCTGTCGGTCTGTTTGAAAATTATGGAGAACGCTGATGCGCGTTGCGATCATCGATTACGGATCCGGCAATCTGCGCTCGGCAACCAAGGCCTTCGAACGGGCGGCGCGTGAAGCCGGCATCAGCGCGGAAATCGAACTCACCGATAAAGCCGACCGCGTTGCCAGCGCCGACCGGATCGTGCTGCCCGGCGTCGGTGCCTATGCCGACTGCCGCCGAGGCCTTGATGCCGTCGATGGGATGCGGGACGCGCTGCACGAAGCGGTGGAGACATCCGGCCGGCCGTTCCTCGGCATCTGCGTCGGCATGCAGCTGATGTCGTCGCGCGGACTGGAGAAGACGACGACGGAAGGATTTGGCTGGATCAAGGGCGATGTCGTCGAGATGGTGCCGTCCGATCCCACGCTGAAAATCCCGCAGATCGGCTGGAATACGCTGGTGTTGAAGAAGCCGCATCCGCTCTTCGATGGCATCAAGACCGGTGAGGATGGGCTGCATGCCTATTTCGTCCATTCCTACCATCTCGCCGTCGAAAACCCGGACGACCTGATTGCCACCACCACCTATGGCGGCCCGGTGACGGCGTTTGTTGCCCAGGGAAACAAGGCCGGCGCCCAGTTCCATCCGGAAAAGAGCCAGACGCTCGGCCTTGCCCTCATCTCGAATTTTCTGCGCTGGAAGCCCTGACATGATCCTTTTTCCCGCCATCGACCTCAAAGACGGCCAGTGCGTGCGCCTCAAGCTCGGCGACATGGAACAGGCGACCGTCTACAATCCCGACCCCGGCGCGCAGGCCAAGGCCTTCGAGGACCAAGGTTTCGAATGGTTGCACGTGGTCGATCTCAACGGCGCCTTTGCCGGTGAAACGGTCAACGGGGCCGCCGTCGATGCGATCCTCAAGTCCACCAGGAACCCGGTGCAGCTGGGCGGCGGCATCCGGACGCTCGATCACATCGAAAACTGGCTGTCGCGTGGCCTTGCCCGCGTCATTCTCGGCACCGTCGCCGTGCGCGATCCGGCGCTGGTGATCGAAGCCTGCAAGAAATTCCCGGGCAAGGTCGCCGTCGGCATCGACGCCAAGGGCGGCAAGGTGGCGGTCGAGGGCTGGGCGGAAGCCTCCGAACTCGGTGTCATCGAACTCGCCCAAAAGTTCGAAGGCGCCGGCGTGTCTGCGATCATCTATACCGACATCGACCGAGACGGCATCCTGACCGGCATCAACTGGGAGTCGACGCTGGAACTGGCCGATGCCGTTTCCATCCCCGTCATCGCCTCGGGCGGCCTCGCCTCGATGGACGATATCCGCCGCATGGTTCAGCCGGATGCGGCCAAACTCGAAGGCGCCATTTCCGGCCGGGCGCTCTATGACGGACGCATCGATCCGGCGGAAGCTCTGACGCTCATCCGGAACGCCAAAGGAAAAGCGGCATGACCCTCAAAGCCCGCGTTATCCCCTGCCTCGATGTCAAGGACGGCCGTGTCGTCAAGGGCGTCAGCTTCCTTGATCTGATCGATGCCGGCGATCCCGTCGAATCGGCCAAGGCCTATGATGCGGCCGGTGCCGATGAGCTCTGTTTCCTCGACATCACCGCCTCCTCCGACAATCGCGACACGATCTTCGACGTCGTTGCCCGCACCGCCGATCATTGCTTCATGCCGCTCACCGTCGGCGGCGGAGTTCGTAGCGTGGCCGATATCCGCAAGCTGCTTTTGGCCGGAGCGGACAAAGTGTCGATCAATTCGGCTGCGGTCAGCAATCCGGATTTCGTCGCCGCAGCGGCCGACAAGTTCGGCAACCAGTGCATCGTCGTCTCGATCGATTCGAAGAAGGTCTCGAAGCCCGGCGAGGAGGACCGCTGGGAGATCTTTACCCATGGCGGCCGCCAGGCAACCGGCATCGATGCCGTGACCTTTGCCGAGAAGATGGTCAAGCTTGGTGCCGGCGAACTGCTCTTGACCTCAATGGATCGCGACGGCTCGAAAGCTGGCTACGATATCGCGCTGACCCGCACGATCGCGGATCGGGTCTCCGTGCCCGTCATTGCTTCGGGCGGGGTCGGCACGCTCGATCATATGGTCGAAGGCATTCGCGACGGCCATGCGACGGCGGTTCTGGCCGCGTCGATCTTCCATTTCGGCACCTATAGCATCGGTGAAACCAAGCGCTATATGGCAGAGCATGGCATCGCCATGCGGCTCGATTGAGCTTCAGGATAGAGACAGATGAGCAATTTCAGCCTTTCCGATCTCGAAGCGATCGTCGCCTTGCGGGCCAAGGCCTCGCCGGACGAATCCTGGACCGCCAAACTCGTGGCCCATGGGCAGGCGAAGGCGGCCAAGAAGCTGGGCGAGGAAGCGGTGGAGACCGTGATCGCCGCCATCAGCAACGATCGCAACAACCTTGTCGCCGAGAGTGCCGATCTGATCTATCATCTTATGGTCGTATTGAAAATTGCTGACATTCCATTGCAGGATGTGATGAGCGAACTCGAACGGCGGACAAGCCAATCGGGGCTCCAGGAAAAGGCAAGCCGGTAGACACGTCATGACAATCGTCGCCAAAGACATCGCACCGGCCGATATTCCGGATCACTTCGACAACAAGGACTATTCGCCCTACCGGTTCTTTTCGGCGGAGGAATGGTCGCATTTCCGGGCCGATACGCCGTTGACGCTGTCGGCGGATGAAGTCCAGCGGCTGCGGTCGCTCAACGACCCGATCGATCTCAGCGAAGTCCGGCGCATCTACCTGTCGCTGTCGCGTCTGTTGTCCACCCATGTGGAATCCTCGCAGCGGCTGTTTGCCCAGCGCCAGCAGTTTCTCAGCATGTCGAACGACGCCAAGACCCCGTTCGTCATCGGCATTGCCGGTTCCGTGGCCGTCGGCAAATCGACCACCGCGCGTATCCTGGCCGAGCTTCTATCCCGCTGGCCATCGAGCCCGAAGGTCGATCTGGTGACGACGGACGGTTTTCTCTATCCCAACGCGACGCTGCTGCGGGAAAACCTGATGGACCGCAAGGGCTTTCCGGAAAGCTACGATATCGGCGCGCTGTTGCGCTTCCTGTCGGCGATCAAGGCCGGCCAGCCGAACGTCAAGGCGCCGACCTATTCACATCTGACCTATGACGTGCTGCCCGACCAGTTCCAGGTCGTCGACCGGCCGGACATCCTGATTTTCGAGGGTATCAATGTCCTGCAGTCGCGCAATCTGCCCGCTGACGGCAAGATCGTGCCGATGGTGTCGGATTTCTTCGATTTCTCGATCTATATCGATGCCGAGGAAAGCCTGATCCACACCTGGTACGTCAACCGCTTCATGCGCCTGCGCCAGACCGCCTTCCGCGATCCGGAATCCTTCTTCAAGCGCTATGCGCAGGTGAGCGAGGACGAAGCGCTGGCGATCGCCGAGGGGCTCTGGCAGAACATCAACCTGAAGAACCTGCGCCAGAACATCCTGCCGACCCGGCCCCGCGCCGACCTGATCCTGCAGAAGGGTCCGAATCATCTCACCGAGACGGTGGCGCTGCGCAAACTTTAAACGTCAGACGGTGACGCGGCGGAGCGTCAGGTTGATGCGGCCGCCGTTCTTCAGCAGCGTCGATGTGTTGGGGTAGATCTTGTCGACGCCGTGAAAGGCGAGACGGCCCTCGCCGCCGAGCACGACGATATCGCCGCTCGCCAGCTTGAACGACAGCGTTCCGCCGCTGCGTTCGGTGCCGCCGACACGGAACAGGCAGCTGTCTCCCAGCGAAATCGACACGACCGGCGTTTCCAGGTCCTTTTCGTCGCGATCCTGATGCAGGCCCATCCGGGCATCATCGGCGTAGAAATTGACGAGGCAGGCCTCCGGCCCCTTCGCGGCGCCGGAGACGGTGCGCCAGGTTTCCAGAAGCATATCGGGCATGGCAGGCCATGGTTTGCCGGTGATGGGATGCTGCCTCTGGTAACGATAACCGCGTTCCTTGTCGGTCACCCAGCCGAGCGATCCGCAATTGGTCATGCGCACCGACATCGGCTTGCCGGTACGTGGCATGGCCGGGATGTAGAGTGGGGCATCCGCTACGACAGCGCGGATGCTCTCGACGAGGGCTTCTTGTTTAGCGCGGTCGAGAAAACCGGGAATATGGCGAATGCCCTTTGGCAGGACCTGCATCGGATTGCCTATTCCAGTCCGAGCAGGGCGGCCGGGATGCCATAGCGTTGCTGCCAACCGGCATAACCGACATCCGTCGGGCCAACCATGTGATCGATCAGGTTCCACCGGCCGGCCTGAAAGCCCATCAGTGCATAAACGGTCAGCCCGTCCATCATGTCGGTATCCCCGGCAAAACCGGTTTTCTCGGGATCGATGACACCGCCACCCGGCCTTTGCGGCTCGACCTGAACGAAGGCCCAGTTCGGCGTGACCCGGATGGTGGTCACCACGAATTCGACCGGGCCGCGCATCTCCGCCTCGACTGCGGGGCGCAGGCTATCCATGATGGCCGCCCGCTCCGACGAGCCCTTGGCGGGCTCGCGGAACGTCAGGGCCAGCGCAGGACCGCTGAGCGCCGTCATCAGAACGGCAACGGCAATCGACAGAGCTGCGCCGGCTGTTTTCATGATCAGGCCTGGTCCAAAGCCGGAATGCGCAGGACCTGGCCGGGATAGATCTTGTCCGGATGGGTCAGCATCGGCTTGTTGGCTTCGAAGATGACGGTGTTCTTCGCGCCCTTGCCCTTGCCATATTGCGATTCGGCGATCTTCCAAAGGTTGTCGCCCTTCTTCACCGTGTAGAAGACCGGGTCCTTGGCCGCTGCGGGTTCTGCAACACCGTCGGCGACCTTCAGTTCCGCCGCTTCGACCTTCGAGATACCCAGCGTATTGCCGACGGCAACGACGGCCTTTTCAAAGGCGGACTGATCCTTGACCACGCCGGTGAGCACGATCTTGTCGCCCTCGACCGCGACATTGACCTTGTCTGTGCCGAGATCATGGGACGCCAGTTCCTTCTTCACCGCTTCGACATCCGGCGCATCGTCATCGCCGCCGATGCCGAGTTTCTTGCCGGCATTCTTGATAAAGCTGAACAGACCCATGGCGCTTCTCCTTTTGCGGGTTTCTTCAACCCTAACAGAGTGCACTCATGGGGAAAAAACAAGGCCTGGATGAAAATTGCCGCGATCAATCGTTTTCCGGGCGTCCGCGCATCTTCTTGACTTCGCCGCGCCCGGTCTTTGCCTTCAGGCGGCGTTCGATCGAGCCTTTGGTCGGCTTGGTTTTACGGCGCGGCGGCGGCGGCGGTTCGGCGGCCTTGAGGATCAGCTCCTTCAGCCGTTCGCGCGCATCCTCGCGGTTGCGCTCCTGGCTGCGAAAGCGGCTCGCCTCGATCATCAGCACGCCATCCTTGGAAACCTTCCGGCCGGCAAGCTTGATGGCATTGTCCCGGACACGCTCCGGCAAGGCCGGCGAGGCGGCGATGCCGTAGAACAGCTGAACCGCGGTCGAGACCTTGTTGACATTCTGTCCGCCCGGCCCGCCGGCCAGCACGAATTGCTCCGTCAGTTCCCAACCGGCGATGACGATGCGGTCGTTGATGTAGAGCGGATCGCTGGCCATGACGTTTCATCCTTCCATCGCTCTATCTCACAGGATGGCGGAATTGAAAACGCGTGAACCTATAGGCAATGCGAAAACCCGGCACTTTTCGCGCCGGGTTTCACGTGAATCATGGTCTGCAACCCTCTGTGAGGGCTGATTTATTCGGCTGCGAGCTTCACGCCGGGTGCCGCATCACGGACGCTGCCGTCGACATGGCTTTCGAACTTGGCGAAGTTGGCGACGAACATATCGACCAGCTTGCGGGCCTGCGCGTCATAGGCAACGCCATCGCTCCAGGTCGAGCGCGGGTCAAGGATGCTGCTGTCGATGCCCGGAACCGAAACCGGAACGGCAAAGCCGAAATTGCTGTCGGTGCGGAATTCGGCCGAGGCAAGCGAGCCGTCAAGCGCGGCAGCAAGCAGCGCCCGTGTCGCCTTGATCGGCATGCGATTTCCCACGCCATAGGCGCCACCGGTCCAGCCGGTGTTGACCAGCCAGCAATTTACGCCGTGTTCGGCAATCAGAGCCTTGAGCAGATTGCCGTATTCCGACGGATGACGCGGCATGAACGGCGCACCGAAGCAGGTCGAGAAGGTTGCTTCCGGCTCGGTCACGCCCTTTTCCGTGCCGGCCACCTTGGCCGTGTAGCCGGACAGGAAGTGATACATGGCCTGATCGGGCGTCAGGCGGGCGATCGGCGGCATGACGCCGAAGGCATCGGCCGTCAGCATGATGATCGTGCCGGGATGGCCTGTCGTGCCGCTCTTGCTGGCATTCGAAATAAAGTCCAGCGGATAGGCGCAACGGGTATTTTCGGTCAGCGAACCATCGTTGAAGTCGGGAACGCGATTTTCGTCGAGCACGACGTTCTCAAGTACGGTGCCAAAGCGCCGCGTCGTTTCGAAAATCTCCGGTTCGGCCTCCGCCGACAGGCGGATGGTCTTGGCGTAGCAGCCGCCTTCGAAATTGAAAATGCCGTGTTCGCCCCAGCCATGCTCGTCGTCGCCGATCAACGTGCGCTTGGGATCGGCCGACAGCGTCGTCTTGCCGGTGCCCGAAAGGCCGAAGAACACGGCTGCATCACCATCTGGGCCGACATTGGCGGAGCAATGCATCGGCATCACGCGCCTGGCCGGCAACAGGTAGTTGAGCATGGTGAAGACGGCCTTCTTCATCTCGCCGGCATAGGACGTGCCGCCGATCAGAATGATGCCCTTGGTGAAGTTGCAAGCGATCACCGTTTCGGTGCGGCAGCCGTGGCGGGACGGATTTCCTTTGAAGTCCGGCAGATCGATGATCGTCAGCTTCGGGCTGAAAGCGGCGAGTGCCGCCTTTTCCGGGCGGATCAGGAGATTGCGGATGAACAGCGAATGCCAGGCGAATTCGGTGATGACGCGCGTCGGCAGAGCGTTTTCCGCATCGGCACCGCCGATCAGATCCTGCGCATAGAGCGACTTGCCCTTGGCGTGATCGAGCATGTCCTGATGCAGCACCGCGAAATGCTCCGGCGACATCGCATTGTTGTTGTCCCACCAGATTTCATCGGTGGTGTTTTCATCGCGAACGACGAACTTGTCCTTCGGCGAACGGCCGGTGTGCTGGCCGGTCAGGGCGCGCACGGCACCATCGGCAGTCAGCAGCGCTTCGCTGCGGCGCAGGATTTCCTCATAGAGTTCAGCGGTGCCAAAGTTGTACCGAACCACGTCCAGGTTGTTAAAGCCGATTGATTCCAGCCCAAGGGATGGGTTGTGAATGCCGAGTTCCTGCATGGTCCAGCTTTCCTCCGTGGTTTGCCGACAGAACATTGAATGTTAGCGACCATAGAAGGATGAAGACGAAAAGACAAGATTGCTGTCGTAAAAAATATAATGATTTCAGTATATTAATCGATTTAAAAGAAAATATCGCTTTTTTAATCGGTTGAATCGAGCCTTTTCAGGCACCGATTTTTCGCCGGAAACACCCGCCTGCCATCATGCTCATTGCTTTTGCATTTTACTTCGCCACAATTTGTTCCACCTTTATACTCATGAAACGCGTCTTACCGCAGCAGAGCCCCGGACAACCGGGCCGGCCTCGGAGGCGCAGCGAAATGGTGGAGCCCTATACGATGCAGACGATCGCACTTGTCGATGACGACCGGAATATCCTGACCTCGGTGTCGATTGCACTGGAGGCGGAAGGGTACAAGGTCGAAACCTATACCGACGGTGCCTCGGCTCTCGACGGTCTGCTTGCCCGGCCGCCGCAACTGGCGATCTTCGATATCAAGATGCCGCGCATGGACGGCATGGAGCTGTTGCGCCGGCTGCGCCAGAAATCCGATATTCCGGTGATCTTTCTCACCTCAAAGGACGAAGAGATCGACGAGCTTTTCGGCCTGAAGATGGGTGCCGACGATTTCATCACCAAGCCTTTCTCGCAGCGTCTGCTGGTGGAGCGCGTCAAGGCGATCCTGCGCCGGTCGGCCAACCGGGAGGCGGCAGCTGCCGCAAGCACCGGCAGTGGCGCTGCCAAGAGTGCCGCCGATATCCAGGCACGTTCGCTGGAGCGCGGCCAGCTGTCGATGGATCAGGAACGCCACACCTGCACCTGGAAGAATGAACCGGTGACCCTGACGGTGACCGAGTTCCTCATCCTGCATTCGCTGGCGCAGCGCCCCGGCGTGGTAAAGAGCCGCGATTCGCTGATGGACGCCGCCTATGACGAACAGGTCTATGTCGACGATCGCACCATCGACAGCCACATCAAGCGGCTGCGCAAGAAGTTCAAGATGGTCGACAACGACTTCGACATGATCGAAACGCTTTACGGCGTTGGCTACCGCTTCCGCGAATCGGCCTGAGGCCGGACCGCATCTCCTCCGCCACGCCGGCATCGCCACAAGGTGAAAGTCTGGCGTGGTCAAGGACGGAGCTGTATGATACGGCTCCGCGCCGAGAGAAAGACAGGGGCGTAATCTCCATTCTACCCTCGGGCGGACGGCAGCCGGGTCTACCATTGGACCGGTAGCAAGGCTGCCATTGAAACGGGCAGTAACCTGCCAATTGACATGCAGGGGCCGCGCAAGCGGAGTTGAAGGCTTGGTCGAAGTCTTGCGAAACATCGATATGGATGAAGGCGAAACACGGGCCGCTTCCGGGCGGACGTGGGCGCATCCCTTCACGTTGATTCGCCGCATCTTCGGCAACGCCGTGTTTTCCAGCCTGACGCGCCGTATCCTGTTCTTCAATCTCGTCGCGCTTGTCGTTCTCGTCGGCGGCATCATGTATCTGAATCAGTTCCGCGAAGGGCTGATCGATGCCCGCGTCGAAAGTCTTTTGACGCAAGGGGAAATCATTGCCGGCGCGATCGCGGCATCCGCCTCCGTCGATACCAACTCGATCACCATCGATCCGGAAAAGCTTTTGGAACTGCAGGCAGGCCAGAGCATCACGCCGCTGCCGAGCGACGAGGATCTGGAATTCCCGATCAACCAGGAACGTGTGGCGCCGGTCCTGCGGCGGCTGATATCGCCAACCCGCACCCGCGCCCGCCTGTTTGATGCCGACGCCGATCTTCTGCTGGATTCCCGCCACCTCTATACCGGCGGTCAGGTGCTGCGTTTCGACCTGCCGCCGATAGAACCGGAAGCGGTGACATGGTCCGAACGGCTGAACTCCTGGTTCAATCGCGTACTGCAGCCGGGCAACCTGCCGCTCTACAAGGAACCGCCAGGTGGCAACGGTGCTATCTATCCGGAAGTCATGAATGCGCTGACCGGCGTTCGCGGTGCCGTCGTGCGCGTCACCGAAAAAGGTGAGCTGATCGTCTCAGTCGCCGTGCCGGTTCAGCGGTTTCGCGCCGTTCTCGGCGTGCTGCTTCTGTCGACGCAGGCGGGCGACATCGACAAGATCGTTCACGCCGAGCGGCTGGCGATCATCCGCGTATTCGGGGTTGCGGCACTCGTCAACGTCATCCTGTCGCTGCTGCTCTCAAGCACCATCGCCAATCCGCTCAGGCGCCTGTCGGCCGCCGCCATCCGCGTGCGGCGTGGCGGGGCAAAGGAGCGCGAGGAAATCCCGGATTTCTCCTCCCGCCAGGACGAGATCGGCAACCTTTCGGTGGCGCTGCGCGAAATGACGACCGCGCTCTACGACCGTATTGCCGCGATCGAGAATTTTGCCGCCGATGTCAGCCATGAACTGAAGAATCCGCTGACCTCGCTGCGCAGCGCCGTCGAAACCCTGCCGCTGGCCCGTACGGACGATTCCAAGAAGCGGCTGATGGACGTCATCCAGCACGATGTCCGCCGTCTCGACCGGTTGATCAGCGATATTTCCGATGCCTCCAGACTGGATGCTGAGCTTGCCCGCAGCGACGCCAAGGCGGTCGATTTGGAAAAGCTCCTTGGTGGCCTTGTCGATCTTTCCCGGCAGATCCGCAGCGGCAAGAAGATCGTCGAACTCAGCTTCGTCGTCGAGCGCAAGGACAATCCGAAGGCGCGCTTCGATGTGGGTGGCTACGAGCTGCGCATCGGCCAGATCATCACCAACCTGATCGAGAACGCCCGGTCCTTCGTTCCGGAGCAGGGCGGTCGCATCGTCCTGCGGCTGACCCGTACCCGCAGCCGCTGCATCATCTATGTCGAGGACAATGGCCCGGGCATCCAGGCCGAAGACATCGACCGCATCTTCGAACGCTTCTACACCGACCGGCCGGAGGCTGAGGATTTCGGCCAGAATTCGGGTCTCGGTCTCTCCATCTCCCGCCAGATCGCCGAGGCTCATGGGGGCTCGCTGAAGGCTGAGAACATGATGGATGCGAGCGGCAAGATTACCGGCGCCCGTTTCATCCTGTCGCTTCCGATCGAAAACCATTCATGACCAACCCGGCGGTCAATATTCACGCGACCGCCGTCGTGCTCGGAACGCAGGGTTTTTTGTTTGTCGGCCCGTCCGGCGCCGGCAAGACGATGCTGGCGCTCTCCTGTGTGGCGGCAGCAAGGAATTGCGGGCTGTTTGCGGCTCTCGTTGCGGATGATCAGGTGCTGATCTCAGTGCGCAACGGCCGCATCATTGCTCTCCGTCCAGCCTCGATCGCAGGTCTTGCCGAGGTCCGCGGCACGGGGATCGTTGCTGTCGAGACGATACCGGCGGCGGTGATCGATTTTGCCATTCTGCCAGTCAAATCGCCGTTTGAGCCGCGTTTACCCCCGGAAAAAGAGAGGTTTTCTTTGCCTTCCGGCGATTTTTTGCCTTTGCATCGCGTTCCCGTCGCCGAAGGCTTGAATTCTTTTGAGATTCTGCGGCTTATTTTACCTCAAAATGCCAATTTTCAAGGACATTGATGCCTTTTAAGGCAGCATTTCCGGATTTTTAACTTGCCATTCGCCTTTTCCTTGCCAAGATGGCCGCCCTAAAGGTGGACGAAATTGCTGCATTGCGATATCTGACCCTCCTTATAGATTTGCAGATGCAGTTGGAGCGAAGACACCATGATCGGACTTGTGCTTGTCACACACGGCAAGCTGGCTGAAGAGTTTCGTCATGCGCTGGAGCATGTCGTTGGTCCGCAAAAGTCAATCGAGACTGTCTGCATCGGCCCCGAGGATGACATGGATCAGCGCCGGCAGGACATTCTGCACGCCGTTCTCGCAGCCGACGAGGGCAATGGCGTCATCATCCTCACCGACATGTTCGGCGGCACGCCGTCAAACCTGGCAATCTCGGTGATGCAAAGCGGCACCGTCGAAGTCATTGCCGGCGTCAACCTTCCCATGCTGATCAAACTGGCCGGCGTCCGTGGCGAAAGCGATATGGACAAGGCTCTCGTCGAAGCGTCCGAAGCAGGCAGGAAATACATCAATGTCGCAAGCCGCGTCCTCAGTGGAAAATAACGGGATGTCGGTCGTGACCCTCTCCCGCGACCTTTTGATCGTCAACAAGCGCGGACTGCATGCCCGCGCCTCGGCCAAGTTCGTGCAGACGGTCGAGGGATACGATGCCGAGATCCACGTATCCAAGGACGGCATGACCGTCGGCGGCACCTCGATCATGGGGCTGATGATGCTGGCCGCCAGCACTGGCTGTTCGGTCTCCGTCACCTCCAGCGGCCGCCAAGCCCAGGAGGCACTCGACGCCCTTGACGCGCTGGTTGCCGACAAGTTCGGCGAAGAAATCTGATCCCGCTAGACAAGAGACATAAAGACATAAAGACTTCTTTATGTCCTGTTGCTCCTTTTCGCGTTTCCTGATATTTGAGGAACAAACGTCCTGCCCATTGCAGGAAGTGCGAATTCTAGTGCGCCCTGCCCGGTCCTGCCAAACGTCAGGTATTCGTGCACGGCACCAGCCCGGAGACTTTCATGAGCACGAAAAACGACTATCTGGTTGCGGATATCGGTCTTGCCGATTTCGGCCGCAAGGAAATCACCATCGCCGAGACCGAAATGCCGGGCCTGATCGCCTGCCGCGAGGAATTCGGCACGACCAAGCCGCTGAAGGGCGCGCGCATCACCGGCTCGCTGCACATGACCATCCAGACGGCCGTGTTGATCGAAACACTGGTCGCCCTCGGCGCCGACGTGCGCTGGGCTTCCTGCAACATCTTCTCGACGCAGGACCACGCTGCAGCAGCCATCGCCGCCACCGGCGTTCCGGTCTTTGCGGTCAAGGGCGAAAGCCTCGAAGAATACTGGACCTACACGGACCAGATCTTCCAGTGGGCCGACGGCGGCGTTTCCAACATGATCCTCGATGACGGCGGCGACGCCACCATGTACATCCTGCTCGGCGCCCGCGCCGAAGCCGGCGAGGACGTTCTGTCGAAGCCCGAATCCGAGGAAGAAGAAATCCTCGTCGCCCAGATCAAGAAGCGCCTGGCCGCTTCGCCGGGCTGGTTCACCAAACAGCGCGACGCCATCAAGGGCGTGACGGAAGAAACCACCACCGGCGTCAACCGCCTCTACCAGCTGCATGCCAAGGGCCTGCTGCCCTTCCCGGCCATCAACGTCAACGATTCGGTTACCAAGTCGAAGTTCGACAACAAGTACGGCTGCAAGGAATCGCTGGTCGACGGTATCCGCCGCGGTACCGACGTGATGATGGCCGGCAAGGTTGCCGTCGTCTGCGGTTACGGCGACGTCGGCAAGGGTTCTGCCGCTTCGCTCTCCGGCGCCGGCGCCCGCGTCAAGGTCACGGAAGTCGATCCGATCTGCGCCCTGCAGGCCGCCATGGACGGCTTTGAAGTCGTTCAGCTCGAGGACGTCGTATCTTCGGCCGATATCTTCATCACGACGACCGGCAACAAGGACGTCATCCGCATGGACCACATGCGCGAGATGAAGGACATGGCGATCGTCGGCAATATCGGCCACTTCGACAACGAGATCCAGGTTTCCGCGCTGCGCAACATGAAGTGGACCAACATCAAGCCGCAGGTCGACCTGATCGAGTTCCCCAAGGGCAACCGCATGATCCTTCTATCGGAAGGCCGCCTGCTCAACCTCGGCAACGCCACCGGTCACCCGTCCTTCGTCATGTCGGCTTCGTTCTCCAACCAGGTCCTGGCCCAGATCGAGCTGTTCACCAAGGGCGAGCAGTATGACAAGGGCGTCCATATCCTGCCGAAACACCTCGACGAAAAGGTCGCGCGTCTGCATCTGGCCAAGCTTGGTGCCAAGCTGACCGAACTTTCGGAAGAACAGGCTGGCTATATCGGTGTGACGCCGACCGGTCCGTTCAAGTCTGAACACTACCGCTACTAGTCCTTACCCGGATAATCCACAACATATAGGGGCCGCGATCTTGACAGGAGATCGCGGCCTCTTTTTTTTCTCCGCCCTTCCCGAGGATTCCCCGAAGGCGTATGTTTTTGGCACAATGATTCGTGACGAAGATGCGGAACAGACGCGTCACGAATGGATGTCTTGTCGTTGAGGCGGCAAACAGACGAAGACATGCCGGACTGCAATCGGAATTGAACGAGGCCCGCGTCAGTGGGATTTCGATTTAGCACTGCGTGGCGATTTGCAACCGGACGAAATGACCCTGAACGGACCCGGCCGAAAGGCCGGGGCACGCTTCAAGGTATTGAATACACAGTTGATCGCGTGATTCGGTTTTCCGGCGCATCGATCATATGTGGTGCAAACGGGGAAGCACGCCATGGAAACAGGTCCTTCGAAACGCGCTGGCGGCCGGATTCCGTCTCTGCTGCGCCGGTTCATGGCGAGCTCGACGCTGGTGGCTTCTGCTGGCCCTGCCTGTGCAGCAGTTGAGGGCGTGGCGACCGCCAACCTTTTCGGCTCGTCCGAAGTCGTCACCTTTTCCCTGCTGATCGGCGTCATTTCCGCAGCAATGCTCTCGGCCATCTGGCTGATAAGGCAGCGCGGCAATATGGAGACCGACAACCGCGAACTGAACACGGCGCTGGCCGATGCCAATCACCGGATTTCGCGTTTCCAGGCGCTGATTGCCGACAAGAACCGCCGCATCGTCGTCTGGGAAGGCCAGGCGAACAAACCTGAATTTCTCGGCCAGCTGCCGGCCGAAACCGGCGCACCACAGGATGACCGCGACTTCCTCGCTTTCGGCCGCTGGATCAAATCGCAATCGGCATCCGAGCTGGAAAAAGCCATCGAACGGCTGCGCTCCAACGCAGAGAGTTTCGATCTTGTCGTCGAAACCAGCCGAAGTGAAATCATCGAGGCCCAGGGCCGCGTTTCCGGCGGCCGCGCTTTCGTCCGGTTCGTCGCATTGAACAATCTGCGGGCCGAGCTGGCGGAACTGAAAATGGAACGCGACCGCCTGCACGGCTGGCTGTCCAACCTGCACACGCTGCTCGATGCGATCGATTTGCCGGTCTGGCAGCGCGGTCCGGACGGCGCGCTCCTCTGGGTGAACGACGCTTATGCCGATGCCGTCGAAGCCACCGATCCTTCAGCCGCCGTCAAGGAAAGCCGCGAGCTTCTGGCAACCGTCGCGCGTGAGAAGATCCGCGTCATCAGCACCTATGATTCGCCCTATCGCGAAAAAGTCTCCACCGTGGTGCGCGGCAACCGGACGTTCTTCGATGTGGTGGATACCAAGAGCACGACCGGATCGGCAGGCATGGCGATCAACGTCTCCGACGTCGAGGCGGTTCGCGAAGAACTCAACCGCACCCTGAAGAGCCACGCCGAAACGCTGGATCACCTGGCAACGCCGGTGGCGATCTTCGACGGCAGCCAGCAACTGCAATTCTACAACCAGGCTTTCCAGCGGCTGTGGGACCTCGACATGGGCTTCCTGGAGCGCAAGCCCGGCAATGGCGAGATCCTCGACCGCCTGCGCGCCGTCGGCAAGCTGCCGGAACAGCTGAACTGGAAGCAGTGGAAAGACGGAGCGCTTGCCGTCTATCAGGCGATCGAGACGCAGTCCGACCTCTGGCACCTGCCCAACGGCCAGACCCTGCGCGTGTTCGCCACCGCCCGCCCGCAGGGCGGAGCGACCTGGGTGTTCGAAAACCTGACGGAAAAGGTCGATCTGGAAACACGCTACAACACGCTGGTGCAGGTTCAGGGCGAGACCATCGACCACCTGTCGGAAGGCGTCGCGGTGTTCGGACCAGACGGCCGCATCAAGCTCTCCAACCCAGCCTTCCGCGCACTCTGGGGCATCAGCGAGATCGAGGCGAAACCGGGTACCCATATCCGCGCCATCGAACTTGCCTGCGCGCCGTCCTACGACCAGCCGGATGGCTGGAAGCAGTTTTCCCATCTCATCACCAGCTTCGACGACGAACGCCCCTCCTGCCAAGGTATTCTGGAGCTGCGGACCGGCTTGATCCTCGATTTCGCCGTCATTCCGCTGCCCAACGCCCAGACGATGCTGACTTTCGTCAACATCACCGATAGCGCCCGGGTCGAGCGCGCGCTGACCGAAAAGAACGATGCGTTGCGGATGGCGGACCATCTGAAGAACGATTTCGTCCAGCACGTCTCCTATGAGCTGCGTTCACCGCTGACCAACATCATCGGCTTTGCCGATCTCCTGAAAACACCCGCTTTCGGATCGCTGACGGAACGGCAGGCGGAATATGTCGATCATATCTCGACATCGTCCTCGCTGCTTCTGACGATCGTCAACGACATCCTCGATCTGGCGACCGTCGATGCGGGGATCGTCGAGCTGGACCTGTCGGAAATCAACCTGACGGATTTCCTCGATGAAGTGTCGTTGCAGATGGCAGACAGGCTGCAGGAAAGCGCCGTCACCCTGCAGATCGATACGCCGGATATGCTGGGTCTGTTCGTGGCCGATCACCAGCGGCTGAAGCAGATCCTCATCAAGCTTTTGACCAATGCCGCCAATTTTGCGCCGGATGGCAGCACCGTCAGCCTGAAATGCCGCCGCGAAGGCAGCGATTTCGTTTTCAGCGTCACCGACAATGGGGCGGGCATTCCCCAGGATGTGCTCGATACCGTATTCAAGCGTTTCGAAAGCCACGGCCAGCATGGCGGCGCGGGACTTGGCCTGTCGATCGTCGAAAGCTTCGTCAGCCTGCATCACGGCACCGTATCGATCCGCAGCCGCGAAGGCGAAGGCACGGAAGTGACCTGCCGCATCCCTTCGGGCGACCTGCCGCAGATCGCTGCGGCGGAATAATGCAGGTGATCGAGCTCACCCTGCAGAACGAGGCTGCCACGATCGAGCTTGGCGAAGATCTGGCGCTGGCCCTGAAAGCCGGCGACTGTCTGGCGCTATCGGGTGATCTCGGCGCCGGCAAATCGACATTGGCGCGCGCCTTTCTACGCGCCCTGGCCGACGATGAGGCGCTCGAGGTTCCAAGTCCCACCTTCACGCTGGTGCAAAGCTATGATCTGCGCATCCCGGTTTCGCATTTCGACCTCTACCGGCTGGCCGACGTTTCGGAACTCGACGAGCTGGGTTTCGACGAGGCCCTGTCGGATGGTATCTGTCTGGTAGAATGGCCGGAGAACGCGCTGGCTGCATTACCCAAGTCGCGGCTGACCGCCACGTTTTCTCATCTCGGCGACGGACGCACCGTCACGATCACCGGCGAAGCTGGCGCCCTTGCGCGGATCGAGCGCAGCCTTGCCATCCGCACCTTCCTCAGACAGCGCGAATATGGCCATGCCAGACGCCGCCATCTCAGCGGCGACGCCTCCGCGCGCGCCTATGAGCGCATTCTCGTTCCCACAGAACCGGTCCGCATCCTGATGGACTCGGCGCGTCACAAGCCCGGTCCCATCCTTCAGGACGGCAAATATTATCAGCAGCTGGCCCATCTCGCCGAAGACGTCATCCCCTTCGTCGCCATCGACCGCGATATCAGGGAGAAGGGATTTTGCGCACCCGACATCTATGAGAGCGATCTCGATACCGGCATCCTGTTGATCGAAGACCTCGGCAGCGACGGTATTCTCGACGCGGACGGACAGCCGATCACTGAGCGTTACCTGGAAAGCGTGCGTGTCCTTGCGCATTTGCATGCGCAGCCGGTGACGCGGAATATTTCGCTCGGGTCCGTCACCCACCACATTGCCGATTTCGACCGCACCGCGATGAAGATCGAGACCAGCCTGCTGCTCGACTGGTACCTGCCCTGGAAACGCGGCGAAAAGGCTTCCGATGCCGAGCGCCACGACTATTTCGCGGTTTGGGACCAGCTGATCGATCTTATGGCTTCATCGGAAAAGAAGCTGCTGCTGCGCGATTTCCATTCGCCCAATATCATCTGGCGCGGCGACTGCTCCGGCTTCGACCGCATCGGCATCATCGATTTCCAGGATTCGATGATCGGCCCGACCGCCTATGACGTCGCCTCGATCTCGCAGGATGCCCGCGTGACGATCGAACCGGACCTACGCGACGCGATGCTTTCGCTCTACTGCGCGGAACGCAACGTGCTCGGAGCGTTCGACGAGACGACGTTCCGGCGCGACTGGCACCTGATGTCGGCGCAGCGCAATTGCAAGCTCGCCGGCATCTGGGTGCGCCTGATGCAGCGCGACGGCAAGCCGTTCTACATGAAGCATATGCCGCGCACATTTTCCTATCTTGAGGTGGCGCTTCAACACGAAGCACTCGCGCCCTTGCGCGATTGGTGCATAAAGGCTGGAATCCTTTAGGCCGAATCAGCGGTCGAAGCTTCAGTGGAATACGTGCTGCCCATGTCCATCATCGAAAACGCCATGGTGCTCGCTGCGGGACTTGGAACCCGCCTGCGTCCCATCACCGACACCATGCCGAAGCCGCTGGTTCCGATCGCGGGAAAGCCGATGATCGACTATGTGCTCGATCTCCTGGAGGCTGCGGGCGTGACGACGGCGGCGGTCAACGTTCATCATTTCGCCGACCGGATGGAAGCGCATCTGGCTGAGCGAAGCCGGCCAAGTATCGTTATTTCCGACGAGCGGGCAGCGCTGATGAATTCCGGTGGTGGCCTGGTCAAGGGATTGAAGCTGCTGCCCGAAGGTCCGGTTCTCGTCATGAATGCCGACCTGTTCTGGGTTGGGGAAAAGCCGGGCGAGCCGTCCAATCTCGAAAGGCTCGCATCCTTCTTCGATCCGGAAACCATGGACATGGCGCTTTTGTGCGTGCGCAACGAAGACACGACCGGCCATAACGGCAAGCTTGATTTCTCGCTCGATGCGGAGGGACGGCTGTCGCGCTTTAAGGACGGCATGGACAATCCTGTCGTTTATGCCGGCGCAATCGCCCTTCACAGCCGCCTTTTCACCGGCGCGCCGGATGATGCCTTCAATCTCAACATCTATTTCGACCGGGCAATCGCCCAGAACCGCCTTTTCGGTATCGTCCTCGATGGCCATTGGCTGACGGTCGGAACGCCCCAAGCGATCGGCCAGGCCGAGGACGCCATCCACCAGTTTGCAACAGGAGCCTGATGACGTGACGTATCCCGTCTCCAACGTCTTCACCATTCCACCCGGCCTTCCCTTCCTGAAGACCCTGGTTGAAAAGCTGTGCTCCGGCGAACTGATCCCAGGTTTCCGCTATGATACCGCAGATCCGCTGTCGCTTGCCGGCGTGACCATTTTCGTGCCGACCCGGCGATCGGCCCGCGTGCTGCGTTCGGAACTCGTTGATTGCCTTGGTGGACGCTCGGCGATCTTGCCGATGATCCGCGCGCTGGGCGAAACCGATGACGATAGCGGTTTTTTCGATGCCGAAATCCCGGCGATCCTCGATCTCGCACCGCCTTTGCCCAATATCGCCCGGCTGATCGAACTTGGCTGCCTCATCCTTGCCTGGCGAAACCAGCTGCCGAAGGCTGTGCTCGACGTGCATGCGGAAAGCCCGCTGATCGCCCCGGCCAGTCCCGCCGATGCCATCTGGCTGGCGCGCAATCTCTCCGAGATCATCGACGCGATGGAGACGGAGGAACTGGACTGGGACGCGCTCGGCAAGCTCGACGACGCCGACCATGCGCTGTGGTGGCAGTTGACTCTGGCCTTCCTGAAAATTGCCAGCAGTTACTGGCCAGCCCGGCTGGAGGAGCTAAAACAATCCTCGCCGGCCCGCCACCGCAACGCCATCCTTGAAGCCGAGGCCATGCGCATCGCCAACGGCAAGGTGACCGGCCCGATCATTATTGCCGGCTCAACCGGCTCGATCCCGGCAACCGCCAAGCTGATCGCTGCGGTCCAGAAGCTTTCGAACGGCACGATCGTCCTGCCCGGCCTCGACCAGACGATGAGCGATGCCGAGTGGATGATGATCGCCCCGGAATCCGGAACGCTGACCGGCCGGCCGGATCCGGCAAGCCGCAGCCATCCGCAATACGGGTTCTTCCGCCTGCTGAAGCGCATGGAGGTCTCCCGGCAGGAGGTTGCGGTACTCGGCGCTCCGGACCCTGATCTCGATTACCGGGCAGAGCTGATCTCCCATGCCCTTCTGCCGGTCCAGGCGACCAGCAGCTGGACGGCCTTGCGCGGCGGGGTCGATCCCACCCGGCTGACCGCAGCGTTCTCCGACGCGGCGCTGATCGAAACGGCCAATGAGCGCGAGGAGGCAACGGCGATCGCCATTGCGCTTCGTCTGGCGCTGCACGGCAATGAGGAAAGCCAGGCAGCCCTTATCACCCCCGACCGTGACCTTGCCCGCCGGGTGGCGGCAGAACTGATGCGCTTCGGCATCGAGGCCGACGATTCCGCCGGCACGCCGCTCTCGTCCACCGGACCCGGCAGCCTGACGCGTCTGCTGCTCGAAGCATCGTTGCGGCCGGGCGATCCCGTCTCCATCGTGGCGCTTCTCAAACATCCGCTCGCCCGTTTCGGCCTTTCATCCGAAGCGATGAACGCGGCGGCCACGACGCTGGAGCTGATGGCGCTGCGCGGCGGCACCGGCAGCGCCGATATTTCCGAGCTTGAAACCCTTCTCGACCAGACGCTGCAGCATGAGATCGGCAAAAAGCATCTGCCGGAATGGCGCGGCCGGATCGATGACGAGGCCATCGAGCAGGCCCGCGATCTTGCCCGGCGCATTGCAGCAGCAGCCGAGCCTCTGGCGGGAACCCTGGTGCGCCACCACCGAAGCGGCCGGGGGCTGACGGCAGCCTTGCCGCTCTCGCAATGGGCAGAGAAAACCGGAGCCGCGCTGGAAGCGGTCGCCATCGATGAGCAAGGCAGCCTTGCCGGGCTGTGGTCGGGTGAAGCCGGCGAAGCACTGGCGACGCAGCTGCGCTCCGTCATCGACACCGAAGGCCAGCTGACGGCGCATGGGCCGCAATGGAGCGATATCGTCGAAGCCTTGTCGGCGAGTGAATCGATCAAGCCGCGCTCGATGCGCCATCCCCGCGTGTTCATTTTCGGTGCACTCGAATCCCGCCTGCAAAGCGTCGATCTGGTGGTTCTCGGCGGCATGAACGAAGGCACCTGGCCCGGCCAGACGGCCAATGATCCATTCCTGTCGCGCACGATGAAGACGACGATGGGGCTTGAGCCGCCGGAGCGGCGGATCGGCCAGCTGGCGCATGATTTCCAGATGGCCTGCGGCACGCGCAAACTCATTCTGACCCGCGCCATGCGCAAGGGCGCAACCCCGACCGTCGCTTCCCGCTGGCTGCAGCGGCTTCTGGCAGTCGGTGGCAAGCCCTTTGCGGCAACGTTGCGCGACAATGGCAGGGATTATCAGCAATGGGCTGGCATGCTGGATCAGGGTGTCACCCAGCCGCTGGCCAAAAGGCCGGAGCCGAAACCATCGGCGGAACACCAGCCGCGCAGTTATTCCTTCAGCGAGGTGAGCCGGCTGCGCCGTGACCCCTATGCCGTCTATGCGCGGCGTATCCTGCGCCTGCAGCCGATCGATCCCTTCAACCGCGATCCGGGCGCTGCCGAGCGCGGCACGCTGTACCACAAGATCGCCGAGCGTTTCGTGCGCGCCGGCCTGGATGCGGCATCGCCGCAGGCGCAAGTGGAGATGAGCCGGATTCTCAACGAGGCTTTTGACGAGCAGGCCCTGCCTTCCCATATCGATATCGTCTGGCGGCCGCGCTTTGCCGCTGTCGGCAAGGCTTTCATCGATTGGGAAATCAGCCGCCAGGGCGATGTCCGCAAGAGTTTCACAGAACTCTACGCCTCGATGGAACTTGGGGTTTCCGACATCAGGCTGACCGGCATTGCCGACCGGATCGATATTCTCGGCGATGGAAGCGCCGTGATCGTCGATTACAAGACGGGATCGAACCCCTCGATCAACGAGGCCCGCGCCCTGCTCGATCCACAACTGGCGCTGGAGGCGGCAGCGCTCAAGGCCGGCGCCTTCCAGAAAGCTGGGGCAAAACACCCGCAATCGCTGCTGTATGTCCGCCTGAAACCCGGCGAACGGTTTGCCGTTCAGGAGGTCAACAACGAGCATGCCAAACCGCGCGCCAATGTCGAAAACAAGTCGGCCGAGCAATTGGCCGAGGATTCGCTGAAGGAGCTCACCGGGCTTCTCGCCGCCCTGATGAGCGGCAAATACGGTTTTGCCTCCCGGTTGATCGTGCAGAAGGAACGCGATTACGGCGGCGAATACGACCATCTGGCCCGCGTTGCCGAATGGGCAACGGCGGAAGGCGAGGATGACAGCAATGAAGGATGACGATTTCGGCCCGCTAGAGCCGACGCCGCAGGCCTGGCTCGACTGGACCTCGGCCAAGCAGGCACTTGCCTCCGACCCCGCCCGCTCCGCCTGGGTTTCCGCCAATGCCGGCTCCGGCAAGACGCATGTGCTGACACAGCGCGTTATCCGGCTTCTTTTGTCCGGTTGCCGGCCCTCGGCGATCCTTTGCCTCACCTATACCAAGGCCGCGGCATCGGAAATGTCCAACCGCGTGTTCGAGCGGCTGGCCGAATGGGTGACCCTGGATGACGACGCCCTGGATGACCGGATCGCGGCGATCGAGGGCGAGAGGCCTGACCTGTTGAAACGCCAGGAGGCCCGCCGCCTGTTTGCGCGGGCGCTGGAAACGCCCGGCGGCTTGAAGATCCAGACGATCCACGCCTTCTGCGAAGCGCTGCTGCACCAGTTTCCGCTCGAGGCCAATGTCGCCGGTCATTTCTCCGTGCTCGACGACCGCGCCTCCGCCACGCTTCTGGCCGATGCACGGCGGGCGCTATTGACCGCCACTGCAAGCGAGGACGACCGCGAACTGACCGAGGCGTTTGCGACGGTGCTCGACCTCGCCGACGATACCGGGCTTGAAAAACTGCTGTCTGCCATCGTTGCCCAGCGCACGCCGATCCAGCTTTTTCTCGATGAAGCCTCCATTAAGGGGGGTATCAATCCGGCGCTTCGCCTGGCCCTGGGGCTCGGCCCAGATGAGACGACCCAAACAGCATTAGCCGGATTCTGGCCTTTGAAGGGACTGAACGGTGCGGCGCTGGAACGCTATATCGGCATGGCGCTTTCAGCCGGGGGAGCCAAGGTTACGGAATTTGCCGATGGCCTGCGCACGGTCGGCAAACTCGCCGATCCGCTGCAGCGCTACAATGCGCTGAATGGGCTGTTCTTCACCCAGGCTGGCAAGCCGAAAGCCGATTCCGCCTTCCTGTCCAAGGGCATGCGCGACAAGGCGCCGGATCTGGAAGATCTCGTCAACGCTGCCCGTGACCATATCGCTGCCGCCACCGACCGGCTCAACCTGATTGCGATGTTCGAGGCCACCAAGGCGGC
Organism: Pararhizobium sp. DWP3-4; assembly: GCF_049898205.1. Taxonomy (NCBI): domain Bacteria; kingdom Pseudomonadati; phylum Pseudomonadota; class Alphaproteobacteria; order Hyphomicrobiales; family Rhizobiaceae; genus Pararhizobium; species Pararhizobium sp. DWP3-4. Next base: position 334,786 of record NZ_JAFCXF010000007.1, on the reverse strand, counting down.
ACTGGTGCTCGCCGACCGGCTGAACGACGACTACGAGGACATCAAGAAAAGCCGCAGCCAGCTGGATTTCGATGACCTGATCAACCGCACGGCGATGCTTTTGTCACGGGGCGATGTCAGCCGCTGGATTCACTACAAGCTTGACCAGGGCATCGACCATATCCTTGTCGATGAGGCGCAGGACACCAGCCCGGTGCAATGGACGATCATCCAGTCTCTCGCCGAGGATTTCTTCTCCGGCGAAACGGCGCGCGGTGGCAACCGGACGATGTTTGCCGTCGGCGATGAGAAACAGTCGATCTATTCGTTCCAGGGCGCCCGGCCCGAGCGGTTTTCCAACGAGAGTATCGAGACCGAACGGCGGGTCCGCGATGGCGGCAAGGCCTTCAGCCCGATCCGGCTGCAGCTGTCGTTCCGCTCTACCGAGGACGTGCTTTCGGCCGTCGATACCGTGTTTGAAAATCCGCTCCACGCCCGCGGCCTCAGCGCCCGCAACGATGCCGTGGTGCACGCGTCCAACCGCATCGGCCATCCCGGTGTCGTCGAGGTCTGGGATGCGATCGCGCCGGCCGACAGCATCCAGGAGGACGACTGGACGGCCGCCTTCGACGCGACGCCGGAGGATGCGCCGGCCAATATCCTGGCACAGCGCATCGCCTCTATCCTGGCCGACTGGATAGGCCAGGAAACGGTGATCGAAAAGGGCGTTAAAAGGCCAATGCAGCCGGGCGATATCATCGTTCTCGTTCGCAAGCGCGATGCCTTCGTCAACGCGCTGACCCGGGCCTTGAAGACAAGGCAGAACATTCCCGTTGCCGGCGCCGACCGGCTGGTGCTGACCAATCATATCGCCGTGCAGGACCTGATGGCGCTTGGCCGTTTCGTGCTTCTGCCGCCGGATGACTTGTCGCTGGCTGCGGTTTTGAAAAGCCCGCTGTTCAACCTTGGCGAAGACGATATCGCCGCTTTGGCCGTGGGCAGGCCGGCATCCGTCAGCGTCTGGAAAAACCTTCTGGATTTCGGCGCCGACGAGACGAGCCGCTACCATTCCATCCTGAGAAAGCTGCAGCGCTACAGATCGCTGTCACGTACCCTGCCCGTGCATGATTTCTACGCGCAGATTCTTGGCCAGGACGGCGGACGCGCGGCCTATCTTGGACGGCTCGGCACCGAGGTCAGCGACATCCTCGACGAATTTCTAACCTTTGCGCTCGACCACGAAAAAAACGGCCTACCCGGCCTGCAGGCGTTCATTTCCGGGCTGGAAATGGAAGCGCCGACGGTCAAGCGCGAGCAGGACAAGGAGCGCAACGAGGTCCGCATCATGACGGTCCACGCGGCGAAGGGCCTGGAAGCGCCGGTGGTCTTTCTGGTCGATGGCGGCGGCAAGGCATTTAACTCCCAGCACGTGTCGGGCCTGCGCATGATCAAGCAGGACGATCATCCAGGCACGATGCCGCTGCCCGTCTGGCGCCCGCCGGGTGCTGCATCCACCATCCTGGTCGATGCGGATACGGACCGGCTGAAGACGGCAGCCGAGGAAGAATACCGCCGCCTGCTCTATGTCGGCATGACGCGTGCCGCCGACCGGCTGATCGTCTGCGGCTATCAGGGCAAACGCGGCAATCCTGAAAGCTGGCATGCAATGGTCACCGCCAGCCTGTCCGTCGATGAGCGCGGCCGCAGCGCGCCGATGACATTTGCCGCCGGAGATCAGGAGTGGACCGGCTATCGCTGGCAGGTTTCTGTGGTTGGCCGCGATCTGCAGACGCAGCAACGGGGTGAGGATACGGCGGAAGCGCAACGCGTGGGCCTGCCGCCGGCACTGCTGCAGCCTCTGCCGCCGCAGAAACATCTGCCCCGGCCTCTCAGCCCTTCCGGCGCGGGTGCCGTGATCGATGAGGAAGAGAGCGGCTCCATCATGGGCTCCGCCCTGTTCTCGCAAAAGCCAGGTGCCGATACGTCGCTGCTGCGCGGTGCGATCCTGCACCGGTTCCTGCAGGTGCTGCCTTCGATCGCACCGGAGGAACGACGGACTGCGGCCGAGCGTTATCTGCTTCGCTCCGTTCCGCGCTGGTCTCCTGGCCAACGGCAGGCACTGACCGAATCAGTCCTGAAAGTGATCGAGCATCCCGAGCTCTCAACGCTGTTTTCCGAAGGCAGCCGGGCGGAAGTGTCCGTCATGGGTACGCTCAAGCTCGGCGCCAAGGACTTTGCGGTGTCCGGCCGGATCGACCGGCTGGCCGTATCGGAAAAGACCGTCATCATTGCCGACTTCAAGACCAATCGTGATATCCCTGCGTCCGCTGAAGCGGTCCCCTTCGTCTACCGGGCGCAGCTGGCCATTTATCGCGCCCTGCTGCAGCCGCTTTACCCGGATCACTACATCCAGTGTGCGCTGATTTACACCGGCGGACCCACCGTTCTTACCCTGCCGCAGGCGATGCTGGACAGCAGTCTTGTGGAGCTCGCGACAAAGTGAGATAGGAATGGGATTGAAAAGCTGACGCTCAACCATCACATGATGGACAACCGTTCGAAGAACGCCGATTTCGAAACCAAGGAGCAGCCTATGGCTACCGTAAAAGTCGATACTTCCAATTTTCAGGACGAAGTCCTGAACTCCGTCGAGCCAGTCATCGTCGATTTCTGGGCCGAATGGTGCGGCCCGTGCAAGATGATTGCTCCGAGCCTGGAAGAAATTTCCGTTGAAATGGCCGGCAAGGTCAAGGTCGCCAAGGTCAATATCGACGAGAACCCGGAAATCGCCGCCCAGTATGGCGTGCGTTCGATTCCGACACTCGCCATGTTCAAGGCCGGTGAAGTCGCCGACATCAAGGTCGGTGCTGCGCCGAAGACGGCTCTCACTTCCTGGATTTCCAACGCTGCCGCGTAAGTGGCGTTCAGATTGACTTAAAAAGCCCGGGAAACCGGGCTTTTTTCGTTTCTGTCCAATCATTCAGCCCCGGATACAGGTTCCAGCAATGGAACATGCGGGGCGGCGGTTTTCGGCATCAGGCCGATCACACGCGGGTCGTCATGAACCTCGACCATCAGCTTGTAAGGCTTGAAGCCGGAACGCTGGTAGAAGCCGACGGCGGCCGGGTGATCGAATGTGCAGGTGTGCAGCCAGAACCGTTCGATCGGCTGCGCCCAGGCCTTGGCGATCGCCTGGTTCATCAGGAAGCGGCCGGTTCCCTTACCGATCGCGTCCTTGACGATGCCGAAATAGACCACTTCGCATTCACCGGAAATGCGGAAATCGAGCTCCAGCAAGCCGATATCGCGGTCACCGTCGCACAGCGCATAGGTTTCCATCGACGGATTGGACAGGATGTCCCGCACCTCGTCATCACCCGCACCGAGCATCGACCCCCACAGCCAGTCCTCGCCGACATCGCGAAACAGACGCCGGTAGACATCGAGGTTCTGCGGACCGAGGCGTTTCAAGGTGAACGGCAATTCCGGCAATCCAGCCGTTTCCGGCGGGCGCTTTCGCATTTCCAGAAACGTCACGACATTGGCAACCTTGCCGGCCGGGACGGGCGAATAGCCCTCTGGCAATTCAGGATTATTGTCGTACATGGGCTCTCTCTGATCAGGAATGCACTTGGCCACGCCGTAGCGCTTTACTTCGGCGGCGTACCGTTGTCGGCCAGAACATCGCCGACCAGATAGAGCGAGCCGCCGATCAGGATACGCGGTGCCACCGGATCATCGTCGAACATCGCCGTGATCGCTCCGAGCGCTTCGGCAACCGTTGCCATCGCGCCGGCCTCGAAGCCTGCCGAAGCTGCATCGTCTGCCAGCGCCACCGCATCTATCCCCGCGTCCGAGCCACGGATCGGCACGGTGAACACCTGTTCGGCCAGCCCCTTGAAGGCCTGAAAATAGCCGACCGGATCCTTCGTGTTGATCATGCCGATGATCATGAACAGCGGTCGCGGGTCACGCTCTTCCAGATTGGCCATGGTTTCGGCAATAACCTGACCGGCGCCTGGATTATGCCCGCCATCAACCCAGATTTCCGATCGCGCCGGCGCCAGGCGCGCCAGATTGCCTTCGGTCAGTCTCTGAAGGCGGCCCGGCCATTCGACGGTAACCAGCCCCTTGTCGATGACGGCATCGGATATATCGAAACCAGCGGCCTTTACCGCGCGGATGGCGGCGGCGGCATTGGCATATTGATGGCGGCCGGGCAGGCGCGGAACCGCCAGGTCGGCAAGGCCAAATTCATCCTGATAGACCAAACGGCCGAATTCCTCATGCGCCATGAAGTCTTGTCCATAGACCGAAAGCGGGCACTTCAGCCGTTCCGCGATAGAGATCAGCACGTCGCGCGCCGTGTCTTCCTCCTGGTGGCCAATCACCACCGGGCAGCCGCGCTTCATGATCCCGGCCTTCTCGGCTGCGATCAGTTCAACGCGATCGCCGAGATAGGCCTGATGATCGAGCGAGATCGGCATGATGACGGAAACGGCGGGGGTCTTGATGACATTGGTGGCATCGAACCGTCCGCCGAGGCCAACTTCGATGATGACGACATCGGCCGGGTGCTCTGAAAACAGCACGAAGGTGACCGCTGTCAGGATTTCGAAGACGGTGATCTTCTGGCCGGCATTGGCCTCGCCGACGCGGCGAACGGCATCGGCCAGCACGGCATCGCTGACCAGCGCGCCGCGTTCGCCCTTTTTGCCGAGGCGATAACGCTCGTGCCAATTGACCAGGTGCGGAGACGTATGGACATGGACGGCGAGGCCGGCGGCCTCGAGGATGGCGCGGGAAAAAGCGGTGACCGAGCCCTTGCCGTTGGTGCCGGCCACATGGATGACGGGTGGCAGCCTGTCCTGCGGGTTGCCAAGCACAGCGAGAAGCCGCGTGATCCTGTCCAGCGAAAGGTCGAAGCCCTTCGGGTGAAGTGCGAGCAGCTTGTCGATTTCCTGCCCAGCTTCGGACACCTGCACCGTGCTCATCACCGCTCCTCCAACTGCCGCCGGAGCGCCGGGCGCTCATTCAAGCGCGCTCAAGACGCGCCAATCCCAAATGATCTCATCGCTTGCGGGCGACCGGGGCAATCCCGAGCGCCCTTCGTATTTTTAAGCTCAGGCGCTGGCGGCCATGGGGACCGCAGCGATCGCGGTGCTGCCATTCAGCTTGGCGGCATCGACGGGCTTCTTCATCAGGATCTTCAGGACACGGGCCAGCGTGTCTGGAATATCGTGACGCTTGATGACCATGTCGATCATGCCGTGTTCCATCAGGTATTCCGACGTCTGGAAACCCTCCGGCAGCTTTTCGCGAATGGTCTGCTCAATGACGCGCTTGCCGGCAAAGCAGATCTCGGCACCGGGCTCGGCCAGATGCAGGTCACCCAGCATGGCATAGGACGCGGTCACGCCACCCGTGGTCGGGTTGGTCAGCACGACGATATAGGGAAGTCCTGCTTCCTTGAGCATCTGCACGGCAACAGTGGTGCGCGGCAGCTGCATCAGCGACAGGATGCCTTCCTGCATGCGGGCGCCGCCCGAAGCCGGGAAAATCACCAGCGGGCATTTTTCCGCGATTGCCTTTTCGAACGCCTTGACGATCGCCTCTCCGGCGGCCATGCCGAGCGAGCCGCCCATGAAGTTGAATTCATGCACGACGCCGACCAGCTTGACGCCACGGCAGCGGCCGACACCGGCGACGATCGTGTCTTCAAGATCGGTCTTGATGCGGCTGTCGCGCAGGCGATCGACATATTTCTTCGAATCGCGGAACTTCAGCGGGTCCTGCGCCACCTTCGGCTGCGGCAGAGCTTCGTAGACGCCGTCATCGAACAGATCCTTCAACCGCGCCTTGGCCGGCATCTTCATATGGAAGCCGGATGCGGGGATGACCCATTTGTTTTCCTCGAGATCGCGGTGAAACACCATCTCGCCGGTTTCCGGGCATTTGATCCAGAGATTTTCCGGAACTTCCCGGCGACCGAGCATCGAGTTGATCTTCGGTCGAACGTAATTTGTGATCCAGTTCAAATCCAAACTCCTGAATAGTCAAAACCGGTCGTGGCCCAGAATATGGGCATTTATTCGGCCGCGACAAGTTTCGCGGAACGAACGCCGGCCGCGAGGCCGCGAACCAGCGTTTCCACGCCCGGTACCGTTGCCCCTGTTGATTGTCCGTCTTCTGTCAGGCTGGACGCCACCTGGTTGATGATAGCGGTGCCAACGACCACACCATCCGCCGATGCGCCGATGGCACGGGCATGCTCAGCCGTCTTGACGCCGAAGCCGACGCAGACCGGAAGTTTCGTATGGCCCTTGATCCGCTGTACGGCACCGCCGATAACAGTGGGATCAGGCAGAGCCGAGCCGGTGATGCCGTTCATCGAAACATAATAGACGAAACCGGACGTATTTTCGAGAACCTTCGGCAACCGCTTGTCGTCCGTGGTCGGCGTCGCCAGGCGAATGAAGTTGATATCCTTCTTCAACGCTGGAATGCACAGCTCATCATCCATTTCGGGCGGCAGATCGACAACGATCAGGCCGTCGATACCGCACGCCAAAGCGTCGTCGAGAAAACGCTCGACGCCATGGATATAGATCGGGTTGTAATACCCCATCAGAACGATCGGCGTGTGCTGATCGCCTTCGCGGAAAAGTCGGGCGATTTCCAAGGTCTTTGCCAAAGTCTGGCCGCCCTTCAGCGCGCGCTGACCTGCCAGCTGGATTGCCGGACCATCGGCCATCGGGTCGGAAAAGGGCATGCCGAGCTCGATGATATCGGAACCGGCAGACGGCAGGGCCTTCATGATTGCCAGCGATGTGTCGAAATCCGGATCGCCAGCCATGAAATAGGTGACCAGCGCCGGCCGGCCTTCGGCAGCCAGATCGGCAAATCGTTTGTCCATGCGTGCGGTCATGCTGTTACAGCCCCATTCCAAGCAATTTGCCGACAGTGAAGATATCCTTGTCGCCGCGGCCCGACAGGTTCATCAGGATGATCTCGTCCTTGCCCATCGTCGGCGCCCGCTTGATCACTTCGGCAATCGCGTGGCTCGGCTCCAGTGCCGGAATGATCCCCTCAAGCCGTGTGAGCAGCTGGAACGCTTCCAGCGCCTCATGGTCCATGATCGGCACATAATCGACACGGCCGATGTCGGCGAGCCAGGAATGTTCGGGACCGATGCCGGGATAATCGAGGCCGGCCGATATCGAATGGCCTTCCTTGATCTGGCCATCGCTGTCCTGCAGCAGGTAAGTACGGTTTCCGTGCAGCACGCCCGGCGAGCCCGCCGTGATCGACGCACAGTGCTCGTCGCCTTCCAGGCCCTTGCCGCCGGCTTCGACGCCGACGATCTTGACCGATTCGTCGTCAAGGAACGGATGGAAGATGCCGATCGCATTCGATCCGCCACCGACGGCAGCAATGACCAGATCCGGCAGGCGGCCTTCGGCCTCGAGCATCTGCTGCTTGGCTTCGATGCCGATCACCGACTGGAAGTCGCGGACCATTTCCGGATAGGGGTGCGGACCGGCAGCGGTGCCGATCAGGTAATAGGTATCGTCGACATTGGTGACCCAGTCACGCAGGGCCTCGTTCATCGCATCCTTCAGCGTCCCGGATCCGGCCGTGACCGGCTTGACCTCGGCACCGAGCAGCTTCATGCGGAACACGTTCGGCGCCTGGCGCTCGACATCGGTCGCGCCCATATAGACGACGCAGGGAAGACCGAAGCGGGCGGCAACGGTGGCGGACGCCACGCCATGCTGGCCGGCACCGGTTTCGGCGATGATGCGGGTCTTGCCCATGCGCTTGGCCAGAAGGATCTGGCCGATGCAATTGTTGATCTTGTGCGAACCGGTATGGTTCAGCTCTTCGCGCTTGAAGTAGATCTTGGCGCCGCCAAGATGCTCCGTCAGGCGTTCGGCGAAATAGAGCGGGCTGGGGCGGCCGATATAATGGGCACCGAGATGTTTCAGCTCGGCCTGGAATTCCGGATCGGTCTTGGCCTTGTCCCACTCGGCCTGCAGGTCGAGGATAAGCGGCATTAAAGTTTCGGCGACGAAACGGCCACCGAAAATACCGAAGCGGCCATCTTCGTCGGGTCCGGTCTTGAACGAATTCAGGTTTGGCTTCTCGTTCACTTGCTTCTCCCTGCCAATGTTCTGGCTCCGGCCATATCCGCTTGCGCGCGGGAAACAGCCTCGAAAAACTCTTCCATACGCGCCAGATTCTTGACACCCGGCGCGCTTTCCACACCTGAGGACGTATCGATGGCCTTGGCGCCGGTCAGAGCCAGGGCTTCACCGATATTCTCCGCATTCAAACCACCGGAAAGCATGTAATCGACGCTTTCGTCAAGCGCATGCAAGAGCTTCCAGTCGAAAGACACGCCGTTGCCACCCGGCAGCTCCGAGCCCTTCGGGGGCTTGGCGTCGAACAGGAAGCGGTCGGCTATTCCTATATAGGGTTCGATCCGCCGGAGATCATCAGCCTCACGAATCGAGAGCGCCTTGATGACCGGCAATCCGTAGACCGCCTTGACGTTCAGGACACGCTCGGGGCTCTCATTGCCGTGAAGCTGGAGAATGTCGGGCGACAGCGCCGAGACGATCTCGTCGAGATCATCATTATCGGCATCGACGGTGACGGCGACGATCTTCGCCTTGCCACGAATGCGCTCGGCCAGCCGGCCGGCATCATCGGGCTCGATATTGCGTGGGCTCTTGGGAAAGAAGATGAAACCCGTATAGCCCGCACCAAGCGCCACGGCCCGATCCACGGCCTCTTCAGTCTTCAGCCCGCAAATTTTGACTTCCGTTTTCATGCACAGCGACCTGACATGAAATATCGTCTGAGTCGAGCTTAAAACCGACAAATGCGGGCTTTCGAGGGCATGCAGATGACAAGGTTTCGATGAAATGATATCATATATCGATATATAGGATATCGATTATGAGAACCTTGATCGACATTACCGAGCTTCAAGTTCAGGCACTTGAAGACATTGCAAGGACGGAAAAGCTGTCGCGCGCAGCGGTGATCCGGGCGGCGATCGATGATTACATCCAGCGCCGCCAGCGCATCGACATCAACGACGCCTTCGGGCTCTGGGGTGAAAGCGCAGTGGACGGCTTGTCTTATCAGGAGAAAGTTCGCAGCGAATGGTGAAGGCACTGTTCGATACCAATATCCTGATCGACTATCTCAATGGTATTGCAAAGGCTCGCGACGAGCTTGCTCTCTATGAGGAAAAGGCCATCAGCATCATTTCATGGATGGAGGTGATGGCCGGCGCACGCGAGGAGGCTGAGGCGGGAACGCGCGCTTTTCTCAATGGTTTTAACCTGGTCGGGCTGACCGCACCGATTGCCGATCTTGCTGTGACGCTTCGCCGCAAGCGGCGCATCAAGCTGCCGGACGCGATTATCGAGGCTTCGGCACAGGCAAACGGCATGTTGCTCATTACGCGAAACACCAAGGATTTCGCGGCCGATTCGCCCTTCGTGCGCATGCCCTATACGATATAGACCCGTTGCATGGCTCCTGAGGCTTCCTATATCCCAGCAGACACACGGAGAACATCATGCGCCTCCTGCTTGCCATCATCCTGCCCTGGCTTCAGTTTTTCACCATCGGCCGGCCCATTGCGGGCATCATCTGCCTTATCCTGCAGGTGACTCTGATCGGCTGGATTCCCGCCGCGATCTGGTCGGTCTACGCTCTTAGCCAGTATAAGACCGACGAGAAAATCAGGGATGCGCTGGGCAATCAATACCGGCGTTGAGCCGCAGACCGTAAACGAGCGATAAGCTCGACAGACTCAATCAAAATCGATTGCGTGGAGCATGGTGCCATTGCGCTTGAGCCAGCGCTTGGCATCGTCCATTGCCGGGCAGAGCTCTTCGCACAGGTCCCAGAAATCCGGCCCGTGATTCATCTCGCGCAGATGTGAAACCTCGTGGGCGGCGAGATAGTCGATCACTTTTGGCGGCGCCATGACGATCCGCCAGGAAAAGCTTAAGGCACCATCAGCAGCGCAGGAGCCCCAGCGGCTGCGCGTATCCTTGAAACTCAGCGACTTCACCTTGCGGCCGACCATCCGGGCGTAGATCGACACCAGCTGTTCCAGGTCCTTGCGGGCCTCCTTCTTGAGGAAATCCGCAATCCGCCGGCGCAGATGTTCCTCGGCACCGCTGACAAGCAGCACCGGCTCGTCATCGATGATTACCGCCTCCGTCAGGCCGCGCAGCTTGCCGGTGCGTTCGATCCGGTGCGCCACGCCGCGCAAAAGAATGGTGCCCCCCTCCTCCAGCACGCTCTCGCCGGAAAACCGGGCGAGCTTAGTCATCAGCCATCCCTGATGGCGATCGAGGAAGGCAGTGATCTCGCGCTCGGGCAATCCGGCTGGAATGGTCATCTTCAGCGCGCGGCCGCCCGGTTCGATGCGCAGCGTCATCCGTGTTGCCCGGGCATTCTGGCGAATGGTCAGCGGCATGACCTTGCCCGCAACGTCGATCGTCCGCGTCACTGGTGGTGGCGGAGATTTGGGCTGACGCGTCTTTCGAAGCAGGGAGAACATGAGTGTCTTGATAACCGATTCGTTTGAAGGACGCATGATCCCGAACGCGCGGAACCCTGTTGAAAAGAAAAACCGGCATCTGGTGGGATGCCGGTTTTATCGTTTGGGTGACCTTATCGATCAGCGCTAGATCAGTTGGCCGGAAAGCCCGGGACCGAACCGGCACCACCGGGATTGCGATCGCGCATGAAACGGTCAAAATCTTCCTGGTCCTTGGCGCGGCGCAGTTCGCGGGCATAGTCGTCGAACTGTTCGCGCATTTCATCAAGCTTGCGGCGTTCCTCGTCGAGGCGGGACAATTCGGCATCGCGCCAGTCGTCGAAAGCAACATTGCCGGTGCCGAAGCTTGAACGGCCATACCGCTGGCTCTTGCGCTTGAACGACGAGCAGAAGCCGTCAACGGTGTTGTTGGCATCCTTCTTGAAGCTTTTCAGCCGTTCGCCGAAAATAATATAGGCAAGCATGGCAAGCCCAAGCGGCCAGAAAATCACGAAACCGAGCACCATCATGGCAATGGTCGCTGGCGTCCAGTCCGGACGGATCAATGCAGATTGGTTCATGTTCAGAAGTCCTCGCTAAAAGTGGGCCTCTCCTTCGGGCCCGCTTATTACGAGATGGGAAGAGGCCTGCCGGTCTGCAAGACAATTGTCCGCAAATTCCTGCAAGCCTCTGATATCGATCGATGAAATCGATATGTTTTGGGGATCAGGCGGTCTTGCCGCCTTTGATCACCCGGCGCACCGGCTTGGCGCTGCGGGCATGCTCGCGTTGGAACGCGGCAATGCGCGGAGCGATTTCGCGGCGGAAACGCGAGCCGTTGAAAACACCGTAATGGCCGACATCCGGCTGCATGTAGTGCAGGCGCATGTTGTCGGGGATGTTGGTACAGATCGTTTGGGCCGCCTGTGTCTGGCCAACGCCGGAAATATCGTCGTTTTCACCTTCCACCGTCAAAAGCGCCACCTTGCGGATCGCAGTCGTGTCCACCTTCTGGCCGCGATGCATCATTTCGCCCTTTGGAAGCGCATGCTTCATGAAGACCACATCGACGGTCTGCAGGTAGAATTCCGCCGTCAGGTCCATCACCGCCATATATTCATCATAGAAATCGCGGTGTTTTTCGGCCGCATCGCCGTCGTTTTTGACGAGATGCTCGAAAAAATCCTTAGTGGCTGTGACATGGCGGTCGAGATTCATCGACATGAAGCCGGACAGTTGAAGAAAGCCTGGATAGACCGGCCGCAGGAATCCGGACTGCGGAAATGGAACCGGCATGACGACGTTGTCACGGAACCAGCTGAGCGGTTTTTCCTTGGCAAGCTTGTTCACCGCTGTCGGATTAATGCGCGTATCGATCGGACCACCCATCAGTGTCATCGACGATGGCGATAGCGGATCGTCATTGGCTTCCATGACGGCAACGGCGGCCAACACAGGCACGGCGGGCTGACAGACGGCGATCACATGCGTGTCGGGGCCAAGGAAATGCAGGATATTGATGATGTAATCGACATAATCCTCGAGGTCGAAGGTACCCTCCGTCAGGGGCACCGTGCGCGCATCAATCCAATCTGTGATGTAGATATCCGACTGCGGCAACAGCGCCTCGACGGTGCCGCGCAACAACGTGGCATAATGGCCGGACATCGGTGCAACGATCAGTACCTTCGGATCGGATGCCCTGCCCTTAGGCAAATCACGCTGGAAATGGATGAGATTGCAGAACGGTTCGCGCCAGACGATGCGCTCCCGGACTGCAACCGGAACACCATCGATAACGGTTTCAGGCAGGCCGAACTCCGGCTTGCCGTAACGGCGCGTGGTGCGTTCAAAGACTTCGAGGCCGGCAGCGGCGGCCCTGCCCATATAGGTATGCGCAATCGGATTGAGCGGATTGGCATAGGCGAGCCGCATCGCATCGGCGGCCGCCCGCCAGGGGGCCATCATCGCATGATTGAGCTCGTAAAGCTGGTAGAACATCGGAAGCGTTCTCCTTGTTACCGTAAACGACAACGCCGCTCCCAACCGGACGCAACCTTGCAATTGTTGTTCTTTGCGTCCGCAAGTGAGGCCAACACTAGCACTTTTCTTGTGCGACGCAATAAATATGCCTCAACGCCTCTGTGACAAGACCTTCACAAGCGTGCCACAGAGGGCTTGATAGTAGGTAAAGGCGCTTGCGCGAAGCTGCTTGCGGACAGCGATGCCGGAGACTGCACCGCCGAGCTATCCGGCTACCGGGAGACCTTGACCACGGCCTTGATCAACCCGGTCTTTTCATGCGCCCAGCGTGGCAGATCGACGACGACGGCGTCCAGCGTCGTGCGGTGCGTGATCAGCGACGACACCGGGACATGCCCGGCGCGGATCGATGCCGCCACATGCTCGAAATCCTGCCGCGTCGCATTGCGGCTGCCGACCAGCATCATTTCCCGCTTGTGGAATTCGGGATCGGAGAAACGGATATCGTCCTTCACGACGCTGACGAAGACCAGGCAGCCCCCATGGGCAACAAAGGAAAAGGATTTCTCCATCGAACCACCAAAGCCGGTGGCATCGAAGACCACATCGAAACCATCGCCGCCCGTCGCCGATAAGACGGCCTCCAAGGCGCCGTCCCCGGCCAATATTCCTGCATCAAAATCGAGCCGTTCGGCCGCCATCTGCAGGCGTTCGGCACTTGTATCGAGCAGCGTCACCTGATGGCCGCCGATGCGCGAAAAGAGCGCGGTCCCGAGGCCGATCGGTCCGGCGCCGATGACCAGAGCCCTCGACCCAGCAGGCGCTTGCGAGCGGCGCACCGCATGGGCGCCGATGGCCAGGAATTCGACTGTTGCCGCCGCCTCCAGCGAAAGATCGCCGGCCGGATGGAGATTTTCCTCGGGCACGAGGATTTCCTCGCACAGCGCGCCGTCGGTATGAACCCCCAGAACCTTGATCGCCGTGCAGCAGTTCGGCTTGTCCTTGCGGCACGCGACGCAGATTCCGCAGGACAGATACGGATTGACGATGACCGGCGTGCCCGGAGCCAAGGACACCCCTTCGCCGGGCTCGATTACCGTCGCCGAGATTTCGTGTCCCATGATTCTTGGATATTCGAGATAAGGGTGTTTGCCCTCGAAAATATGATAGTCGGTGCCGCAGATGCCGACATGGCTGACCGCCAGCCGCGCCCAGCCTTTTGGCGGCGAACCCGGGGCTGGTCTGTCGATGATATCCAGGCGCCCGGGCTCGGGGCAGATGGCCGCTTTCATGGCAGGCGTTCCTTGCAGTCTCAATTCGCAGAGGGGTTAATGGCAAAGGCATCCGGCCGGCTTAGAACCGGCAGGACATCCGCGATGATCAGCGCGAACCGCGGCGGCGCAGCTGGTCGAAATAGACGATGACGATGATCAGCACGCCGGTGATGATGCGCTGCACGAAGGCATCGACGTTGAGCAGGTTGGCGCCGTTGTTGATGGTCGCCAGGATGAAGGCGCCGAGCAGCGGCCCATGCACCGACCCGACAGCGCCGAACAGACTGGTGCCGCCGATGACCGACGACGCGATCGCCTGAAGTTCCCATCCTTCCGCTTGAGTCGCATTGCCGATGCCGATGCGCGAGGCGAGCAGCAGGCCAACAAAGGCGGCGCAGGTGGAAGACAGGATATAGGCAAGATAGATCGTACGGTTGACGTTGACGCCGGACAGGCGTGCCGCCTCGCTATTGGAACCGACGGCAAAAAGATAGCGGCCCCAGCGGCTCAGATGCAGAAAGATATAGGCCGGTATGGCAACAACAATGACCATCCAGAACAAGCTGGGAATGCCAATGAACTCGGCACGGGAAAAGTTGGTGAAGCTTTCATCGCTGATGGAAATCGTCGAACCGTGAGTGACGAGCAGGCCTATGCCACGCAACGAGGTCAGTGTTGCCAGCGTGATGATGAAAGGGGGCAGTCCCATGCGGACGATGGCGAAACCGTGAAAGGCGCCGATCAGAACTCCAATCAAAAGTGTAATTGCCATGGCCGGCCAGAGCGGCACGCCATGCTGCAAAAGCCAGGCGACGGTGACGCTGGAGAAACCGACCACGGCACCGACAGAGAGGTCGATACCGGCGGTGATGATGACGAAGGTCTGTCCGACAGCGAGGATCGCCGTCATCGACCCCTGACGCAGCAGGTTGCTGATATTATTGGAGGTCCAGAAACTCGTCGTCGATATGCCGAGCAGCAGCCAGAGGAACAGCAACAGCCCGAGCAAGGTCAGGCCGAACAGGATGTTCATACCCTTCTTCGGCACCGGGGCGGTTTCCGTTGTGGTCTCTACGCTCATGATTGTCCTCCACGCATTTTCTTATCCGGTCTTTTCATCATGCTAGACGCCGATCGCCTGGGTCAGCACTTCCTCATGAGAGGCACTGCGATAGGTGTGGCTGGCGACAAGCTTCCCCTGGCGGAACACGTGCAGCCGGTCCGAAAGCTCGTAGACTTCAGGCAGATAGGACGAGATCAGGATGATGCCGGCCCCCTGTTCCAGAAGCCTGGCAAACAGCCGGTAGATTTCCGCCTTGGTGCCGACATCGACGCCGACGGTCGGTTCGTCGAAGATGAACAGCTTGGCGCCATGGCTCAGCCATTTGCCGATGACGATCTTCTGCTGGTTGCCGCCGGACATGGCCGAAGCCAAAACACGCCGCGTCGGCGTCTTGATCTTCAGGTCGTTGATCTGCCGATCGGCATTGTCGATTTCACTGCGCCGATTGATCGTCAGGCCGCGTGACAGCCGGTCGAACACCGGCAGATTGATGTTAAGACCGATCGGCAGGTTGAGGCAGAGCCCCTGGTCGCGGCGGCTTTCCGGCGCAAGCGCAATGCCGAGGTCCATGGCATCGCGCTCGTTGCGGATCTTGACCTTGCTGCCCTGCCAATGGACTTCTCCGGCGCTCAATGGCTGGCGGCCATAGAGACCGAGCGCGAATTCGCTGCGTCCGGCACCGATCAGCCCGTAGAGCCCGACGATTTCCCCGGCCCGCACCGACAGCGAAACATCCAAGAAGCCGGGGCCTGACAGACCGCGCGTCTCGACGATGGTGGCGCCGATCGGCAGCGTTTCCTTGTGATAGATTTGCTCGATGGTGCGGTTGATCATCATCGAAATCAGCTCTGCATCATTGGTCTCGGCGATCTTGCGCGTGCCGATATGGGTGCCGTCGCGCAGCACCGAAACCCGGTCGGCCAGCTCGAAAACCTCTTCCATGCGATGGCTGATATAGACGATGGTGACGCCTTCGGCCTGTAGCCGGCGAATGAGCCGGAAGAGCTGTGCCGATTCCTGGCGGGTCAGGTAAGCGGTCGGCTCATCGAAAATCAGGAACTGGGTGCCGCGCATCGCCGCACGCGCCGTCGCCACCAGCTGCTGCTGGCCGATCGTCAGGTCGCTGAGAAGGACGGCGGCCGGTAGATTGAAGCCGAGGTCGTTGAGCACGGCCTGGGCTGCATCGGTCATGGCGCGCTTGCGCATCAGGCCGTTCTTGTTGATCTCGTCGCCCAAAAACATATTGGCCGCGACGGACAGGTGGCGGCACAGCACGACCTCCTGATGCACCGCATTGATGCCGCGCGAAATCGCCTCGTTCGGCGTGGCTAGCTGCACCGCATCGCCGCACCAGAAGACCTCGCCAGA
Source organism: Pararhizobium sp. DWP3-4 (assembly GCF_049898205.1). Classification (NCBI taxonomy): domain Bacteria; kingdom Pseudomonadati; phylum Pseudomonadota; class Alphaproteobacteria; order Hyphomicrobiales; family Rhizobiaceae; genus Pararhizobium; species Pararhizobium sp. DWP3-4. The sequence goes on along the minus strand of NZ_JAFCXF010000007.1, from coordinate 318,549 downwards.
CGTTCGCCGGATAACCCCGGTTAGAAGCTTGATCAGCGTCGATTTACCGGCGCCATTTTCGCCGACGATCGCGTGGACTTCGCCTGAAAGAAAGGTGATGTTTGCCGGCTTCAGGGCCTCGACGGCACCGTATTTTTTCTGCAGGCCGCGCAGTTCCAGGATCGGTTCGCCCTTGGGAACGGGGTGTTTGGCAATCGTCGCCGCGCCCTCGTGCCGGTGGCTGACATCGTGAAGTCCGGTCATGGCGACTCTCCTCCCAATCCGAAATCGGTTTCAGCACAGCCAAGCCATGCTGAAACAAATCTGGATCGCGTTATGCGACAGACGGCAGACCGTCATCGGAACGGCCTGCCGTGTTGTTTCGATCAGTTAACCTTCGGGTTCAGAAGAGCGTCGATCTTCGGATCGGCCATGTTGGCCTTGGTCACCAGGTTTGCGCCGGTATCGACGTTGGCCTCGACCTTTTCCTTTTTCGAAGCAGCCAGAGCGGTTTTGATGCCGTCATAGCCCATGCGATAAGGATCCTGCACGACGAGGCCGGCGAGAACGCCTTCCTTGAGGAAGCCGACCGTCTTTTCGTCGCTGTCGAAACCGATGACCTTGATCTTGTCGCCGAGCTTGTTTTCAGCGATCGCCTGGCCAACGCCCTGCGCCATGATCAGGTTGGACGCGAAGACGCCAACGAGGTTCGGGTTCGCGGTGATCAGGTCGGTCATCATGTTGAGGCCGGTGGTTGCCTGGCCGTCGGCATATTTGTCGGCAACGACCTTGAGGCCCGGATATTTGGCAGTGATGACTTCGACGAAGCCTTCGTGGCGCTGATCCAGCGACCCGACACCCGGCAGGCTGGTGATGATGGCGATTTCGCCTTCTTCCTTGCCCGTTGCTTCCTTGATGGCAGCTGCAAGACCGTCGGCTGCGATGCGGCCGCCCTGGACGTTGTCGGTGGTCAGGAATGAGGTGAAGGCCTTCGAGTCGGCACCGGAGTCGATGCCGATGATCGGCACGGTCTTGGCAGCTTCATCGATCGGCTTGCCGAGCGCCTTGAATTCCGTCGGCGAGATGACGACAGCGGCCGGAGCACCAGCAACGGCATTTTCCAGAATGGTGATCTGGCCGTTGATGTCGGATTCCGACTGGGCGCCGAGTTCCGGCACGTTGACGCCGAGATCCTTGCCGGCAGCGCGGGCGCCGGCCAGAACGATCTGCCAGTAGAACGACGTGGTATCCTTGACGATGATCGGGATTGTGACATCCTGTGCGAACGACGCCATCGGCATCATCGTTGCGAAAACAGCGGCACCGGCCAGGCTGGTAAAGTCGCGGCGCGACAGGATATTCTTCATAAGAGTCATGGTGTTGTTCTCCTCCAACAACGTCTTGTTCAGTTCTCCTCAGACCGGGCCGCAAGACGCAAACGGCTCGATCTTTTATCCATAAAAAACATTTTGCCTTGGCAAGCTATCTCAGCAATTTCGAAATTGCAAGCGGTCCAGCATTTCCTCGAACATTGCTTGCCTCCCAGCGCCAAGCCTTTGTTTTTTCATCGCGAAGATGAACCGGCCCGCCTCCATGGGCCGGGTTCCGCTGCCCGTGTCAGACGCGGTAGAGTTCCTGCGGATGCACGACACCCTTTTTCAGGATGATATTTCCGTACAGCCGGAATTCCGTCGTCGCGACGATATAGGCAGCCTTGCGCGAGCGCTCGTAGAAGGCAAAGCGCTCGATCGGCACCACCTTGAAGTCGCCGGCAAGTTTTTTGACCAGGCTCTGGAACTTGACGCAGACATCCGGCACCGCCTGCGGATCGCCGACGACTTCCATGCGCCAGGCGGATTCATCCACGAACGTGTCGAGCGGCATATGGGCGAGGATAGCCTCGAGAATGCTCAGCGCATCGACCCCGTCTGCCCGTACCACCTTCGGCCCCATCGTGCTGACCGGAAAGTTGGCATCGGCAATCACGATCTCGTCCCCATGCCCCATGGTGCGGATCGCATGCAGCAATTCCGGACCGAGCAATGGATGTATTCCCTTCAGCATTCCGTTTTTCCTTTGTCTCTTGAAAGTCGGCTAAACCCGAACAGCGTCTGCGCCGAGTTCGGGGGCTACCAACGTATGCGCTTCGTAAGCCTTGAAATCGTCCGGCTGCAGACGCCGCTCGGTCAATTCCATATTGCGGGTCAGGCTCGACGGTTTGGCTGTTCCGAGAAGAACCGAGGCAACTGCCGGGCTTTGCAACGGAAACTGGATCGCCGGTGCTGCCAGCGGCAGTCCTTGAGATCGCGCAATCGTCTCCATTGCTCTCACCTTGTCGAGAACGTCCGGGGTCGCCGGCATATAGTCGAAATGCGATCCCTCCACCGGACCGGTGGCCAGAATACCCGAATTGAAAACGCCGCCAACCACCAGCGAGGTTTTCTTTTTCTCGCAGAGCGGCAGCAATTCGGCGGTGGCGGTGCGATCAAGAAGCGTATAGCGCCCGGCCAGAAGGATGCAGTCGATATCCGCCTTAGCCATCACATCGAGGCAAACCGGCACTTCATTGACACCCAGACCATAGGCAGCAATGGCACCGCTCGATTTCAGCTGGTCCAGCGCCTTCAGCCCGCCATCCAACAACTGGCGAAGATAGACCGCGTTGCGCTCGGCGCCATGCGTATAGACACCGATATCGTGGACGAAGAGAATATCGATGCGGTTGAGCCCGAGGCGGGCATAGCTGAATTCGACCGAGCGCATGATACCGTCATAGGAATAGTCGTAATCCGTATCGAATGGCAGCGGATCGACGAAACCGTAGCTTGGCACCTCATCGTCGGCGACCGGCCGCTGCAGCCGGCCAACCTTTGTCGACAGAACATAACTGCCCTTGGGCTTGTCACGCAGGAAATCGCCGATGCGACGCTCGGCAAGACCAAACCCGTACCAGGGTGCCGTATCGACGAACCGCAGGCCGGCGGACCAGGCCGCCTCCAGCGTTTCCATGGCCGCTTCGCGCGGGCAGGCCCGGTACATGCCGCCGAGCGGCGCCGTTCCAAAGCTGTATTCGGTGACGGAAAGGTCCGTCTGGCCGATTTTGCGTGTCTGCATCAATTCTCTCCTCCGCTCCAACGGCCGCCCGTCAGAGTGTCGCACCCAGGTGCCAGGGCACGAATTCATTGTCGCCGTAACCGAACAGCTCGCTCTTGGTTTTCTTGCCGGACGCCGTATCGATGATCAGATCGAAGATCTCGCGGCCCATGCCGGCTATCGTCGCGTCACCCGTAGCAATGGTGCCGCAATCGATATCCATGTCTTCCTCCATGGCGCGATACAGTGCCGTGTTGCTGGTCAGCTTGATCGACGGACATGGACGCGAGCCAAAACAGCTGCCTCGACCGGTCGTAAACGTGATGACATTGGCACCGCCCGCGACCTGTCCTGTCGCAGAGACCGGGTCGTAGCCGGGCGTATCCATGAAGACGAGGCCGTGTTCCGTCACCCGCTCGGCATAATGATAGACCGCCGTCAGCGGCGAGCGGCCACCCTTGGCGACGGCACCGAGCGATTTTTCCAGGATCGTCGTCAGGCCGCCGCGCTTGTTGCCCGGCGAAGGATTGTTGTCCAGCGAAGCGCCGTGCATGGCGACATAGTCTTCCCACCAGGAAATCAGGCCGTCGAGTTTTTCCGCGACGCCATCATTGACGGCCCGGCTGCGCAGCAGATGCTCAGCACCGTAGATTTCCGAGGTTTCCGACAGGATGGCCGTACCGCCGGCACCGGCCAGAATATCGACCGCTGCCCCCAAAGCCGGATTGGCCGTAATGCCCGAAAGCCCATCCGAGCCACCGCATTGCAGCCCGACGATGATTTCGCTGACCCGGATCGGAATTCGCTTGGCCGTTCCGATTTCCGCCGCAATCTCCTCAAGCACGCCCAGCGCGCGGGCAACCGCGCGGCGCGAGCCGCCGGCATCCTGAATGTTGAAATGCCGCTTGCCGGCACCGGCGCCCGACTGGCCGTAGAGCGTCAGCTGGTTGACCTCGCAGCCAAGCCCGACCATCAGCACGCCGCCGAAATTCACATGGCGCGTATAGCCGGCAAGGGTCCGGTGCAGGTTCTTCATGCCGTCGCCGGTCGAACTCATGCCACAGCCCTGATCGTGGACGATCGGCACGAAACCGTCGATGCCTTCATAACGCGGCAGAATGACCTTGTTGGCTTCCTCCGCGATGGCACGGCAGACGGTGGTGGAACAGTTGACGCTGGCGATGATGCCGATGAAATTGCGGGTCGCGGCGCGCCCGTCGGCGCGGCGGTAGCCCATGAAGGTTCGGGCCTTGTCGGCGATGCTGGCCGCTTCCGGCGGGACCGGCGCACCGATCGACAGGCGGTCCTGATCGAAGGCCAGATTGTGCGAATGAACGTGGTCGCCCGCAGCGATCTCGACGGTCGCCCGGCCGATCGCCTGGCCGTATTTCACCACCGGTTCGCCGACATGAACGTTATGGATCGCCACCTTATGGCCGGGGTCGATCTTGCCGTTTGCGCGCACGCCGCCCGGCAGTTCACCACCCGCCTCGATGGCCAGCGATGCGACGGCGACATTGTCGTCCGGCGACAAAACGATGAAGGAAGGTGCGGTCACCCTTGGTATCTCCCTGGCAATTCTTATGCGAATGAGCCTCTCATTCATTTTGTCTTTTATCCACAATAGACAGTTTATCGTCAATGGGTATTATGGGATGCGGCTGGAGGGCACGAAGCAAGCACCGCACCAAAAACAAAATCAGGGACGAAACACAATGAACCCGCAGAGCAAAATCGAAGACAGGATCAAACCGGTCGGATAGAGCACGTTAAAAAAACCCCGCCCACGCTTTGGGCTTACAGAACTCATATCCGGTCGATACAGCCATGGCGAAACAGAATACCGTCTTCAAGGACGCCTTCAACCGTTGCCTCAAGCTCCTGGCGGAAACCTCAAGCCTGCCGTCCGAGCCGGAACTGGGCACAACGCTCGGCGTCAGCCGCACGACCATCCGCGCCATTCTGACGCGTATGGAAGAGCTACAGCTGCTGGCCTGGGACAAGCGGGCAAAGGTTGTCCTGCGCCAGCCGAAGCCGGAGGACTATTACCCCGCGGAAGAAACCGATTCGCTGTCCGACATCATCGAGCGCAGTTTCATGCGCCGGATTCTGGCCGGCGGTGCCGAGCCCGGCATGCAGATCAACGAGCTGGAACTGGCGCGCGATATCGGCACCGGCACCACCAGCGTGCGCGAATTCCTGATTCGCTTCAGCCGCTTCGGCCTGATCGAGAAGCGGCCGAACAGCCACTGGATCCTGAAGGGTTTTACCCGCGAGTTTGCGCTGGAACTGACGGAAGTGCGCGAAATGTTCGAACTGCGTTCTGCTGCAAGCTTCACCGCCCTTGCGCCGGAACACACGGCCTGGGCCGATCTCGACCGGATCGAGGCCTTACACTGTGAAATTCTCGCCGATATCGACAATCGCTACAAGGAATTCTCCGAACTCGACGAGCGCTTCCATCTGTTGGTGCACACGTCATCGAGCAACCGGTTCATCATCGATTTCTACGACATCATCACCATCGTCTTTCACTACCACTACCAGTGGAACAAGACGAATGCGCGCGAGCGCAACGCCCGGGCCTTGGAAGAACATCTCGACTATATCGCCGCCCTTCGCTCCCGCGACCCTGTAAAAGTGGAGGCTGCATGCCGCAGACACCTCAAGTCTGCGCGAGAAACCCTGCTCCAGTCCATTCAATAGCCGGATTCAAGATATCATGATCACGCCCATCGTTCAGTTTGGAACCAGCCGATTCCTGCAGGCTCATGCCGATCTTTTCGTCAGTGAGGCACTGGAAAGGGGCGAAGCCATCGGCAAGATCACGATCGTGCAGACCACCGGATCAGTGGAGCGTGCCGCACGCTTAACGGCTTTGGCGGCGCCGGACGGTTTTCCAGTCATCATCAGGGGGCTTGTGGATGGCGCCGAAGTCGATCGCACCCAGCAGGTCAAAAGCGTCTCCCGGGCACTGTCTACTTCGGCCGACTGGGACGAGATCAAGCGGATCGTGGGCACGGAAGCCGAAGTGCTGATCTCCAATACCGGCGATACCGGCTATGCGATCGGGCCAGATGATCTTGCCATGGACATTCCGGCCTCGTTTCCCGGCAAACTGCTGATCCTTTTGCACGAGCGCTATCGCGCAGGCGGCAAGGCGCTGACGGTTCTGCCCTGCGAACTCGTCGCCCGCAACGGTGACACGCTGAAAACGGTAATGCTCGATCTTCAATCTGCTCGTATGGCCGGCGCAGGTTTCAGGGACTGGCTGGAAAACGAAATCATCTGGGCCAACACATTGGTGGACCGGATCGTCTCCGAACCATTGGAGCCTGCCGGAGCGGTGGCAGAGCCCTATGCACTGTGGGCGATAGAGGCGCAGCCCGGGTTAAAACTCCCCTGCAGGCATCCGTCCATTCTGCTGGTCGAAAACCTCTCCCCATACGAGAAGCTGAAGCTACATATCCTCAACCTCGGCCATACGGTGCTGGCCGATATCTGGCTGAAAACCGGGCGGCCGCAGAATGAGACCGTCAAAGCCATCCTGAAAGAACCGGACGTCTTCTCTACGCTGATGGATATCTATGAAACCGAGGTCATCCCCGGCTTTGCCGCAAAAAACCTCGGCGATGAAGCGACCCGCTATCTGGCGCAGACGCTAGACCGGTTCCGGAATCCATTCCTGGAACACCGAATCCGCGATATCGCCAACCATCACGCTGAGAAAATCACCCGGAGGATTGCCGATTGCAAGGCCTGGAGCCCAGATGTGGCGATGCCCAGACTGACAGCGATCATTGAAAGCCGCTGATCAGTAGCCGGCAACCGGCTTGGCATCGCCCTTTTCGCCGGAGAGGAAGTCGTCCCGCAACTTCGTCGTGGCGCTGACCAGCAGCGTCACATCGGTGCCGATTGCCATGAAGTCTGCGCCCATTGCGCGGTACATATGGGCCTGGTCGAGGCTCAGCGTCATGATGCCTCGTGCCTTGCCCGCCTTGCCGATCCGATCGAATGCGTCCTTGATCGCCGCTGTCACTTGCGGATGCCCGGGCTGGCCGAGATATCCCATGTCTGCGGCGAGGTCGGACGGGCCGATGAACAGGCCGTCAACGCCATCGAGCGCCGCGATATCGTCCAGCGCCGCCAAACCGGCACGGCTTTCGATCTGTACGATCAGGCAAATCTCGTCATTGGCGGTTTCAAGGTAGTCAGCGATCCGGCTGAACTGCGATGCCCGGCCAAGGGCGGCACCGACGCCACGTACGCCATGCGGCGGATAGCGCACGGCGCGCACCAATGCCTGCGCCTGTTCAATACTTTCCACCATCGGGATCAGCAATGTCTGAGCGCCGGTGTCGAGGATCTGCTTGATCAGCCAGGTTTCACCGATCGGAAGCCGGACCATCGGATGGCTGCCGGAGCGGGCCACAGCCTGGATTTGCGCCGACAGAAGCGGAATATCGTTCGGCCCATGTTCGCCATCGATCAGCAGCCAGTCATAACCGCTGCCCGAGACGATTTCCGCTGCATAGGGACTGGCCAGCGCTACCCAGAGACCCAGCTGAAAACGATCCTCGCGGAGCGCGGCTTTGAAGGTGTTTTTCGGGGCGGGCATGGCTGTCTCCTGCTGTCTTAGGCGTTTGTACCGTCAAACGAAAAAACCGGCCAGAACTATCCAGCCGGTTCTCTTCAAAACCTGATTGGCAGATCAGGAAATGCCGCCGAGGCAGACATATTTGATCTCGGTGAATTCCTCGATGCCGTATTTCGAGCCTTCGCGCCCAAGGCCGGACAGCTTGACGCCGCCAAACGGTGCCTCGGCCGTCGAAATCAGGCCGGTATTGACCCCGACCATGCCGTATTCCAGCGCTTCGGCAACGCGGAAGACGCGTGACAGATCCTTGGCATAGAAATAAGACGCCAAGCCGAATTCGGTGTCGTTTGCCTGCTCGATGACATCCGCCTCGGACTTGAAGCGGAACAGCGGCGCAAGAGGACCGAAGGTTTCTTCGCGGGCAACAGCCATGTCCTTGGTGACATCGGCCAGAATCGTCGCTTCGAAAAACGTGCCGCCGAGCGCATGCGGCTTGCCGCCCGCCAGGATGCGTGCGCCCTTTTTCAAGGCGTCGGCAATGTGCTCCTCAACTTTGTTGAGGGCTGCCTTGTCGATCAACGGTCCGAGAATCACACCTTCATCGAAACCATTGCCAGTCTTCAGTTTACCGACAGCCGTTGCCAGCTTTTCAGCAAAGGCATCGTAGACGCCGTCCTGAACATAGATGCGGTTGGCGCAGACGCAGGTCTGGCCGTTGTTGCGATATTTGGCGATCAGCGCACCTTCGACGGCCGCGTCGAGATCGGCATCATCAAAAACGATGAAAGGCGCATTACCGCCGAGCTCGAGGCCGAGCTTCTTGATGGTCGGCGCGCTCTGCTTGTAGAGTTCGGTGCCGATTTCGGTCGAACCGGTAAAGGTCAGCTTTCGCACCGTGGGATTGGACGTCATTTCGGCGCCGATCGCTGCGGCCGAGCCGGTGATGACGCTGAACAGACCCTTCGGCAGGCCGGCGCGTTCGGCCAGAACCGCAATGGCAATCGCCGAAAATGGCGTCTGCGAGGCCGGCTTCAAAACCATGGCGCAGCCGGCAGCAAAGGCAGGACCAGCCTTGCGGGTGATCATCGCATTCGGAAAGTTCCACGGCGTGATTGCTGCGACGACGCCGATCGGCTGCTTCATCACCATGATACGCTTATCCGGCTGATGACCGGGAATCATGTCACCGTAGATGCGGCGGCCTTCTTCGGCAAACCATTCGATGAAGCTGGCGCCGTAGACGATTTCGCCGGTGGCTTCCGCCAGCGGCTTGCCCTGTTCGAGCGTCAGGATGCGGCCGAGATCGTCCTTGTTCTCGATCATCAGGTCGTACCATTTGCGCAGCACGGCGCAGCGCTCCTTGGCTGTTCTTGCGGCCCAGCCCTTCTGCGCAATGCGTGCTGCCTCGATGGCTACCTTGGTTTCAGCTGCGCCGAGCTTGGGGACGCGGCCGATGATCTCGCCGGTGGCCGGATTGTTCACCTCGATGGCATTTGTCGGATCTGCTTCGATCCAGTGTTCGCCGACAAGTGCGGCCTGGCGGAACAGCGAAGGGTCTTTCAAGGTCACGGTCATCGGCGGCAGGTCCTTTGCTTCGAAAAAAACTACAGAACTTATACAACTTTTTTCTGGCGTTGGACAATAACCCTGAAGAACGTTTCTGCGGTCAATCCCGTCGCGCAACCGGCCGTCACCGGCTCGCCTGGCGGTTGTCGTCAAATTGGAAACAGTCCATCTCTAAACCGGAGTCTATTCTCGCCGATACAATCGCCATATGCGGACTGCGTCCGCTGAAAAAAATTCCGACCTCCCAAGACAGGAACAAACCATGACAACCGCCAGCAACTACCGCCAAGCAGATTATCCGATCGAGCCGAGCTTCCTCAACCGTTGGTCGCCGCGCGCCTTTACCGGCGACACCATTTCCGAAACCGAACTGCTGACCATTCTGGAAGCTGGGCGCTGGGCGCCTTCCGCCTATAACTCGCAGCCGTGGCGCTTCGTCTATGCCTTGCGCGGCACCGAACAGTGGGACAAGATCTTCCCGATCCTCAACGAATTCAACCAGGGTTGGGCAAATTCGGCATCGGCACTGGTCATCCTGGTTTCGAAGACCCACTTCGCTGCACCGGGCGCAACCGAAGAAACGTCATCCTACAGCCATAGCTTCGACACGGGCGCCGCTTGGAGCTCGATCGCCCATCAGGCACAGCTGCTCGGCTTCCAGGCACATGGCATGACCGGCCTGCATTTCGACAAGGCGATCGACATCCTCGGCATTCCCGAAGGTTACCGCGTCGAAGCCGCCGCCGCTATCGGCCGCCTTGGCGACAAGACGCAGCTGCCGGAATACCTGCAGGCGCGCGAAACACCGAGCCCGCGGCGTCCGCTTTCGGAAGTTGCCTTCAACGGCACTTTCATCGCCGACTAAACCAAAAAGAAAACCACGCCCTCCAGACGGAAGGCGTGGTTTTGATGGATACGAAATGTGCCGACTCTAACGCAGCAGCGCCGATCAAATGTCGAGATTGGCGACGTTCAGGGCGTTTTCCTGGATGAAATCGCGGCGTGGCTCGACTTCATCGCCCATCAGGCGCGAGAACAGGCCATCGGCATCGGTGGCATCCGGCACGCGAACCTGAAGCAACGAGCGGACGTTCGGATCGAGCGTCGTTTCCCAGAGCTGCTCGGCATTCATTTCGCCAAGACCCTTGTAGCGCTGCATCGACAGGCCCTTGCGGCCGCTGGCGAAGATGGCATCGAGAAGCGCGCGCGGCCCGCTGATTTCGATTGCGCCGTCCTTGCGCTTCAACAGCGGCGGAATGGCATAGATTTCCTTGAGGCGCGGGGTCATCAGATCGATATGACGTGCGTCCTGCGAGCCGATCAGCGCCATGTCCAGCGAGGCGACTTCCTTGACGCCGCGCACCATGCGCTCGAACTTCAGGCCGCCATCGCTGGCGACCGCCACGGCCCAGCCGCGCTCGGTTTCTTCGGCGATCAGGTCCAGCCGCTTGGCCACTTCAGCAGCGGTCGCTTCCGACTGCGCCTGGTTGTTGTTCAGTTCCGGATTGAGAGCGCCGGCAATCGCCGCCTGCTCGACGACGGAGCGGCTGTAGCGCGAATGCAGGGATTCGACCAATGTCCGTAACCGCAGCGCATCGATGATGACTTCGCGCAAATCCTGCCCGACCCGGACTTCGCCGGAACCAAGCTCCAAGGCTGCATCTTCCAGACCGGTGGAGATCAGATATTCCTCCAGCGCCTTTTCATCCTTCAGATACTGCGCCGACTTGCCGCGTGCCACCTTGTAGAGCGGCGGCTGGGCGATGTAGAGGTGTCCGCGCTCGATCAGTTCCGGCATCTGCCGGAAGAAGAACGTCAAGAGCAGCGTGCGAATATGGGCGCCGTCGACGTCAGCGTCGGTCATGATGATGATCTTGTGGTAGCGCAGCTTGTCCGGGTTGAACTCGTCCTTGCCGATCGATGTGCCCAGCGCCGTGATCAGCGTACCGATTTCCTGGCTCGACAGCATCTTGTCGAAGCGGGCCCGCTCGACATTGAGGATCTTGCCGCGCAGCGGCAGGATCGCCTGGTTTTCACGTGAACGGCCCTGCTTGGCGGAACCGCCGGCGGAATCCCCTTCCACCAGGAAGAGTTCGGACTTGGCCGGATCGCGCTCGGAGCAGTCGGCAAGCTTGCCGGGCAGCGAGGAGATATCCAGTGCACCCTTGCGGCGGGTCAGTTCGCGGGCCTTCTTGGCGGCTTCGCGGGCAGCGGCGGCTTCGATCACCTTGCCGACCAGGATTTTCGCGTCGCCGGGATGCTCTTCAAGCCAGGTGCTGAGCGCTTCGTTGACGAGGCTTTCGACGACCGGGCGAACCTCGGAGGAGACAAGCTTGTCTTTGGTCTGGGACGAAAATTTCGGATCGGGAACCTTGACGGAGAGAACGGCGGTCAGGCCTTCGCGGCAATCTTCGCCGGTCAGCGTCACCTTTTCCTTTTTCATGATGCCGGAGCTGTCACCATAGGAAATGATCTGGCGCGTCAGGCCGCCACGGAAGCCGGCCATATGCGTACCGCCGTCGCGCTGCGGGATGTTGTTGGTGAAGCAGAGAACATTCTCGTGATAGCTGTCGTTCCACCACATCGCCACTTCGACGGTGATGCCGTCCTTTTCGCCGCGGATGGCGACTGGCCTGGAGACTAGCGGCTTTTTTGCCCGGTCGAGATAGGCGACGAAGGCCTCGAGGCCGCCGTCATACATCATCTCGGTCTCGCGGATATCGGAATGCCGCTTGTCGGTCAGGAGAATGCGAACACCCGAATTCAGGAAGGCGAGCTCGCGCAGGCGATGCTCCAGCGTTCCGTAATCGAACTCGATCATCGTGAAGGTATCGGTGCTCGGCAGGAAGGTGACTTCCGTACCTGTCTCGCCATTGCTGTCGCCGATCACCTTCAGGGGTGCGTCGGCAACGCCGTGGGTGAAGTTGATTTCGTGGATCTTGCCCTGGCGCTTGATCTTCAGCTGCAGCTTGACCGAAAGCGCGTTGACGACCGAGACGCCGACGCCGTGCAGACCGCCGGAAACCTTGTAGGAATTCTGGTCGAACTTACCGCCGGCATGCAGCTGCGTCATGATCACTTCGGCCGCCGAAATGCCTTCACCCGTGTGGATATCGGTCGGGATGCCACGGCCGTTGTCGGTCACCGTCACCGAGCCGTCGGCATTCAGCGTCACCGTGACGATATCGGCATGACCAGCCAGCGCCTCGTCGATCGCATTGTCCACCACTTCGTAGACCATGTGATGCAAGCCGGAGCCGTCGTCGGTATCGCCGATATACATGCCCGGCCGCTTGCGGACGGCATCGAGACCCTTCAGAACCTTGATGGAATCGGCACCATATTCGGCGCTTGCGCCGGCTTCGGTTTCAGGCAAATCGGTCATTCGGCTATAAGTCTTTCCAGGTTTCGATGCCATGTCTTCGGAGATGAGATTCCGTGCGAATCACCCCTCGATGGCGCTCCCCGAATATAGGGATTTTGTCCATAGTTCCAAATCCCGTGCAGCCTGAAAGCTGCAGAAATCAGGGGATCATCAGAGTTCCTTATCAGGAAAGCGGCCTTTTTCCAAAACATCTTCAAGGATGCGGATGGTTTCGGCGGATAAGCTGCGAATACGGCCTGCAAGCCGGTTGGCAAACGCCGTATGTGCCGCCGGCAGGCCGGATGTATCGAGAACCACTTTCGGGTCGGAGATCGCCGCAATCCCGAACAATTCGTCGGCATCGTCCCAGATCACATTGAAATAACCAGCGACCCTTTGCAGGAATTCAAAGCTCGGCGCACCGCGCTTGCCATGCTCGAGCGCCGAGAGGTAGGCGGGCGACACCCCGATCGCCGCAGCCATCTGCTTTTGCGAGACACCCTTCTGGCGCCGCAGCCGGTGCACCGCTTCCCCGAACGGGGTCATGGCGTACCCCTTGGCCGCGACAGGCGGACATAAAGCGCGCCGTCACCACCATGGTTGCGCGCGGCGGGCTCAAAGGACGAGATCAGCATGCGGAATTCCGGCAGCGAAAACCACATCGGTACCGCCCGCTTGAGGGCCCCGTCGCTGCCGAGCGACGTTCCCTTGCCGGTAATGACGAGCACATGCCGCAGGCCACGATCATAGGCCCGCATCAGGAAATGCAGCAGCAGACCATGCGCCTCGCTCTGAATCATTCCATGCAGATCGATCCGCGCTTCGATCGCCAGATGGCCTTTGGCGAGCTTGCGCTTCACCGGTTTTTCAAGCGGATGATGCACACGCGCTATCTTCTTCGGCGCTTCCGGTGGAGCAAAACCAAAGGCTTCCGCGAGCGACTTGCCTTCCTTGATGACCGGCATCGGCAGTTTTTCCGGCAAGGGTTCGGGTTTGGGCTCGGGTCTGGGCTCTTCGAACTCCGCAAGCTCATCCATGCGTCCCGGGAGTGGGCGGGTGGTGCGGGCAACCTTGCCCCAGAGGATGCGGTCTTCGCTGGTCAGCTTCTTTGTCTTAGCCATGACCGTATCTTGCCGCCGCGGCCTTCGGGATGAAAATGAAGAAATCGGCCTCGTTGCGCACCGCGCCGGCCAGCTGTCCGGCTTCATCACCGGAGCCGGTGAAGATATCGCCGCGCGCGGGACCGACGATGGCCGATCCGGTATCGAGCGCCAGCATCAGCCGCCGGAAGGGACGGCCGCCCTCGATCGAGGTCAGGCTGTCGCTTGAGATGAAAAAGGGAACGCCAAATGTATGGATGAGCCGATCGACGGCCAGCGAGCGGCCGGGCTCCAGCGCCACTTTGGCGGCCGCAACCGGTCCAAGCCCGGAATCATCGACCTCGGCCTCACGGAAAAAGATGAAGGAGCGATTGTGCCAGAGCACCTCATCCGCTTCGTCCGGATGATCATCCAGCCATTGTTTGATCGTTTGCATCGAGACATCAGCGGCTTCGATCTTGCCGCGTTCAATCAGGAGCTTACCGGTGGCGGAAAAATAATGACCGGTCTTGGCCCCATACGTCACCCGCTTCATAGACCCGTCAGGATAGACCAGGCGGGCTGCACCTTGGACATGAGCGAAGAATACATCGGTCTTCGATTTCGCATAGGCGATTTCCAGCCCGCGACCGGCAAGATATCCCTGCTCGATCGCCCTGCGGTCCGGATATTCGGAAATCGTGCCATTCGTCTGCTGCCCAAAGGCAAAATACGGGTCCATGCCGTCAGGACGGTTGTGGTCGCCGATATCAACGAGATCGTCCGGGCGGCGATAGAAGGGGAAGCGAAAGGTCTCGTTCCGTGTCGCACTGACCAGAACTTCGGGCTCGAAGAAAGCCGTCACAAAGCCAGGCTTGCCATCGTGCCGGACGATCTTGAACGGAATGAAATGGTCTTCGAAAAAGACGCGGGCCTCGCCCGCATCCTGCGGCCGGGTGTCTTTCGCCGCTTCATAGGCCGGCATCAGGTCGGCGGTGGAAATGCCCAATGATGCGGTCTTGTGCGGCTTAACCGCAGTGACCTGGCGACGACAGCGCTCAAAGGCTGGCAAAAGCGCGGATGGATCGTCGGTCTGCCAACCGGGAAGGTCGGAAAAATCGACCCGTTGCAAATCGAAATCCATCGCCGCTCGTCCCGTGCCTCATGCCCCGATCAGTTTTCCGATTCCGTCGCGATCAGCTTCCAGTTCGGATCGCGGGAACGGGTATCGCGCGAGAAGGTCCAGAGGTCGTTGACCTCGGAAACTGCTTCGGCATCGCCATCGACGATCGCCCCGGCCTTGTCATAGGTCGCCGAAATCAGCTGGCTGATGATGCGCAGCGTAATGTTGGCTTCGCTGTCCTTGATCTCGGCATGCACCATGTCGGCCTTTTCGATGCCGACGAAGGTGGACTTGACGACTTCACCCTTGCTTTCGCGTTCGGAAATCGCTGCGTCGAAACCATCATAGACGTCGCGGGACAAAAGGCCTTTGAGCGTCTTGCGGTCGCCATCGGCGAAAGCCATCACGATCATCTCATATGCCATCTTGGCGCCATTGACGAATTCCTTCGGATCGAAGGCCGGATCGGCATCGAACATGCGGCGCAGTGCATCGTTCAGCGGCGTACCTGCCTTGGTAAAGGCATCGATCGCCGCATAACGGGAAATCTCTTCGCCGGCACCGTCGCGTCGTGGCAATTGCACCACTTTACCGGAGGCTTCAGGCCCGTCGGCTGCATCGCGCTGCGAATAGGGGTCGACCGGCGGACGTTCGTTGCCGGTCCGCTTGCCCAGAACGCTGCGCAGTTGGAGGAAGATGATCACCGCGGCGACCAAGAAAAACAATGTGATGAAGTCGAAAGAGCCCATTTCCACCCAGAACCGCTGTTAATATGCCGTGCGATCATCCCATATAGTCTGCATGGCACGATCATTCAAATGGCTATATCACTTCTTTGCAATTGCCGGTGCGGTTCGGCTCCATCACTTTCACCTGAGTAGATCATAATGCGCTCCCTGATCATCCCGATCCTTTTTCTGCTGATGCCGATCGCAGAGATCGCGGCCTTCATCGTCGTCGGCCGCGAAGTCGGTGTCGGCATGACACTTCTTCTCGTTGTGGCCAGCGCCGTCGCCGGTGCGGTTTTGTTGCGTGTTCAGGGATTTGGCGTTCTCAGAAAGATTCAGCAGGCTTCGCAAACCGGCACCGATCCGGGCCGGCAACTGGTGCATGGCGTGATGATCGTGATCGCCGGCCTCCTGCTGATCATTCCAGGTTTCATCAGCGACATCATCGGGCTGCTACTCTTTATACCGGCTGTCCGGGACCTCGGCTGGTCCTTCGTCAAGAATCGCCTGACGATTGTCACGACCGGCATGGGGGCTGGCGGACGTGGCTTTTCGCGCGGTCAGGAACCGGACCGTGACGCCGGTCGCCGCGCAGACCCCCGCGTGATCGACCTCGACGACGACGAATTTTCGCGCAGCGATGGCCGGGGCCGCACCGACCCGAACGAGCGTGATCGCCTCAAGTGAACGGCCGCACCGGGTTGTAAGCCCGGGTACGAAATGCTAGATGCCTCACCAAATTTCATGTCCGAAGGAAATGGCCTTATGACCGATACCGCATCCCCGACAAACGGCGCTACCGAGAGCCCGTCCCTGAACATTCTGGCCCAGTACATCAAGGACCTCTCGTTTGAAAACCCGGGCGCTCCACGTTCGCTTCAAGCGCGCGACAAGGCTCCGGCGATCAACATCAATGTCAACGTCAACGCCAATCCTTTGTCGGATGCGGAATTCGACGTCATCCTGACGCTGAATGCAGAAGCCAAGGACGGCGACAAGATGCTGTTCAATGTCGAACTGTCCTATGGCGGCGTCTTCCGCGTCACCGGTTTCCCGCAGGAGCACATGCTGCCGCTGCTCTTCATCGAGTGCCCGCGCCTGCTCTTCCCGTTCGCCCGCCAGATCGTTTCCGACGCGACGCGCAACGGTGGCTTCCCGCCGCTGATGATCGACCCGATCGATTTTGCCCAGATGTTCACCCAGCGCATGGCTGAGGAAAAGGTTCGTTCGCAGGTTTCGACGACCGCGAACTGATCCGCCTTTTCCTGAACGTGAATATTTCAATGCCCGGTTCTCGACCGGGCATTTTTATTTGGCGGCTTCGTATTTGGCCCAGATGGCTTTTGTGCCCATCTGCGCAACAAGCGCTGCATGGGCTTCCGCTTCGCCGCCAGTCAGGCGAGACACAAGCGGATGCGGCCTTTGGCCGGCGATCACGATGACATCATCCAGATCCGACGCCTGGCCGCGATTATCGCTGGAGTGCAGGCCGAAAGTCGTCTGCCGGCCGCCGATCAGCTCGATATAGACCTCCGCCAAAAGTTCGGAGTCGAGCAGAGCGCCGTGCTTCGTGCGGTGCGAATTATCCACTCCGTAGCGCCGGCATAGCGCATCGAGCGAGTTCGGCCCCATCGGATGTTTGCGGCGCGCCAGCGCCAACGTGTCGGTGACCACATCATTGGTGATTGCCGGCAGGCCAAGCCGGGCAAATTCGGCGTTCATGAACCCCATGTCAAAGGTGGCGTTATGCGCCACCCAGCGCGCATCGGCGAAAAATTCTAGCAGCTCATCAACGATGCCGGCAAAGTTCGGCTTGTCCTTCAGCGATTCGTCCGAGATTCCATGGATCGCCAGCGCATCCGGATGCACCTTGCGGTCGCCCGGATTGATATAGACATGGAAGGTGCGGCCGGTCGGGAAATGATTGTCGAGCTCGATACCGCCGATTTCGATGACCCGGTCGAGTTTGTTGTCGAGGCCTGTCGTTTCCGTATCGAAAATGATTTCGCGCATCATGGCCTCTTCTGGCTTGTCAGCCCTTGGACGATCGCCGCCACCTGGTCGCGGGCCGAATCAAGTCCATGGCCCGTATCGATGATGTAATCCGCTTTCGCACGTTTTTCCTGGTCGGGGACCTGACGCGACAGGATGAGAGCGAATTTTTCCTCCGTCATCCCCGGTCTTTTCAGCACCCGCTGCCTTTGGATCTCCGGATCACAGGTGACGACCGCAATCGCATCGACGCGGCTTTCTCCCTTTGTCTCGAACAGAAGCGGGATATCGAGCACGACGAGGGGGGCGCCAGCGGCGCGATGATGATCGAGAAACGTCCGCTCCTTTTCGCGCACCAGCGGATGGACGATCGCTTCCAGCACCTTGAACAGGGACGGATCTTTGGCGAGCTGGCGGGAAAGCTCCGCGCGGTCAACGCTACCCATCGTCGCCGTTCCGGGAAATGCCGCTTCGATCGGCGCCACGGCTTCGTCCTGATAAAGCGCATGCACAACAGCATCGGCATCGTTGACCGGCACACAGATATCCGAAAACATCGCTGCCGTGGTCGACTTTCCCATGCCGATAGATCCGGTGAGCCCGAGAATGATCATGCGTGGCTCGCCATGTCATCGATAATGATCTGTCTTAGCGCCGCATCGACCGTCGGCCGCTTGCCGAACCATTTTTCGAACCCAGGTGCGGCTTGGTGCAACAGCATGCCGAGCCCATCGACCGTGACAAAACCCTGCGCTTCTGCCTGTGCGAGGATCGGCGTTTTCAAGGGAACGTAAACAATGTCGGTCACGATGCTTTGCGCAGCCATGACGGTGAAGTCGATCTGCGGCACTTCCGCCCCATCCATGCCAAGCGACGTGGTGTTGATGAACAGGCCGGCCCCAGCCATCACCTCGGAGAGTGCCTCCAGCGGCTGTGCATGAACCGCCGGGCCGAACCGGTCGGCCAGTTCTTGCGCGCGTGTGGTCGTGCGGTTGACGACATGGATCGTCCTGACACCGCGATCACGAACGGCCTGGATTACCGCGCGGCTGGCGCCGCCGGCGCCGAGAATAACGGCGGTTTGACAGTGGTCCCAGCCAGGTGCGCGTTCATCGAGGTTGGCGCTGAAGCCATGCCCATCGGTATTGGTCGCGTGAACGAGGCCATCCTCGACCCATAACGTGTTGGAAGCGCCAAGCTCGGTGCTTAGTTGATCCGGCCGGTCGGAAAGGGCAAAAGCCCACTCTTTGTGAGGAATTGTAACATTCCCACCAACGAAGCCAGATTCGCCCTCCCTCAAGGAGGTCATGAAATCAGGAAACTCTTCCGGCGGCACAGCGTGAGCCTTGTAGGTTCCCGGCAATCCAAGCTGTTTCAGCCAATATCCATGGATCAGAGGCGAGCGCGAATGCTTGACCGGATAGCCTGTGACGAAGGCGTGGTTAACAAATGTTTCACGTGAA
Organism: Pararhizobium sp. DWP3-4; assembly: GCF_049898205.1. Lineage (NCBI taxonomy): Bacteria > Pseudomonadati > Pseudomonadota > Alphaproteobacteria > Hyphomicrobiales > Rhizobiaceae > Pararhizobium > Pararhizobium sp. DWP3-4. The sequence goes on along the minus strand of NZ_JAFCXF010000007.1, from coordinate 299,565 downwards.
TCACGCATCGATCACCCGTAGATCCCTGAGTTTTGCGAGGAGCGGCAGCATGGGCAGCCCGAGAATGGTGAAATAGTCGCCATCGATTTTATCGAAAAGCTGAATTCCCTCGCCTTCGAGCTGATACGCACCGACGCTGGACAAAGCCTTCGTTCCGACGCGTGCGAGATGCGCGTCGATAAAGTCGGGACGCAAAACCCGCACCGACATCCGGGCCGAAGACACATGTCTCCAAAGAATGTCATTGCCGCGCGTCAACACGATGCCGCTGTTCAACTGGTGAACCTGACCGGACAGCGACAAAAGATGATCCCGCGCCTCGTTCATGTCGCGCGGCTTGTGATAGACCCGCGCACCCAGCGACATCGTCTGGTCGGAGCCGATGATAATGCTGCCGGGAAAAGCCTGCCCGACATTGCGGGCCTTGGCTTCGGCCAGGATCAACGCGACCTCTTCCGGTGACGATCCTTGCCGCTCAACCTCATCTTCAATCGCCCGCTCATCAATATCGGCCGCCTTTGCCTGGAAGGCGATGCCGGCATTTTCCAGCAGCATGCGCCGGAACGGGCTCGCCGAAGCGAGGACAAGAGAACCTGTCATTGTCATATATCCTGATTAACCGGATTCGCCTTAACGCAGCCGGGGCCGCAGGGCAACGATTGCTGCGGCGGTTTCCTCGATCGAGCGGCGCGTCACGTCGATCATCGGCCAGTTGTTGCGCGCGCAGATCGAGCGCGCATATTTCAGCTCTTCGGTAATGGAGGCGCGATCGACATAGTCCTCTGCGTGATAACTGTGGGTCGCCGTGCCCAGAATGCGATTCTGGCGAACCTGCGAAATCCGGTCAGCCGTGGCGATCAAACCGACCACCAACGGCTTGGTCGCTTCCATCAACCGGTCCGGCAGGGCGACGCCCGGAACGATCGGGATGTTGGCTGTCTTGATGCCGCGATTGGCAAGATAGATGCTGGTCGGCGTTTTCGATGTGCGGCTGATACCGATCAGCACGACATCCGCATCGTTGAAATCCGCCGGCAATTGGCCGTCGTCATGGTCCATCGTAAAATTCAGCGCGTCGATACGGGCGAAATAATCGGCATCCATCACATGCTGCGCGCCCGAGCGCCGCCGCGAGGTGGCGCCGAGATAGGACTGGAAGAGATCGATGATCGGTTCCAGCACCGAGACGCAAGGGAGCCCCATCTCCTTGCAGGTTACATTGATGATATCGGCAAGCTCGCGATCGACGATCGTATAAAGCACGATCCCCGGCGCGCCATCGACCGCCTCCATCACCTGCATCAACTGCTTGCGATTGCGGATCAGCGGATAGACGTGCTCGAGCGCATGCGCCGACTGGAATTGCGATGCCGCCGCCCTGCCCGCCGCGATCAGCGTTTCGCCGGTCGAATCGGAGATCAGGTGCAGGTGGAAATAGTTTTTCTGGTTCTCCACGCTATTCTCCGAGGGCTGTTGATAAACCGGGACAGCGACAGCTAAGGACCGGCGGGGTTCGAAGGCAAGGGGAAAACCTGCCGGTTATGCACAATCTGGATTCCGGGGAGCGGAATTGCCGGCGCATGTGGAGAAGACTCATCACCCTTGGAAGCCTTGACGTTATCCACAAGCTGTCCACATCCGTCCCAGACCTTTGATGAAGGACGAAGCTTCTGACTCTTCATGGTTTTTTGAAATCGTCCCCGCTCCTATCTGTCGCATGGCAAAATCGGCCAGGAGATTCTATTGAACGGGCCAGCATGTGGAAAAGAGTCGGATGGCCTTTAATCCTCGATAGTCACAGACTCTAAGAAATAGAATCCTTAGATATAGATATCTTTTATAGTGGGAGAACGTGTCCGGTGACTGCGCAAAGCCGAAAGGTGCTACAGGTGTTGAAGGGTGAAACGCTCTCACCTCCCCCAATTTGGCTGATGCGGCAGGCAGGCCGGTATCTTCCCGAATACCGGCAGACCCGAGCCAAGGCCGGCAGCTTTCTCGATCTCTGTTATTCGCCCGATATGGCTGTGGAAGTGACCCTGCAGCCGATCCGGCGATATGGCTTCGATGCAGCCATCCTGTTCTCCGATATCCTGGTTATTCCCGATGCCCTGAAGCGCAATGTTCGCTTTGAGGAAGGGCATGGACCAAGGATGGATCCGATCGACGTTTCGGAGATAGCCACGCTCGACGTTCGCCCCGTATCCGCCCATTTGCAGCCGGTCATGGAAACGGTTCGACGGTTGCGACGGGAGCTGCCGGACGAAACGACACTGCTTGGCTTCTGCGGCGCACCCTGGACGGTCGCCACCTACATGATTGCCGGGCACGGAACGCCTGACCAGGCACCGGCGCGGCTTTTCGCCTACCAGCACCCCGAAGCGTTCGATCGTCTGCTGGCGGTGCTTGCTGAGGTCTCTGCGGACTATCTGGTCGAGCAGATCGATGCTGGCGCCGATGCGGTGCAGATCTTCGATTCCTGGGCGGGTGTTTTGGGCGAAGAGGAATTCCGCCGCTACGCCGTCAATCCGGTGCGCCGGATCATCGACAGTGTTCGTGCCCGCCGGCCGGACGCGAAAATCATCGCCTTTGCCAAGGGCGCCGGAATTCTCTTGAAGGATTACCGGCAGGCAACCGGTGCAGATGCGATCGGCCTTGACTGGTCGGTGCCTTTGTCCTTTGCTGCAGATCTCCAGAAGGACGGCCCGGTTCAAGGCAATCTCGATCCGATGCGGGTCGTGGCAGGCGGACAATCGCTGGATGATGGCATTGACGCGATCCTGCAGAAGCTCGGAAATGGCCCGCTGATTTTCAATCTGGGTCACGGCATTACGCCGCAGGCCAATCCAGACCACGTCACACAACTGGTCGCCCGTGTTCGTGGGACCGGCCGATGATCGAGCGCCAGACGGATATCCAGCCCGGGAAAAAAGCGCGCGCCCGCGCCTTCATCGCGATCGGCCTGTTCGTCGCGCTGCTTGCCGGGCTGTTCGTCTGGCAGCCGGATAATCTCTATCTTTGGATCAAGGCGCTGCACATCATTGCGGTGATGTCCTGGATGGCCGCCCTGCTCTACATGCCGCGATTGTTCATTTACCACACCGATGCAGCGCCCGGCTCCGAGCAGTCGGAAACCTTCAAGATGATGGAGCAGCGGCTTTTGAAGGTGATCATGAACCCGGCGATGATGATCACCTGGGTGCTCGGGCTCTATCTCGCCTGGAGCGTCTACGGTTTTCAGGGCGGGTGGCTGCACGCCAAGCTTCTGCTTGTCGTTCTGTTGACCGGCGTCCACATGCTGTTCAGCCGTGCGGTTAGAGCTTTTGCGCGGGATGAAAACACCCGTAGCGCCCGGTACTGGCGGCTGATGAACGAAGCTCCGACGCTGCTGATGATCCTCATCGTCATCATGGCGGTAGTGAAACCTTTTTGAGCTTTGAGCGTTGAAGAAGGAAACTTCCGGTAATTTCCGTTGCCCCCTTGCGGCGCAACGAGTGAGTCGCTATTTTCCCGCCATCTCCTCTTTCGTGGCATGTGTAAACGTTACGAGCCTGCCCCTTCCGCTGCAGCTCCCCTTACATCAAGCACGCCGACTTTCCTTTCCGATTTCCAAGTGTGGTCCCCTTCATGGCTGAAATGAAGCTACAAGAACTCAAAAACAAATCCGCTACCGACCTGCTGGCATTTGCCGAATCGGTCGAGGTCGAAAACGCCAGTGTCATGCGCAAGCAGGAACTGATGTTTGCGATCCTGAAAATGCTGGCAAGCCAGGACGTCGAGATCATCGGCGAAGGCGTTGTCGAAGTGCTGCAGGATGGCTTCGGCTTCCTGCGCTCGGCAAATGCCAACTACCTGCCGGGCCCGGACGACATCTATATCTCCCCCTCGCAGATCCGCCGTTTCTCGCTGAAGACCGGCGATACGGTCGAAGGCCCGATCCGCGGTCCGAAGGAAGGCGAACGGTATTTCGCGCTTCTCAAGGTCAACACGATCAATTTCGAAGATCCCGAAAAGATCCGTCATAAGGTCCATTTCGACAATCTGACGCCGCTCTATCCAAACGAGCGCTTCAAGATGGAACTCGAGGTTCCGACCTCCAAGGACCTGTCCGCTCGCGTCATCGACCTGATCGCGCCACTCGGCAAGGGCCAGCGCGGCCTGATCGTCGCCCCGCCGCGTACCGGTAAGACCGTTCTTCTGCAGAACATCGCCCATTCGATCACAGCCAATCATCCGGAATGCTATCTGATCGTGCTTCTGATCGACGAGCGGCCGGAAGAAGTCACCGACATGCAGCGTTCGGTGAAAGGCGAAGTGGTTTCCTCGACCTTCGACGAGCCGGCAACGCGACACGTCCAGGTCGCCGAAATGGTCATCGAGAAGGCCAAGCGCCTGGTCGAACATGGCCGCGACGTCGTTATCCTGCTCGATTCGATCACTCGCCTTGGCCGAGCCTACAACACCGTTGTTCCGTCATCGGGCAAGGTCTTGACCGGTGGTGTCGATGCCAATGCCCTGCAGCGCCCGAAGCGCTTCTTCGGTGCCGCCCGCAATATCGAAGAGGGCGGTTCGCTGACGATCATCGCGACAGCCCTGATCGATACTGGCAGCCGCATGGACGAAGTCATCTTCGAAGAATTCAAGGGTACCGGTAACTCCGAAATCGTGCTCGACCGCAAGGTCGCCGACAAGCGCATCTTCCCGTCGATGGATATCCTCAAGTCCGGCACCCGTAAGGAAGACCTGTTGGTACCGCGTCAGGATCTGCAGAAAATCTTCGTTCTGCGCCGTATCCTTGCCCCGATGGGAACGACCGATGCGATCGAGTTCCTGATCGACAAGCTGAAGCAGACCAAGACCAATGGCGATTTCTTCGATTCGATGAACACCTGATCGATCGTCACAATGTTGCGCGGAGCCCAGGTCTATCCTGGGCTTTTGCGTTTCTGCCGGAAATTATCTAGCCGGATTCTTTCTCCGGATTCTGACTCTATGAATTAATAGGCAATCAAGGACTGAACGGTGAACCAACCGCAACAGCCAATGTCCGACACGATCTATGCACTGTCTTCCGGCGCCTTGCCGGCCGGCGTGGCGGTTATTCGCGTCAGCGGGCCTCATACGTCAGAGGTGTTGAGGGAACTATGTGCTTGTGTGCCCTCGCCGCGCCAGGCTGTTTTGCGATCGATTCGCAATCGAAACGGTGATGTCTTGGATCAGGGCCTCATTCTGTATTTCAAGGCTCCGGCGTCGTTTACAGGAGAAGACTGCGCCGAACTGCAGGTTCACGGCGGCCGTGCCGTGGTCAATGCCATCCTTGCCGAACTTGGGGACATTCCAGGTTTGAGACATGCCGAAGCCGGCGAGTTTTCAAGGCGTGCTTTTCACAATGGTAAACTGGATCTTGTCGAGATCGAAGGTCTGGCGGATTTGATTTCTGCAGAAACCGAGATGCAGCGGCGGCTGGCGCAGGAACATTCCAGCGGGCATCTATCAAAGATCTACGAAGGATGGGCGCGCCGGCTGACCCACGCACGGGCGATGATCGAGGCGGAACTGGACTTTGCCGACGAAGACGATGTTCCAGGCTCCGTCGCCGAGAAGATCTGGGCGGATATGCGGACGTTGAAGGGCGAAATCTCGGAACATCTTGATGGCGCCGGCATTGCCGAGATCATCCGTGACGGCTTAAAGATCGTCATTGCCGGCGAGCCCAATGCTGGAAAGTCCAGCCTGCTCAACCATCTGGCACGCCGCGATATTGCCATCGTCACCGATATCGCCGGAACGACACGTGACATTCTGTCGGTCGATTTATCCTTAGCCGGATTCCGCGTTCAATTGTTCGATACAGCGGGCCTGCGGGAGACAGATGACAAAGTCGAGCAGGAAGGGATACGCCGCGCCTATCTTACAATTGATCAGGCCGACATCATCCTCTTGCTTTCGGATACGCCGGAAGGTTTCGTTGAACTTGGGACATCCCAGCCGGAAAAGCCGGTTATTCGGGTCGGTACCAAGATTGATCGGTCACCGCTTTTATGGGATAAGGCCAGCGTTGACGTGTTGGTGTCAACGGAGACCGGCGCTGGTATCGATCGCCTTCTGGACGTGCTCGTGGATCACCTGCCGGATCTGTCCGGTCAACATGCGTTGTCTCTACCGACACGCAAGCGGCATGTAAGTTGCCTGCAACAAACACGTGCAGCGATCGAGATGAGTTTGGCGCAATCAAATCGTGGACTTGATATTCAGGCTGAATATTTGCGGCAGGCGGGCGATGCCCTTGGACGCATTACCGGCCGGGTTGATGTCGAGGATTTGCTGGGTGTAATCTTTTCGGAATTTTGCATCGGCAAATGAGATGCAAATTCGAATACAACGCTTGCGAGTCCTGCGTGATGTTTCACGGAAACGATTCGCATCCGTAACACCGTGATGGAGACGGTTTAAAATGTTCGATTACGATGTCATTGTCATTGGCGGTGGCCATGCAGGGTGCGAGGCGGCCAGTGCCGCCGCTCGCATGGGCGCCAGAACGGCCTTGGTAACGCATAAGCGCGATACAATTGGCGTCATGTCTTGCAATCCAGCCATTGGTGGTTTGGGAAAGGGCCATCTCGTGCGCGAGATCGATGCGATGGATGGCCTGATGGGCCGCGTGGCTGATGCCGCCGGAATTCAGTTTCGCCTTCTCAATCGCCGGAAAGGCCCGGCCGTGCGTGGCCCTCGCACCCAGGCAGATCGCAAGCTCTATCGCGCGGCGATGCAATTGGAAATCCAGGCGATCGACAACCTCGATGTCATTGAGGGGGATGCGTTCGATCTCAAGCTCGAGGGTGGTCTCGTCAGTGGTATCATCCTCGCAGATGGCCGGGCGTTCTCCTGCCGCGCTGCGGTGCTGACGACCGGGACCTTCTTGCGCGGGCTTATCCATATCGGTCACCGCAAAATCCCTGCCGGCCGTGTTGGTGAAAATCCGTCGCTCGGATTATCGGGAACGCTCGAACGGTTTGGCTTGTCGCTTAGGAGATTGAAGACCGGTACCCCGGCACGCCTCGATGGCAAGACCATCGATTGGCAATCGGTCGGCCGTCAGGGTGCTGATGAAGACCCGGTCCCCTTCTCGTTCATGACCGATACCATCGCGAACCGGCAGATTGAATGTGGCGTAACGCGCACGACGGAAGCGACCCATAAGATCATCTCGGACAATCTCATGAAATCGGCCATGTATTCCGGACAGATCGAAGGTGTTGGCCCGCGATACTGCCCTTCGATCGAAGACAAGATCGTCAAGTTCGGCGAACGCGACGGCCACCAGATTTTTCTGGAGCCGGAAGGCCTGGATGACGACACGGTTTATCCCAACGGAATTTCGACCTCGCTGCCCGAGGACGTTCAGCAGGCCTTCATTCAAACAATTCCAGGACTAGAAAACGTCACAATCCTCCAGCCGGGCTATGCAATCGAATATGATCATGTCGATCCACGCGAATTGTCCCTGTCCTTGGAAGCTCGCAAGATCCCTGGCCTGTTTCTGGCGGGTCAGATCAACGGCACGACAGGGTATGAGGAAGCCGGCGCGCAGGGGCTGGTGGCCGGCCTGAATGCAGCCCTCCTCTGCGCGGGCAATGCACCGCATGTGTTTAGCCGCACCAATTCCTACATCGGGGTGATGATCGACGATCTTACCTCGCGTGGCGTAACAGAACCTTACCGGATGTTTACATCGCGTGCCGAGTACCGGCTATCACTGCGGGCGGACAATGCCGATGTCCGGCTGACGCCAGAAGCCATGGCACTCGGGTGCGTTTCAGCTGAGAGAACTGCGAAGTTCACCGCATGGGTTGATGATATCGACACTAAGAGGCAGCTGTTGAAGGCGCTGACTGTCACGCCGACGGAAGGCCGAAGCCATGGTTTGAAACTAAACCTCGATGGTCAGCGCCGGTCCGCGTTCGAGCTTCTCTCCTATGCCGACCATTCCATACAGTCGCTCAGCCTTGTTTGGCCGGAATTAGAAGGCATTGACAGCAAGCTAGCGGAGGCGCTTGAGATCGATGCCACCTATGCTGTTTATATGGACCGCCAGGCTTCGGACATTGCCAGCGTGCGCAGCGAGGAAAGCCGGGTCATTCCTGAGGATTTCGACTTTCAGGTCTTGTCTGGGCTTTCAAATGAGCTGAAGCATAAACTGCGCGTTGCCAAACCGCGCAATCTGGCGCAAGCCATGAAGGTAGACGGAATCACACCGTCCGCAATATCCCTGATCCTCGCGCATATGCGCAAGGGTAATCACAGCCAGACAGAGCATCTTAAGCAGGCGATTCAATGATTGCGAGTCCTACCCGTGAGCTGAACGGATTGCGTGTTTCACGTGAAACGTCAGAGAGGTTCGAACATTTTGCCGCCCTTTTCCAGAAATGGGCAAAGTCGATCAACCTCGTAGCGCCCTCCACACTCTCGGATTTATGGCAACGCCATATCGCCGACAGTGTTCAAATTTTTCAGCTGTCACCCGGTCCCAAACGATGGGTCGATCTCGGCAGCGGCGGCGGGTTCCCAGGAATCATCACTGCCATCCTTCTAGCCGAGCTAGCTGATGGATGGGTGCATCTGATCGAAAGCAACAATAAAAAGGCCGCGTTTCTGCGTGTTGCGCTGAGCGAAACCGGCGCGCGTGGCGCCGTCCACCCGATTCGAATCGAGGATGCGGCCAGTGTCATTCCCCAATGTGATGCGATCTCCGCCCGAGCCCTTGCCGATTTGAGCCAACTTCTTGATTATTGTGCGCCTTGGATGACGTCAGGCAACAAAGCACAGGCATTTTTCCATAAAGGCCGGGATTATCAGCAGGAAGTCGACAAAGCCGTTAGTCGGTTTCAGTTTGATCTGGTAAAACATGCAAGCGTCGTCGAGCCGGACTCTGTGGTTCTCGAAATCGCAAATCTTTCGCGGAAAATTCAATAACGGCGGAATGCGGCATGAGAAGCGAAAAGAACAGAATCATCACCATTGCCAATCAGAAGGGCGGCGTCGGAAAAACCACGACGGCTATCAACCTTGCAACCGCTTTGGCTGCCATCGGTGAAAACGTCCTGATCGTCGATCTGGATCCGCAGGGCAATGCGAGCACCGGCCTTGGCATCCAGCGCCGCGACCGCAAACTGTCCTCCTACGAGTTGATGATCGGTTCGCATAATATATCGGAAATCGTCCAGGATACGGTCGTTCCCAATCTCTCCATCGTGCCGTCGACCATGGATCTGCTCGGCGTCGAGATGGAAATTTCAGCCGCAAGCGACCGGGTATTCCGGCTGCGCAAGGCGCTGGCCTCGCCCGAGGCGCTCGCCTATTCCTACGTGCTTGTCGATTGCCCGCCGTCCTTCAATCTCCTGACCATGAACGCAATGGCCGCAGCGCATTCAGTCCTCGTGCCGCTGCAGTGCGAGTTCTTTGCCTTGGAAGGGTTGAGCCAACTGCTGGAGACCGTCGATCAGGTCCGCCGTTCGGTCAATCCGACCTTGGATATTCAGGGCATCGTTCTGACCATGTTCGATTCGCGCAACAATCTGGCGCAACAGGTGGTCAACGACGTACGGACTCATTTGGGTGAGAAGGTCTATCATACCCTGATCCCCCGCAATGTCAGGGTTTCGGAGGCACCTTCCTATGGCAAACCCGCCATCCTGTATGACCTGAAATGCGCCGGTAGCCAAGCCTACCTCCAGCTGGCATCCGAAGTGATTCAGCGTGAACGGCTGCGGAAGGCGGCCTGAGGCAATCGATTCGACATCGTAACGATAACTGTGAGTACCAACGATGAATGACGACAATTCAAGAAGAAGACTGGGGCGCGGTTTGGCGGCGTTGATCGGCGAGATGGATCAGCCACTCCAGGCGAGCAGCCCTGTAGCGCCTGTCAATGCCGACCGGCGCATTCCGATCGAGTTTGTCGCCCGCAACCCGCGCAATCCCCGCCGGACCTTCGACGAAGCCGAATTGCAGGATTTGGCAAGCTCTATCCGTCAGCATGGCATCGTCCAGCCCGTCGTCGTTCGCACGATCGCCGATCAACGCTATGAAATCATCGCCGGCGAGCGCCGCTGGCGTGCCGCCCAGTTGGCGGGCTTTACCGATATCCCCGTCATCGTCCGCGATGTCGACGACCGTACGGCCCTGGAAATCGCGATCGTCGAAAACGTTCAGCGTTCCGATCTCAATCCGCTGGAAGAAGCGCTGGGTTACGATCAGCTGATTGCAGAACACGGCTATACGCAGAACGATCTCGGCGAAATCATCGGCAAGAGTCGCAGCCATGTTGCCAATAGTCTGCGGCTGCTGAAGCTGCCGGAGCCTGTCAGGGACATGCTGTCGTCGGGAACCCTGTCGGCCGGTCATGCACGTGCGTTGATCCCGACCTCAGATCCCGTCACGCTGGCCCGCTCTATTATCGCCAAGGGGCTTTCGGTGCGCGATACCGAGCGGCTGGCCCAGAACGATATTCGCGCCCAGAACGATCCAAACTATGGCAAGCCCTCGCCCAAAGAGGAAAAGGACGCCGATACACTGGCGCTGGAGCGCACCCTCTCCGATAGTCTGGGGCTCGACGTCACCGTCAATCACAAGGCGTCGGGCGGACAGCTGCGGATTTCCTATAAGACGCTCGATCAGCTCGAAGAAATTTGCCGCCTGCTCGAACGGCGCTAATCCGATTCGGATCCGAAACAAATAGAAAAATATAATTATGTCAGGCAGATAAATTCTATCTGCGCGCTGATTGCAAGGTAATCGCCAGCAAGGTCTGCATGGCGATGCTGTCTTCAAGGCTCTGCCGCGTGCGGCTTTGCAGAATGGCCGCTTGCAGGCGGCCAAGTTCGCGCCGGATCGCCGTGAGCGTCCATGTCTTCAACGCAGCTTCGATCAAGGGCTTGCGGCGGAAATGCAGATGGCGGCCGAGCGTCGCCACGACCTGGCTGGGTTGCTGCCGTTTCTCGTCCATCTCAGCCCGCATCAGGTCGAGCAGTTGAAACTGCTTCAGGCAGGCCTGAAGCACCAGGAAGATAGCGGTCTTTGACGCCACGATCTTGCGGATGGCGTGCTGAAGACTGTCGGCATCGCCCTTGAGAACAGCATCGATCGCGTCGTCCACCGAAACGGCGCTAGCGTCACCGACGATTTCCATGACATGCTCTTCTTCGATCAAACTTATACCACGGCAATAGAGCGCCAGTTTGCGGATTTCGTTGCGCGAGGCGATCCGGTCGCCACCAAGCGCTTCATTGAGCCGCTCCCGCGCTGCCGGGGATATACGCAGGCCTTCCAGCCCAAGCTCCTGGTCGATAAGTGCATTCAGCGCCCGGGCGTCGTCGCTGTAGCAGGCAATCGATGTCACCGACCGGCTGGTTTCCCCGGTCTTGCGGAGGCCAGTGCCCTTTTTGAGATCCCCTGCCTCGATGATGACATAGCTCGCCTCCGGAGGCTGCTTTGATAGCAGGGCGAGGCTATCGACGAGTGTTTTCTCAGTCCCCGCCGCGCGGATCCAAACCAGTTTTTCGCCGCCGAACAGACCGATCGTATTGACTTCGTCCAGCAGCCGTCCCGGGCTGTGCTGGAGATCGGTGCCATCCAGCCGGATCAACGAAAATGGATCGTCCAATGCGACGCCGCTTTTGCCGGCGATTTGCGCCGCGCGTTCGGAAACCAGGCCGCGGTCAGGGCCGTAGATCAGATAGATACGATTGTCTCGCAGCGGGCGCTGCAGGAACTGATCGAATTCGTGCGATTTGATCTCGGTCATACCGCCACCTTAAGCTGCTGATCGTTCAGCGGCCGAGCGCCGCTGCAAGATCGGCTCGGATGATCTCGGCAAGTTCCCTGGCAGCCCGTTTTTCGCCATCGCGTCTGGCGCGAACCTTGGAAAACTCCTGGCCGGGAAAATCGACCAGCGAAACGGCACTGCGATTGCCGGAGCGAACGGTTTCACCCGTATCGGCGCGCGTCAAGTTATAGTCGGCCATGACCACAATGCGCGCGGCACTGGCCGTATCGGTATCGTCGTCAGTGGTATTCTGATCGTACAGAACGCCCTGAATCTCGCTTGTGACGTTCAGAGCCAGCTTGTATTGCGCGTTCTTCGGTTCGCCAGCGCCGCCAGATGTCAAGAAGATCAACGCATTGCGTACTTCCTGCTCGACACGGTCATCAGCCTCGGAAATCTCGATCGAGGCGAGCGCCTTTGCAGGCTTTCCCTGAGGCCCGTCCGAATAAAGTGGCTTGACCTGGCAGCCGGCGAGAACCGCGAGCGTGCTGAAAGCCAGAAGCTGCGCGTATCTTTGAGCTTTTTCAGACAACGACATTCACGATCCTCTGCGGCACGACGATGATCTTCTTAGGGCTTTGTCCGTTCAATGCGGTCTTGACGGGCTCAAGCGCCAGAACGGCGCTCTCGATTGCAGTCTGATCCGCATCGCGCGCAATTGTCAAATCAGCGCGCTTCTTGCCGTTGATTTGCACAGGCATCGTCACTTCGTTTTCGGCCACCAGCGCTTCTGAGTAGACTGGCCAAGCGGTCTGAGCGACCAGGCCTGTTCCGCCAATCTCCTGCCAGCACTGCTCGGCCAGATGCGGCATCATCGGGGCAACAAGACTGATCAGGATCGACACGGCATCCTTGACGGCAGCCGTCGTCGCTTGATCCGCCGTTCCGGCCGCAACCTGCGTCAGAGGATTGGCAAGGGCATTGACGAGCTCATAGAGCCGCGCCACGGCCTTGTTGAAGGCGAGCTTGTCATAATCCGCTTGAACGGCTTTCAGCGTCTTGTGGGCGAGCTGCGAGATCGCCAATGCCGAACCGCTCGACGCGGGCGTCGCTTCGCTCGCCTTCAGCGCGGTGGACGCTTCGGCGACCAGCCGCCACAGGCGCTGGACGAAACGATGGGCGCCTTCGACGCCGGCTTCCGACCAGATCACATCGCGATCGGGCGGCGAGTCCGAGAGAACGAAGAAGCGCGCGGTATCAGCGCCATAGGAGGCGATGATATCGTCGGGGTCGACAACGTTCTTCTTCGACTTCGACATTTTCTCAATCGAGCCGATAGTGATCGGCTCGCCGGTCTCGATCAGGGTCGCCTGCCGTTTGCCGTCATTCTCGACGATGATGATTTCAGCCGGCGTCACCCATTCGCGCTGAGCAACCTGCCCGCGGCTATAGGTTTCGTGCACGACCATGCCCTGCGTGAACAGGCCCTTGAAGGGCTCGTCGAGGCCGGCATGGCCGGTGGCCTTCATGGCCCGGGTGAAGAAGCGCGAATAGAGCAGATGCAGGATCGCATGCTCGATGCCGCCAATATACTGATCGACGGGCAGCCAATGATCGACCGCGGCCGGATTGGTCGGCGTCTTCTCCCAGGGTGCGGTGAAACGGGCGAAATACCAGGAGGAATCGACGAACGTATCCATCGTATCGGTTTCGCGGCGCGCGTCTTTGCCGCATTGCGGGCAGGATACGTGACGCCATGTCGGATGCCGGTCGAGCGGATTGCCCGGCTTGTCGAAGGTAACGTCGTCGGGAAGCTTGACCGGCAGGTCGGCTTTTGGCACCGGAATGACGCCGCAATCGTCGCAATGGATGACCGGGATCGGGCAGCCCCAATAGCGCTGGCGGGAAATACCCCAGTCGCGCAGACGGAAATTGACCTTGCGCTCAGCCTGCGGTGCATTGCCGATCGAGGCTTGCTCCAGAGCCGAGGCTACGTTTTCAAAGGCTTCTTCAATTGTCAGGCCGTCGAGATGGCGCGAATTGATCATCACGCCATCGCCGACATAGGCCTCATCGCCAATGGCAAAGCTCGCGGCGTCGCCGTCTTTCGGCATCACCACGGCAACGACCGGCAGGCCGTACTTGCGGGCGAAGTCGAGGTCGCGCTGGTCGCCCGACGGGCAGCCGAAGATCGCGCCGGTGCCATAGTCCATCAGCACGAAATTGGCGACGTAGACGGGGAGTTCCCAGCTTGGATCGAGCGGATGCTTGACGCGAATGCCGGTGTCGATGCCCTTCTTCTCGGCCGTCTCCAGCGCTGCCAACGACGTGCCGGCGCGGCGGGTTTCCTCGCAGAAGGTTTCGATGTCCGGGTTGCCTGCAGCCGCCTGGCGGGCCAGCGGATGATCGGCGGCAATCGCCAGGAACGACGCGCCAAACAGCGTATCCGGGCGCGTCGTGTAGACAGCGACCTCGGTGGCATCAGCCGCACCCGTATCCGGAACGATTTCCCAGCGGATCGTCAGGCCTTCGGAGCGGCCGATCCAGTTCTTCTGCATCAGACGGACCTTTTCCGGCCACTGATCCAGCGTGTCGAGCGAATCGAGCAGGTCCTGGTTGAAATCGGTGATGCGGAAGAACCATTGCGTCAATTCGCGCTGTTCCACCAGGGCACCGGAACGCCAGCCGCGGCCGTCGATCACCTGTTCGTTGGCCAGAACGGTGTTGTCCACCGGGTCCCAGTTGACCTTCGATTGCTTGCGGTACACCAGGCCCTTCTCCAGGAAATCCAGAAACAGGTGCTGCTGGTGCTGGTAATATTCGACGTCGCAGGTGGCGAACTCGCGCGACCAGTCGAGCGACAGGCCCATCACCTTCAACTGCGCCTTCATCGTGGCGATATTCTGATAGGTCCAGGCGGCCGGGTGCACGCCGCGCTCCATGGCGGCATTTTCGGCCGGCATGCCGAAAGCGTCCCAACCCATCGGATGCAGGACGTTATAGCCGCGGGCGCGCTTGTAGCGTGCGACGACATCACCCATGGCGTAATTGCGCACATGGCCCATATGGATCCGGCCCGACGGATAGGGAAACATTTCGAGCACGTAATATTTTTCACGCGGGTCGTCATTGTCGGTGGTGAAGACGTTGTTCCGGTCCCATTCCTGTTGCCAGCGGGGTTCAGAATCGCGCGGATTGTAACGTTCGGTAGCCATATGATCGATGTTCCGGAAAATTGGCGAGGGGAAATCAGTCCCCTGGATATTTGGCGTGACCTTCACCATGAAACAAGCGTAGCGTCAAGTTTTGGAAGGCTTTGAGGCAAAACTTTCAGGCGTTTGGCTGGCATCGGGTGATTACCACTTGGCAGTCCCATTCAGTTTGACTATTGCGCCCTTCAGGCCGGAACGTGATGGAGATGATGGCGATGAGAGTGGAAGAACGGTTGAATGATGTCCTGAGCCGGATTCGCGCTGCGGAGGATGCCGCTGATCGTCCCTCCTGCGCCACAGCGCTTGTTGCGGTCTCCAAAACCTTCGATGCCGCAGCGATCGGTCCAGTGATCGCGACGGGGCAGCGGATTTTCGGCGAAAACCGCGTTCAGGAAGCGCAGGGGAAGTGGCCGGAGCTGAAAGCGGAATCCGCTGATATTGAGCTTCATCTGATTGGCCCGCTGCAATCCAATAAAGCAGCGGATGCTGTGGCTCTGTTCGACGTTATCGAGACCATTGATCGTGAAAAGATTGCCCGCGCCGTTGCTGCGGAAATCGCCCGGCAGAGCAAGCCCGTTCGCCTTTATGTCCAGGTCAATACAGGGCTTGAGCCGCAAAAGGCAGGGATCGCACCGGATGATACGGTGGCTTTTGTCACATTGTGCCGTGAGACAATCGGCATTCCAGTCGAGGGACTGATGTGCATCCCGCCGGCGGATGAAAATGCCGGTCCGCATTTTGCGCTACTTGCCAAGCTTGCCGCACGCTGCGGTCTGAAAAAACTCTCCATGGGCATGTCCGGCGATTTCGATATTGCCGTGCAGTTCGGCGCCACCAGCGTTCGCGTCGGCTCGGCGATCTTTGGAACGCGCTGACCTTCCGGCCCTCAAAAGGGTCTAACCCTTTGGTCTGGCTTCTCCGGGCGCCGTCAATCTCCTATGGTCCTTTCCGGAGGCCGGGTTCGCCCGGTATGGAGTGGAGGAGACGGCAATGGCAAGCAGCTATTCCGGCGTTTACGATGCGTGGAAACAGAATCCGGAAGCCTTCTGGGCTGACGCGGCCCGGGAGATCGCCTGGTTCCGGCCGTTCGATCAGGTTTTCGATCCCGGCCAGGGCGTTTACGGCCGCTGGTTTCCCGGCGGCCAAACCAATACCTGTTTCAATTGCCTGGATCGCCAGGTTGCGGCGGGGCTCGGCGATCAGAACGCCTTGATTTACGACAGCCCGGTGACCGGCACTATCGAGCATTGGACCTACCGCGCGATGCTGGATGAAGTCGTCGCGCTTGCGTCGGTCTATCGCGATCTGGGCATCGCCAAGGGCGATCGGATCATCATCTATATGCCGATGATCCCGCAGGCTGTGTTCGCCATGCTGGCCGCGGCCCGCATCGGTGCCGTTCACTCCGTCGTCTTCGGTGGTTTCGCGGCGAGCGAACTGGCGACGCGCATCACCGACTGCGAGGCAAAACTGGTCGTCTCGGCCAGTTGCGGCATCGAAGGCGGAAAAACGATCGCTTATAAACCCTTGCTCGACGCGGCCATCGAGATCAGCCCGCATAAGCCGGCTCACTGCCTTGTTTTCCAGCGGGAAGCGCTGACATCCGATCTGCTGGCTGGCCGCGATATCGACTTTGCCGCAGCTATCGCCTCAGCAAAACAGCGAGGCGTTACCATCCCCTGCACCCCGGTTCTGGCAACCGATCCGCTCTATATCCTCTATACGTCGGGAACCACCGGCCAGCCGAAGGGGGTGGTGCGCGACAATGGCGGCCACATGGTCGCGCTCAAATGGTCGATGCAGCATTTCTTCGGCATAAGGCCGGGTGAAGTCTTCTGGGCAGCGTCCGATATCGGCTGGGTGGTCGGTCACTGCTACATCGTCTACGGCCCGCTGCTGAATGGCAGCACCGCAATTCTGTATGAGGGAAAGCCGGTCGGCACGCCCGATGCCGCCGCCTATTGGCGGGTAATAGAACAGCATGGCGTCACCACGCTGTTCACCGCCCCAACCGCCTTTCGTGCCATCCGCAAGGAGGATCCGCAAGGCGATCTCATCCGCCACCATGACCTGTCGAAATTCAGGGCGCTGTTTCTTGCCGGGGAGCGTGCCGATCCGGACACGGTGGTCTGGGCCGAAGACAAGCTCGGTGTTCCCGTCATCGATAACTGGTGGCAGACGGAAACCGGCTGGCCGGTTGCCGGAAATCCGATCGGGCTGGGTCTGCTGCCGGTCAAGTATGGCTCCGCCGCCGTGCCCTTGCCGGGATATGATGTCCAGGTGCTCGATGATGCCGGCCATCCCGTCGATTCCGGAATGCTCGGCAATGTCGTCATCAAGTTGCCGATGCCGCCAGGCTGCCTGCCGACATTCTGGAACGCCGATCAGCGGTTTCGCGACACCTGCCTTGCCGAGTTCCCCGGCTACTATCGCACCGCAGACGCCGGCTATATCGACGAGGACGGCTACATCTTCATCATGTCGCGAACCGACGACATCATCAATGTCGCCGGCCATCGCCTGTCCACCGGAGCGATGGAGGAAATCTGCGCCAGCCATGCCGATGTCGCCGAATGCGCCGTCATCGGCATCGCCGATCCCATCAAGGGCCAGGTGCCCGCCGGCTTTCTGGTGATCAATGCCAATGTTTCCCGTGAAACAGGAGATATCGAGAGGGAGGTTATCGCATTGGTACGCGACCGCATCGGGCCTGTCGCCGCGTTCAAGACGGCACTCTGCGTCAAGCGCCTGCCCAAGACGCGATCCGGCAAGATTTTGCGCGGCACCATGCAGAAAATCGCTGATCGAGAGGACTGGAAGATGCCGGCAACGATCGACGATCCGGCTGTGCTCGACGAAATCGCGGTGGCTCTGCGGACGCGCGGGATTGGCGTGTAATCTGCCTTGGAAAATCCTTAGCCGGAGTCCTTGCACAAGGCGCATAACAGGAGCTTTTCCGAAGAATTGCTTTGAAGCAGAAAAAACCCGGATCGACGGAAGCCGATCCGGGTTTTGCCGTGGTAAGCGATAGGCTCCAATCAGAACGTGTCGTCGTCCTCGTCCTTGCGATCGGACTTGAGGGCCTTGAGCTTGGAGAAGACGGCGTCGGCGTCGATTTCCTTCTCTTCCTCGCGCTCGTAGGAGAACGGCAGCTTTTCCGTTTCCTTCGAGGCTTCCAGCGTGGCGCCCAGTTCGGCTGCGGTCGGCAGAGGGCGGCCCTTGGACGCGCGTTCGACTTCAAGGTCGAGATCGATCTGCGTGCAGAGACCCAGCGTAACCGGGTCCATCGCCGTCAGATTGGTCGAATTCCAGTGGGTGCGCTCGCGGATCTGCTCGATCGTCGACTTGGTAGTGCCGACGAGACGCGAGATCTGGGCATCCTTCAGTTCAGGATGATTGCGCACCAGCCACAGAATGGCGTTCGGGCGATCCTGGCGCTTGGAAACCGGGGTATAGCGCGGGCCCTTGCGCTTGTTGTCGGGAACGCGAACCTTCGGTTCGGAAATCTTCAGCTTGTGGTTCAGATTGCCTTCGGCGCGGGCGATTTCGTCGCGCGACAGCTGACCGGTGGCGATCGGGTCGAGGCCCTTGATGCCCTGCGCGGATTCGCCGTCGGCAATCGCCTTGACTTCCAGCGGATGCAGTTTGCAGAACGTGGCGATCTGTTCGAACGACAGGGCAGTGTTGTCAACCAGCCAAACGGCCGTCGCTTTGGGCATAAGCAGTTGTTGAGCCATGGATATAGTCCTTCTGTCCGTCCGCGCCGGTGTCGCGGGCCGTGGGGTGTAACCACTTAATTTCCGGGAAATTAGCGCCTCTATACCCTCGTCCTCTCAGAAATGCAATTCTTCTTGAATAAATGACCTTTTGTCTAATGGACGCCGTGCCTTGACCTGATATGTATGGCGCCCGAAGCGGGTGCGCACGAGGAGATGTGCCGCCTGAAACTGCCTGTGCAGGGAGGAAATCATCATGTCTGCCAAAACCTATCCGATCCTGGAATCCGCCCGGAAACGTGCTCTTATCGACGATGCGACCTATTTGGAATGGTACCAGCAAAGCGTCGCGGATCCTGAAGCATTCTGGGGCGAACATGGCAAGCGCATCGACTGGTTCAAGCCCTATACCAAGGTCAAGAACACCTCCTTCGAAGGCGATGTGTCGATCAAGTGGTTCGAGGATGGCGTTACCAACGTCTCCTATAATTGCATCGACCGGCATCTTGAAAAGCGCGGCGACCAGGTGGCGATCATCTGGGAAGGCGACAATCCCTATGACGACAAGAAGATCACCTACCGGGAACTCCACGAGCATGTCTGCCGCCTCGCCAATGTGCTGAAGTCAAACGGCGTCAAAAAGGGCGATCGCGTCACCATCTACATGCCGATGATCCCGGAAGCAGCCTATGCGATGCTCGCCTGTACCCGCATCGGCGCGGTGCACTCGATCGTTTTCGGCGGCTTTTCGCCCGACGCGCTGGCCGGCCGTATCGTTGACTGCGAATCCACCGTTGTCATCACCGCCGATGAAGGCCTGCGCGGTGGCAAGCCGATCCCGCTGAAGGCCAATACCGACCAGGCCATCGAGATTGCCAAGCGCGGCGGCGTCGATGTCAAGTCGGTGATTGTCGTCCGCCGCACGGCCGGCAAGATCGCCTGGTTCTCCGAGCGCGACATCTGGTATCATCAGGCCGTGGCCGCCGTCGAAGCCGATTGTCCGGCAGCGCGAATGAATGCGGAGGACCCGCTGTTCATCCTCTACACGTCCGGTTCGACCGGCAAGCCGAAGGGCGTGCTGCACACGACGGGCGGCTACCTCGTCTATGCCTCGATGACGCATCAATATGTCTTCGATTATCACGAGGGCGATATCTACTGGTGCACGGCCGATGTCGGCTGGGTCACCGGTCATTCCTACATCGTCTACGGTCCGCTCGCCAATGGTGCGACGACGCTGATGTTTGAAGGCGTGCCGACCTATCCGGATGCCGGCCGTCTCTGGGACGTGGTCGACAAGCACCAGGTCAATATCTTCTACACCGCGCCAACCGCCATCCGGGCGCTGATGGGGCAGGGCGATGCCTTCGTCACCCGCTCGAAGCGCACATCGCTGCGCACGCTCGGTTCCGTCGGCGAGCCGATCAACCCCGAAGCCTGGGAATGGTACTATCACGTCGTTGGCGACGGCCGCTGCCCGGTGGTCGATACCTGGTGGCAGACGGAGACCGGCGGGATCCTGATCACGCCTCTGCCCGGCGCCACGGCGTTGAAACCAGGCTCGGCCACTCGCCCCTTCTTTGGCGTGCAGCCGCAGCTGGTCGATGGCGAAGGCAAGGTGATCGAGGGTGCTGCCGACGGCAATCTCTGCATCACCGACAGTTGGCCCGGCCAGATGCGCACCGTCTATGGCGATCACGAGCGCTTCATCCAGACCTATTTCGCCACCTACAAGGGAAAATATTTCACCGGCGATGGCTGCCGCCGCGATGATGACGGCTATTACTGGATCACCGGCCGCGTTGATGACGTCCTCAATGTCTCGGGCCATCGCATGGGTACGGCAGAAGTCGAATCGGCGCTGGTCAGCCATGATTCGGTGTCGGAAGCTGCCGTTGTTGGTTATCCCCACGATATCAAGGGACAAGGCATCTATTGCTACGTGACGCTGATGGTCGGCCAGACCGGCTCGGACGATCTGCGCAAGGCGCTGGTCACCCATGTCCGCAAGGAAATCGGCGCGATTGCCTCGCCGGATAAGATTCAGTTCGCTCCCGGCCTGCCAAAAACCCGCTCCGGCAAGATCATGCGCCGCATCCTGCGCAAGATCGCCGAGGACGATTTCGGTTCGCTCGGCGACACCTCGACGCTCGCCGATCCCGCCGTCGTCGACGACCTGATCGCCAACCGGCAGAACAAGAAGTAACAAGTGCCGAGCCATTCGATGTCCGGATGGCTCGGTCATACCTACCAGGAAGAGCAGGCCTTCGACTTGCGTCCGCCGTCATAAGGCGAGACGTAACCCGCAGACAGCATTTCGTGAGCCGGATTCCGCCCATCGGAAAAGCTGATATCGGCCACCACCCTGCCAAAATACTTGTCCCCGGAAATATGCGTTAGCTGGATTTCGCCCTGCTCGCTTGTCAGGCTGGCAAGCGCTGCCCGCGCCTGTTTGCCGGCATCGCGGGTAGACGCGCAGGCCGATTTCAGCTCCGGCGCATCGATGCCGCGCAGCCGGACATAGACTTCCATGGTTTGTTGCGGCCAGGGTTTTGCCGCCACCAGGATCGTGTCGCCATCGATGACGCGGATGATCTCTGCCGTCACCGGCCCGGCGATTTCCATTCGTTTGCCGGATTCGGACGAATGCGAAACCGTGGGCGGGGACACGACCTTGAGAGCGGCAACTGCAGGCGTTAGAAAGCGAACCATGATGAATAGGAAAATATACCGTCCACGACGAAACATCAACAGGAATTATTTCCTTAGAAGTCGATCGCCCGTCCGTTGATCTCCCAGTCGCCGAAACGCGAAGGTTCCGCGCCGCCACGGCCGCCGAGTTCTTCCGGAAGCTCAACGGGCTTCTGCGCCTTGCGGCGTTCATCAGCCTCGGCCAGCGCGCGCTTTGCCGCCGGCGAAAGGGGTTTGCGCGGCTCTAGTGCCAAATTGTCGTTGTCGTTTTCCATGCGAATTTCCGCGAAAAAGTTGAAGAATGCGCCTAATGTCCCCATCATATAGGAAACCTTTGTTCAAGCGAAACCCATGATTCACGTGAAACATCGGCAACTTTGGAGATCTGACGGATGAACCTGATGCGCACCGCGATGCTTTTGGCCTTCATGACCGCATTGTTCATGGCGGTCGGCTTTCTGATCGGCGGCAAGAGCGGCATGATGATCGCCCTCATCGTTGCCGCCGGAATGAACTTCTTTTCCTACTGGAACTCCGACAGGATGGTGCTGCGCATGTACCGTGCACAGGAGGTGGACGAGCGCACGGCACCCGAATATTATGGTATTGTTCGCGACATGGCTGCCAATGCCGGATTACCGATGCCAAAGGTTTACGTGATCGATAATCCGCAGCCGAATGCGTTCGCGACGGGCCGTAATCCTGAAAACGCTGCGGTCGCCGCCTCCACAGGTTTGCTCAATGCGCTGTCCTATGACGAAGTCGCCGGCGTAATGGCCCATGAACTCGCCCATGTTCAAAACCGCGATACGCTGACCATGACGCTGACCGCAACGCTGGCCGGGGCGATCTCGATGCTTGGCAATTTCGCCTTTTTCTTCGGCGGCAATCGTGAAAACAACAATCCGCTCGGTTTCATCGGCGTGCTGGTGGCGATGATCGTTGCGCCGCTTGCGGCTGCCATCGTGCAAATGGCGATCAGCCGGACGCGCGAATACTCAGCTGACAGGCGCGGTGCGGAAATCTGCGGCAAGCCGCTGGCGCTGGCTTCGGCGCTGGCCAAGATCTCGAATTTTGCGCATCAGGTGCCGAATGCCGAAGCCGAGCGCAATCCGGCCACAGCGCACATGTTCATCATCAATCCGCTGTCTGGCGAGCGGATGGATAATCTGTTTTCCACCCATCCGGCAACGGAAAACCGTATCGCTGCGCTGCAGCAGATGGCCCAAGAGATGCAGCCGGTCTCGACGCCGCCGGTCAGGGCTGATAATCCCGTGCGCAAATCGCGCTCCGTGCCGCCGACAGGCTGGGGTCGCGGTGGTTCCGAACCACCGAAAAAAGGTCCCTGGTCTTGACGTCTGACGAAAATAAAACCGCTTCGCATCCGAAACGAAACAACCGCCCTGCCCGTTCGCGCGGCCAAGGCGCTGAAAATCCGGCGTTTGAACGCAGTGACAAGCCCGGAATCCGGGCGCGGCAGGCGGCTGCCAAGATGCTTGCGGCTGTCGTTGATCGCAAGACTTCGCTCGACGGGATGCTGGATTCAGGCAATGGCAATCCGGTCTACCGCGAACTCAACGAGGCCGACCGCGCACTGGTCCGGGCGATCCTCAACTCAGCGCTGCGGCAATTGCCGCGCATCGAGGCGATGATCGGTTCGCTTTTGCAAAACCCGTTGCCGGAAGGCGCCCGCGCGCTTGATCACGTTTTGACGGTGGCTGCGGCGCAGATCCTCTATCTCGATATTCCCGATCATTCCGCCGTCGATCTCGCGGTCGAGCAGGCACAGATCGATCCGCGCAACAAGCGCTTTGCCAGCCTCGTCAACGCCGTGCTGCGCCGCATGTCCCGCGAAAAGCAGGATTTGCTGGACAATGTCGGCGAAAAAATCCCGGCAATTCCTGTCTGGTTCCACAAAAGGCTGGTCACCTATTATGGTGCCGACGAAGCAGCCCGCATCGCGGCAGCGCTGCTGACCCCGGCCGCTATCGACCTGACGGTGAAATCCGACCCCGAGGGCTGGGCTGAACGGCTGAACGGCCGCCTCCTGCCGACCGGTTCCATCCGTCTTGCCGGGTTTTCCGGCGCCGTGCCATCGCTTGCCGGCTTTGATGATGGCGAATGGTGGGTGCAGGATGCTGCTGCTGCGCTCCCCGCCAAGCTTTTCGGTTCCCTCACTGGCAAACGTGTCATCGACCTTTGCGCTGCACCCGGCGGAAAAACGGCGCAGCTCATTCTCGCAGGTGCTGACGTTACTGCACTCGATCAGTCGGCCAGCCGTCTCAAGCGGCTTCAGGGCAATCTTGCCCGGCTGGGGCTGGAAGCGGCGACCCAGGAAATCAACATGGCTGATTTCCGCACCGAAGAGCTGTTCGATGCCGCGCTGCTGGACGCGCCCTGTTCATCGACCGGCACAATCCGCCGCCATCCGGACGTGCTTTGGACCAAGGGGCCGGAAGATATCGAAAAGCTCGCCGTGCTGCAGGAAAAGCTGCTGCGCCACGCATTGACGCTGGTGAAGCCCGGCGGTCTGGTGGTCTTTTCCAACTGCTCGCTCGATATGCGGGAAGGTGAAGCCGTTACGGAACGCGTTTTGGCCGATGGCAATTGCGAACGGGTGGCGATCAAGGCGGCGGACTGGCCCGGTCTGGAAAATGCGGTGACGCCGCATGGCGAGTTCCGCACGACACCGGCGATGATCGATCCGCAGGATGGTTTTGCCGGGGGCCTGGACGGTTTCTATGCCGTCGTCCTGCGTCGCAAGATTTAGCCACATCTCTGTCAACAGGCTCATAGTGAGCGTCAATTGACGCTCCATGCGCGTTTCCCTAAACAATACAGGCACGATCTATAAAAGTTTAACGATTTTTCAGGCACAATCGTGTTCTGGTAGTATCCGATACGGACAGCAGTCACTCCGGTTTTAATGCCGCATCATGCAGTTCGGGAGTAGGGAGACGCGCAGGCGTCGAAAATGCAGATTTCAGACCGGCAAAGGCTTCTCTATCTGTATGCGCGTGAAGGCTGGCGCCGCTTCTCGCGCCGCCTTGCCTTGGGCCGCAACACCGCCTTCCGTTTTACCGGAACGACGCCAGACCGTCTGATCGTGGCGCCGACGGACTTGCGCGCCATTGATCCCTTCGTTGCGCAGGAAATCCTGCAAGGGCGTTTTCCGTTGGCCGGCCGCGTGCTTGAATCGGCGGGCGAATCGCCTTTCGAGATGGATCTGCCTTCACATGAATTCGCCGTAAGGTTGCATTCCTTCGGCTGGGTCCGGCATATGCGCACGGTCAAGGATGATGATGCCTTCGCGCATCTGCGCCATATCGTCAATGATTGGATCGTAACACATGGGCGTGCTATCGGCGGTATTGCCTGGGAAGCGGATATCATTTCCCAACGCCTGATTGCATGGCTCTCGCATTCGCCGATCATTCTGCGCAATGCCGAGCATCCGTTCTACCGGCGCTTTCTCAAAAGCCTGGCTTTCCAGGTCCGCTATCTGCGCCATATCACCGACACGACCTGCGACGGCGAGGCACGGTTGCGGGCGCGTATCGCGCTTGCCATGGCCTCGGTTGCGATGCCGGCGTCCGAAGCGACGATCCGCAAAGCCGCCCGCAATCTCGATGTGGAGCTCGACCGGCAGATTCTACCCGATGGCGGCCATAGCTCGCGCAACCCGCGCACGGGTCTGGAATTGCTGATCGATCTGCTTCCGCTGCGCCAGACCTATGTCAATCTCGGTCATGAGGTGCCGGCCAAGCTCATCCCGTGCATTGACCGGATGTATCCTGCGCTCCGGTTCTTCCGTCATGAGGGTGGAGAGCTTGCTCTTTTCAACGGCGCCACCTCGACGCTGGCCAATGAGCTGATGGCGGTCCTGCGGTATGATGAGACCGCCGGTGCACCGTTCAAGGCGTTACCGCATCTTCAGTATGAGCGGCTGGCGCACAATAATGTCGTTGTCATCATGGATACCGGCAAGCCCCTGTCGCCGGAATTGTCGCGCACGGCGCATGCCGGTTGCCTGGCGTTCGAAATGTCGTCGGGCCGCCACCGGTTCGTCATCAACTCCGGCTCACCAAAGTTTGCCGGCGAACGGTTCCGCCAGCTGGCGCGTTCGACTGCAGCCCATTCGACCGTGACGATCAACGATCGCTCGTCGTCGCGCCTGTCACAGTCCGGTTTTCTCGGCCCCATCGTCACCGGTGGCGTCTCCAAGGTCACAGTGCGCCGTGAGGAACGTGCCGGTCAGCCGGATGCCGTCATCGCCAGCCATGACGGTTACGCCCAGGCCTTTGGCCTGCTGCACGAGCGCGACGTCAGCATCAACGCCCAGGCCAATGCAGTCCGCGGCCGCGACCGGTTATTTCAGCCGGACGGTTCGGAGCCGGCAGAAACCAATAGCGCCGCCGCCGTTGCACGGTTTCATATTCACCCATCGATCGGTATCCGGCAGCACAGCGCCCATGAAGTCTATCTCAGCGCTCCAGACGGCGAAGTCTGGCTGTTTACCTGCCGCGATGCCCCAGTGGTGATCGAGGAAGACATTTTCTTTGCCGACCCCTCTGGGGTTCGGAAATCCTCGCAGTTGACAGTCACCTTCACGGTGGGGTCCCAGCCGGAAATCCAATGGATTTTTTCGCGCGAAGCATGACAATCGTACCGTTGGGGGCCTCGCCGCCGTGACTGCAGTTTCTTCGCGTGGAAAGCTGTGATAACGGCAGGCGGACATTTGCCGGAAGCCCCTCCCGATTATCCGGCGCCTACCAAGGAGCTTGATGATGGCTGTCGCCTCCAAGAAGATTCCCGCCCCGGATCAGGTCACTGTCCGCACCGCCCTGCTCTCCGTCTCCGATAAGACCGGTATCGTCGATCTGGCACGCGCCCTGCATGACAAGGGCGTTCACCTGGTCTCGACCGGCGGCACCCACAAGGCGCTTGCCGATGCCGGCCTGCCGGTGACCGATGTCTCCGAACTCACCGGTTTTCCCGAAGTGATGGATGGCCGGGTCAAGACGTTGCATCCCGGCGTGCATGGCGGCCTTCTCGCCATCCGTGACGACGAAGATCATGTCCAGGCGATGGTGACGCACGGCATTACCGGCATCGATCTGGCCGTCATCAATCTCTATCCGTTCGAAGACGTCCGCGCCAAGGGCGGCGATTACCCGACGACGGTCGAGAATATCGATATCGGCGGCCCGGCAATGATCCGCGCTTCGGCCAAGAACCACGCCTATGTCACCGTCATCACCGACGCGACGGACTATTCGGCTCTGCTGACCGAGCTTGGCAGCGGTGCCGCCACATCCTTCGCCTTCCGTCAGAAAATGGCCGCCAAGGCCTATGCCCGCACGGCTGCCTATGACACCGCCATTTCCGGCTGGTTCGCCGAGGTGCTGGATACGCCGATGCCGCTTCACCGCACCATCGGCGGTGTCCTGAAGGAAGAGATGCGTTACGGCGAAAACCCGCATCAGAAAGCCGGATTCTACATCACCGGCGAGAACCGCCCAGGCGTCGCGACTGCGACCCTTTTGCAGGGCAAGCAGCTGTCCTATAACAATATCAACGATACCGACGCTGCTTTCGAGCTGGTCGCCGAGTTCCCGGCTGCTACATCGCCTGCCGTCGCCATTATCAAGCATGCCAATCCCTGCGGCGTGGCCACCGGCGCCACCCTGCTTCAAGCCTATGAGCGTGCGTTGGCCTGCGATTCCACCTCGGCATTCGGCGGCATCATCGCGCTCAACCAGGAGCTGGATGGCGCGACGGCCGAAGAAATCGTCAAGCTCTTCACCGAGGTCATCATCGCTCCGTCGGTCAGCGACATCGCCAAGGTGGTGATCGCCGCCAAGCCCAACCTGCGCCTGTTGATCACCGGCGCCCTGCCCGATCCGCGCATACCTGGCCTGACGGCAAAAACGGTTGCCGGCGGCCTTTTGGTGCAGACGCGTGACAATGGCATGGTCGAGGATCTCGCGTTGAAGGTCGTTACCAAGCGCGCGCCGACGGCGCAGGAGCTGGAAGACATGAAGTTCGCCTTCAAGGTGGCGAAACATGTCAAATCCAACGCCGTCGTCTATGCCAAGGACGGCCAGACCGTCGGTATCGGTGCAGGCCAGATGAGCCGTGTCGATTCCGCCCGCATTGCAGCGCTGAAGGCCGAAGAAGCCGCCAAAGCGCTCGGCCTTGCCGCGCCGCTCACCCGCGGTTCCGCTGTTGCGTCCGAAGCCTTCCTGCCGTTTGCCGATGGCCTGTTGTCGATGATCGCTGCCGGCGCCACCGCCGTTATCCAGCCGGGCGGCTCGATGCGCGACCCGGAAGTCATCGCCGCCGCCGACGCGGCAGGGGTGGCGATGGTGTTCACCGGCATGCGCCATTTCCGGCATTGAGGCCAACCTTGCCATCAAGCCAGCATCTGCCATCTTGATGGCAGGTGCATTTTGGCCTATATTTTTGGGCAAAGGTGCTTCAATATGGCAGAACCCCAACTCTCTGTGCGCAGCGCAAGAGCACGCGATCTCGCGCACCGGCTTGCGCGGCGAGAGAACCGTTCGATCGCCGAGATTGTTGAGCGGGCGCTGGAATCCTATGAGAGCCGCGAGACGGGCCGTGAGCCTGCTGCTGCCTTTTACGTCCGGCTATCGAAAGATCATGGTACGGATATCGACCTTGACGCAGTAGGGAAAGCCGGACGATCCACGCTGGACCTGCGCTTTGATTTTCCTCGATACCAATGTCGTCTCTGAAACCCTGCGAAAATCGCCGTCAGAAGCCGTGATCGCATGGTTGGTGCGTCATGACGCGGAACTCGCGCTCCCAACTGTGACTATTGCTGAAATTGCCTTCGGCATCCGGAAGATCTCACCTGATCAGCGCGCCGTGTCGCTGGAACAAGGTTTAAGCGACTGGCGGCGGCGTTTTTCAGATCGGATATTCGGTCTAACCGAGGAGGCGGTCATGGCCTATGGCGAGATCATGGGCACTGCATCCCGTCAGGGCCTTGGCATGTCGGCCCCGGATGGGATGATTGCGGCTATCGCCCGCGTCAATGGTGGTCGTTTGGCCACCCGCAATCTTGCCGATTTTCGCACCACTGGGCTGTCACTGATTTCCCCGTGGGATTTCTGACCTTCATCGTCTGTCCCTTGGCTCAGACGGGTTTATTCGCCGGGTAAGGCGTGCGGATCAGAATCAGCAAGCCGACGGCCAGGAAGAACACCAGGGCCATCATGCCGATGCGGGCAGAGCCGGTCATCAGAGTAACGGTGGCAACGGCAGCGGGGGCCATGAAGGTCGTGGCGCGCCCGGAGAGGGCATAGATGCCGAAATAGCGGCCTGCCTCGTCGGGACTGACGCTGCGCGCCATATAGGAGCGGGAGGAGGCCTGGACCGGGCCGAATGCGATCCCGACCAAAAGGCCGAAGACGATATAGGCTTTCTCCGCAGCCGTGCCGAAAAGCCCACCGGCATCGGTGGTCGGCAGCGGCAGCAGGCCGAACAACGTATAGCCGGGGCCGGTCGAGACGATGCCGAGGGTGGCGATGGTCAGGCAGATCAGGCTGGCGGTGACGATCACCTTTGAGCCGAGTTTTGCATCCAGCCGGCTGGCATAAAGGCATCCGCCGATGGCCACGACATTGAGAATGATGCCGTAGACGCCAAGCTCGACGGTCTGCCAGGCAAACATGCTGGCCGCGAACGTGCCGCCCAGTGCCAGGAGGCCGTTGACCCCATCCTGAAAGATCATCCGGGCGATCAGAAAGCGCAGAATGCCGGAGCGTTGCCGCAGTTCGCCGATCGTGTGGCGCAGCTCGGCAATGCCGCTGCGCACAGCGGCCGCCGCCGGCATCGCTGCCTTGTGGGCATCCGGGGTAAACAGGAACATCGGCAGGATGAAGACCAGATACCAGATGGCCGAGATCGGTCCGGTCACCCGGGCGTCGGCGCCGGTCGCCGGATCAAGCCCAAACATTGGGTCTATTCCGATAAGTGTTTTGCCGGATTCCGGATCTCCGGCCAGAAGCGTCACGACGGCGATCAGCACGATCATGCCGCCGAGATAGCCGAGCCCCCAGGCCATGTTGGAGATCCGCCCGATCTCCTTTTCGCCGACCAGCCGTGGCATCATTGAATCGTTGAAAACAATCGAGAATTCCGCAGCGATAGACGCCAGGATGATGAAGATGAAGGGATAGATTATCGATGATCCCGGCACGGCAAACCACAGTAGCGCCAGGGAGACGATCTTGATGAAGGCGAAGAAGGCGATCCAGGGTTTTCGCGCCCCGGTCTGGTCGGCGATCGAGCCGAGCACCGGCGACAAAATCGCGATGACGATGCCGGAAATGGTCAGGGTATAGCCCCACATCGCCTGACCGTGCGCCGGGTCGTCGGTAAGCCGGGATACGAAATAAGGGCCGAAGATGAAGGTGATGATCACCGTGAAGAACGGCTGTGCTGCCCAGTCGAACAGCATCCAGCCGCCGAGGCCGGCGCGCGATACCTTTGGCTCGTCGCCAGCCTCCGCCGAGATGCTGCTCACCTGATTCTCCACCGTCTATCCGCCCCGTCTGGCGCGGACAGTGTCACCTCATCCTGTTCTGTGCAAGATCGCTCAACAAGCCCGCTGCAACGGTGATCTTGGCAAGCGTCGTCTCGCCCTTCTCCGTCAGCAGGGTCAGTTGGTCGGTGACGCGCGAAATCCGGCTATGGTCGCTGTCGCGCCAGGCTGCGACCGGATTGCGCTCGTCCTTCTTGTCGGTGAGGGCCGTGATGGTGATGTCCTTGCGCGCGGTCGCAATGTCGTTGATGCTGCGCGAAAGGGCCATGGCCTCGTATTGCTCGGTTGCCGACACACGCTCGGCAGCCGCCAGCAGCCGGGCGATCCGCAGGCTCTGTGTCACGCCGAAATAGCTCTGTGCCGTGCGGGCCAGCGTCACGCCGGTATCGGCGGCGATCTGGATGATTTCCGGCACGAAGGTCAACACGGCAAGAGCGGCGATTTCTTCGGCCAGTGCTGACGGCACGCCACGCTCGATGAAATAATCGGCCCTTTGCCGCACGTCTGCCGTCGCGTCCTCAGGAATCGCGCTTTGCAAAGCGGATTTCAGCTTCCGCAGCGCTTCGCGCAGCTGCTCGATGGCCTCGCCAAGCGGCGCTTGCATCGCCTTGGTCCTGAGTGTCCGTTCGGTGACGATGGCAAAGATGCGCGCCGCCTCCTGGTAGAGTTCGTTCTGCACCGCGCCGCTGATGACATTGTCGAGTGCATCGATCTCGCTATAGATGCGGTTCAGGTCGTAACCGTCGCGGGTCAACACCGCAGCCTTGACCACGTCAGCCGGCATGAAGCCCGTCTGGTCGATCAATGTGCTGACGAAGGCCGGCCCGCCGCGGTTGATGACGTCGTTGGCGAGAACCGTCGCAATGATCTCGCGGCGCAGCCGGTGTTCGTTGATGTCGCTCGCATGCGCCTTGTGCATCTTCTCCGGGAAGTAATCCCGCAGCGTCGTCAGCAGATAGTCATCGTCCGGCAGCTTGCTGGCAACGATCTCGTCGAACAGCACGATCTTGGCATAGGACAGAAGTACGCCGATCTCGGCGCGTGTGAGCGCCTTGCCGCTCTGGTAGCGCTCGCTCAGCGCCAGATCGTTCGGCAGCACCTCGACCTTGCGGTTGAGATGGCCGTCCGCTTCCAGCCGGGTCATGAGCCGGGCAAGCGCCGTCCGGTTGCCGGCACCCAGCATTTCCGTCAATGAGATCGACAGCGACTGTTCGTAGTTGTTGCGCAGCACCAGTTCTGCCACTTCGTCGGTCATCGAGGCCAAAAGCGTGTTGCGCTTGGCGCGCGTCAGCCGCTCGTCGCGCATCGCCGAAGCGAGTGCGATTTTGATGTTGACCTCGAAGTCGGACGAGTTGACGCCGGCCGAGTTGTCGATGGCGTCGGAATTGCAGCGTCCGCCCTTGAGGCCGAAGCCGATGCGGCCGCGCTGGGTAACGCCGAGATTGGCGCCTTCGCCGATCACCTTGGCACCGACATCGTCGGCAGTGATGCGGATCGGGTCGTTGGCGCGGTCGCCGACATCAGCGTCGGTTTCGGTCGGGCCGCGCACATAGGTGCCGATGCCGCCGAACCAGAGCAGATCGACCGGGCTTTTCAGGATCGCCGTCATGATCTCCGACGGCGTCGCCTGGCTTTTTTCCAAACCGATCGCCGCCATCGCCTGCGGCGTCAGCGTCACCGATTTTTCCGTGCGCGGAATGATCATGGCGCCGGCCGAAAGCGTCGAGCGGTCATAGTCCTGCCAGCTGGAGCGCGGCAGGTTGAACATGCGCTTGCGCTCGGCAAAGGATTTTTCGATATCCGGATCAGGATCGATGATGATGTCGCGATGGTCGAAGGCGGCGATCAGCCGGATTTTTTCCGACAGCAGCATGCCGTTGCCAAACACGTCGCCGGACATGTCGCCGACACCGGCGACGCTGAAGGGCGTCGTCTGGATATCGATGTCCATCTCGCGGAAATGCCGCTTGACGGTTTCCCAGGCGCCGCGCGCCGTGATGCCCATCTTCTTGTGGTCGTAGCCGGCCGAACCGCCGGAGGCAAAGGCGTCGTCCAGCCAGAAGCCGGCTTCCTGCGCCAGGCCGTTGGCGGTGTCGGAGAAGGTCGCCGTGCCCTTGTCGGCGGCAACGACGAAATAGGGATCGTCACCATCCAGCCGCAGCGTATCGGCCGGCGGCACGATGTCCTGGCCGACAATGTTGTCGGTGATCGACAGCATGGTGCGGATATAGGTCTTGTAGGCCTCGGTTCCCGCCTTGAAGATGTCGTCGCGGGTGCCGCCGACCGGCAACTGCTTCGGATAGAAGCCGCCCTTGGCCCCAACGGGAACGATGACGGCGTTCTTGACTTGCTGCGCCTTGACCAGGCCGAGCACTTCGGTGCGGTAATCCTGCGACCGGTCCGACCAGCGCAGCCCGCCGCGGGCCACCTTGCCGAAGCGCAGGTGCACGCCTTCGACCTGCGTGCCATAGACGAAGATTTCGCGGAAAGGCCGCGGCTCCGGCAGGCCGTCGAGGATCTTCGGATCGAGCTTGAAAGCCAGCATCACCTTCGGATTGCCATCGGCATCGCGCTGGAAATAGTTGGTGCGCAGCGTCGCCTCGACGGCGTTGACGTAGCGCCGCAGGATTTGGTCCTCGTCAAGGATTGGAACGGCGTCCAGGGCCTGTTCGATCGCCGCTCTCAACGCTGCAGTGCGCTTGGTCTTCGGCTTGTCTTCCAGCACGGGATCCATACGGGTGACGAAAAGCTTGAAAATATCCGCAGCGATTGCTGGATATTTGTTCAGCGTGTCGGCGAGATAGCCTTGGGAATAGGTGATGCCGGCCTGGCGCAGGTAGCGCGCATAGGCGCGCAGCACCGTCACCTCGCGGGCGCTGAGGCCGGCAAGCAGGATCAGCCGGTTGAAGCTGTCATCTTCGATCACGCCGTTCCAGGCGGAAAGATAGGCTTCCTCCAGCATCGGGCCGGTCTTGTCGAGACTGAGCAGATGTCCGTCGCGATGGATCAGTTCCATATCGTGCAGAACGACGAGCCGATCGCCGCCCTTGGCGCAGGAGACGGTAATATCATGGGTCTGTTCGCTGATAACCCGGAAGCCGAGGTTTTCCAGCAGCGGCACACGGTGCGACAGCGAAACCGGCTCGCCGGCATGGAAAATCTTCAGCTCCAGCGATTCCGGGCCCTTGCCGCGCTTCTGATAGAAAGCGATGCGGATCGGGTCATCAGGCGAGCAGGCCGCGATATCGGCGAGATCGGCATGGGCCTCGGCTGGCGTGAAGGCTGCCTGATAGGCTTCATTGACGGAGATCGACACGCCGTCATGGCGCGCCAGCAGGTTGAACCGGTCGATCCAGCGGGTGACGATATCGCGCACCGCGTCTTCCAGCTTGGCTTGCGGCACACGCGGCGTCTTGCCGCCGGAACGGCCGATGATGAAATGCACGCGGGCAAGACCGCCCTCAGGGAAAGCCGGATAATAGGCGGACACGCGGCCGTCATAGACGGTCTTCAGATAAAGCCCGATCTTTTCGCGCACGTCGGAATCATACTGTTCGCGCGGCACGTAAACTATAACGGATACGAAACGGTCGAAGTGATCGATACGCGGCAGAACCCGGATTCGCGGCCGGTCCGCCAGTTCGTTGATCTGCTCGCAGAAACTTGCCAAAAGGCTGACGTCGATCTGGAAAAGGTCGTCTCGCGGATAGGATTCCAGCGTGTTGGTCAGCATCTTGCCTGAATGGCTCTGCGGATCGAAGCCGAAATGATCGACGATCTTCTCGACCTTGAAGCGGAGCAGCGGAATGTCGGCTGCCGGGCGCGTATAGGCGCTGGAGGTGAACAGGCCGACGATGCGCAGTTCGCCGGCGACATTGCCGGCCTTGTCGAAGCGCTTGACCCCGATATAATCCATATAGGCGCGGCGGTGCACCACAGATTTGACATTGGCCTTGGTGACGATGAGGAAATCCGGGCCGTTGAGAAAGGCAAGGATTTCCGGCGTCGTCAGCACGGCATCCTTTCCCTGGCGCAGCACGCGCACGTCGGGATTGGAAAGAATACCGAGGCCGCGCCCTTCGCCGCGTTCGACCACGGCATTCTCGCCCTTGCCGGAATAGGTGTATTCGCGCATGCCGAGGAAGGTGAAATTGTTGCCGCGCAACCAGCGCAGGAAGGCCAGCGCCTCGTCGCGATCGCCCTTCTTGCTGTTGGGGGCGTGGTTTTCCAATTCGTTCATCGCCTGATCGAGCAGGCCCGACATCGAGGTCCAGTCGCCGACCGCCTGATGAACCTGGGAGAGCACGTTGGCAATCCGCTCCTTCAGGTCTTCGGCTTCGGTGTCGGTGACGCGGCTAATATGAATCTGAATATGGCTGATCCGGGTGGCCGGATCGCTCTTTTCTTCCGGGTCGAAGATTTTAGCCGGCTTTCCGGCCTCAAGAACCAGAATAGGATGTACGGCAAGATGAATGTCACGGTGGGTGCTGGTCACCTCGCCCATGATCGAATCGTAGAGGAAGGGCATGTTGCGGTCGGTCACGGACAGGATCGAGACGTCGGTTGCATTCGGCGCGATGCCGTCTACCGATTCGACGGAGATGACCGGACGGTCGCTTTCCTTGCGATTGATGGCGGTCAGCGCATGCGCTGCCGTCAAAGCCAGCATGGTGGGCGTATAGGCGTCGAGATCGTCATGGCTGGCACGGCGAAACAGGATCTCCGGAGCGAGCATTTTCACCCCCAGCAGCTTGCCGGCTTCGCTCACCGCTTCGAAATGACGGTCTTTTTTCGGATTGTATTTGGTGCCCATGACGTATCTCCCCGCAATCACCATTTTGGCCAAACCTAACAGAAGAATTGTCCATGGCGATTGTTTTTGTGGCTATTTTTCGGTCAGATTGATCCAATTCGGAATGGTTTTATGAAATTTTCGGGAAGAATTGGCCGATTTTCGAATTCAATCGGTTGTATTTGCATATTTCTTTGTTCTCATGAACGAGCCGGAAATGTGTCCTTTCGATCTTTTGGCAGTCGCAGTTGACAGCGGCATGACTGTCGGGCGATCTGGGCAGCTCGAAACAGCGGAAAATCGCAAAATGTCTGAGCCTGCCCCCGGCGCCGTCATCGTCATTTCCAGCCATGTGATTCGCGGGTCCGTGGGCAATCGCGCTGCCGTCTTTGCGCTAGAGACGCTGGGTTATCCGGTCTGGGCCTTGCCGACGGTGATCCTGCCCTGGCATCCCGGCCATGGCCCCTCGACGCGAGTGACGGTCGGCCCTGATGATTTCGACAGGTTGATCGACGATCTGATCCGCGCCCCGTGGACGGGAGAGGTGCGGGCTGTTCTCTCCGGTTATCTCGGTGCCGCCCATCAGGCGGACGGTGTGGCGCGGCTGGTCGAGGCTTTGCGGGCGAAGAATCCGGACCTGTTTTATGCCTGCGACCCGGTAATGGGCGATGTCGGCGGGCTGTACGTGCCTGAGGCCACGGCGATCGCGATGCGCGACCGGTTGCTGCCATTGGCCTCGCTTGCCACGCCAAACCGGTTCGAGCTGGCCTGGCTCTGCGGCGCCGAGCTTGAGACGAACACCGCCATTCTGGAAGCGGCCCTGTCGCTCGGGCCGTCGCGCATGCTGGTGACATCTGCCATCCCGATGATGAATGGCGGCACCGGTAATCTCTATCTGTCCGGCAATCATGCGCTGCTGGCCGAGCATCGGCTGATCGACAATCCGCCGAACGGGACTGGCGACCTCTTGGCGGCCTTGTTCGTTGCCCGGCTTCTGGAAGGCTTGAACGAGGAGCGCGCCTTGCAGCTGGCAACCGCCAGCGTCTTCGAGATCATCGCGCGCACGGGCAAGCGCGGTGCCGATGAGTTGACGCTCGAGCGGGACGCGTCCAGTCTTGCGACGCCGATGGCGATGGTTCAGATGCGCCGGTTGCTGCATCCCGGTCAGAAACGGCGCTCCTGATATCGTTCGGCCGATCTACCCTCTTGCCAGCCCATGCCTTGAGCGAATAAACCGTTTTTCACCCACGCAAACCAAACGGAGAATTTCGGATGTAACCGGCGGCGCGGGCTGCCGTAATTTGCCTGTGTGCGGCGCACAAAGATGGTATGTGCTGCAGAGCCGACATGCGAATGTACATCTCAATTGTCTAAATAATTGGAGTGATCAAGCATCATGCAGCGTTTCCCGGACTATTTGCTGAACGGCTACAACAATTTCATGAGCGGCCGCTTCAGCGAGCAGCAGCAGCGCTACAAGGCCTTGGCCGAAACCGGTCAGCAGCCGAAGACCATGGTCATTGCCTGTTGTGACAGCCGCGCGGCGCCGGAAACCATCTTCGACAGCGGCCCCGGCGAATTGTTTGTGGTGCGCAACGTCGCCAACATGATGCCGCCTTACGAGCCGGACGGCCAGTATCACTCGACATCGGCGGCTCTCGAGTTCGCCGTGCAGGTGTTGAAGGTCAGCGATATCGTCGTCATGGGCCATGGCCGCTGCGGGGGCATCAAGGCAGCACTCGATCTCGATGCCGAACCGCTGTCACCCGGCGATTTCATCGGCCGCTGGATGAACCTCCTGAAGCCCGCTGCCGAGCAGATCCACAACAACGAATTGATGACTGCGGCCGAGCGCCAGCGGGCGCTGGAGCGGGTCTCCATCCGCAACTCGATCGCCAACCTGCGGACCTTCCCGTGCGTCAAAATCCTCGAGCAGCGCGGCAAGCTTCAGCTGCACGGCGCCTGGTTCGACATTTCGACCGGCGAACTGTGGGTCATGGATAGCAAGACCGGTGATTTTGCCCGGCCCGGCATGTGATTTTTCTACCTTTGCCCGGTGCCTCTCCACACTCCGTCATTCCCGGCTCGACCCGAGAATCTGGTTATGTCGATGTGGGAACCCTCGGTGAGGGCATGACCTTTGCGCCGTTGCGCCGCTGATGGATCCTCGGATCAAGCCCCGGGGGTGACGAAGCGTGGAGCGGCGCATCGTTCCAAAAAGCCGCCTTCTCCCACCTCATGAAAACAAAAAATCCGCAGCCCGTTTCCGGACTGCGGATACATTCATCCCGTGGACGGCTTGATCAGCCGCCGTCGATTTCGGCGCCGATGATGGCGATTGCCTGCTGGTAGACGCTGGCGGCATTCCAGCCCTGGATCGCGCCGAAATTGGCCTGACCCTGCTGATAGCCGGCGCCGGCGCTCCAGCCATGGCCGCGCAGGAAGTTGGCGGTCGAGGCAAGCGCGTCCGCCTTGGAGCGAACCATGTCGATATGGCCGCTACCGTCGCCATCGACGCCGAATTTCAGCACATTGGCCGGCAGGAACTGCGTCTGGCCGATTTCGCCATGGGCTGCGCCGCGTGCGTCAGGGCTGAGGTCGCCGCGCTGCACAAGCGTCAGGGCCGCATAGAGCTGGTCGGTGAAAAAGTCGGAACGGCGGCAGTCAAACGACAGTGTCGAGACGGCTGAAAGCGTGTGTTCCTTGCCCATGAAACCGCCGAAGCCGGTTTCCATGCCCCAGATCGCGATGATCGGGCCAGCCGGAACACCGTAGCGCTTTTCGATGGAACTGAAGAGAGCGGCGTTCTGCGCCTTCATCTTCTTGCCGCGCGAAATGATCGTCTGGCCGCCACGCTTCTGCATGAACTGGCTCAGCGACAGCTTGAAACTCTTCTGGCCCCGGTCGGCACGGATCGTTGCCTTGTTGTAGGTGACGTTGGCGAAGGCCTTGTTCAGCACCGCCGGGCTGATGCCGCGGCCTGCGGCTTCGCCCTTGAAGTCCTCGACCCAGGCGTCGAAGCCTGCCGATGTGTTGCTGCATTGTGCAGCCGCTGCCACTGACGGCAGAATTGCTGCCGCAATCATCGCCGTGAAACCTGCCAGTACGCACTTTGCCTTGCGCATGAAATACCCCGTATTGCCCGAATCCAAAATTTATGACCGCAAAATGCCAGTCTTTGCGGTTTCTGTCACGACGTTGCTACAGTATTGAGAGGCCGCGTTTCACGTGAATCCTCCTTTTGACTGTGAAAAAACGTCACAGTTGCCTTTTTACAAAGAAACCCCGCATCCCGTTAACGGATCATGCGAGGCTTTTCACCCAATCGCGACGATAGAAACCAAAGGCTGGTCGCATCTCGATCGGGTATAATCGGATAAAACTTTATATTTTCTAATCAAGCAGCCTGTTTCTTGGCCTTGATCAGGCCGCGATTGACGAGGAGCTCGGCAATCTGGATGGCGTTGAGGGCAGCCCCCTTGCGCAGGTTGTCGGAAACCACCCAGATATTCAGGCCGTTCTCGACGGTTGCGTCCTCGCGGATGCGCGAAATATAGGTCGCATCTTCGCCGGCGCTTTCGTAAGGCGTGATGTAGCCGCCGTTTTCATGCTTGTCGATGACGATGCAGCCGGGCGCTTCGCGCAGGATGTCGCGGGCTTGGTCGGCGGTGATCTCGTTTTCGAATTCGATATTGATCGCTTCCGAATGACCGATGAACACCGGAACGCGCACGGCCGTGCAGGTCAGCTTGATCTTCGGATCGAGGATCTTCTTGGTTTCGGCCATCACCTTCCACTCTTCCTTCGTGTAGCCGTCTTCCATGAACACATCGATGTGCGGGATGACGTTGAAGGCGATGCGCTTGGTGAACTTCTTGCTTTCCATCGGATCGGCGACGAAGACGGCGCGGGTCTGGTTGAACAGCTCGTCCATGCCGTCCTTGCCGGCGCCGGAGACCGACTGGTAGGTGGAGACGACGACGCGCTTGATCTTGGCAAAGTCATGCAACGGCTTCAGCGCCACGACGAGCTGGGCGGTCGAGCAATTCGGGTTGGCGATGATGTTGCGCTTGGTGAATTGGGTGATGGCGTCGGGGTTGACTTCCGGAACCACCAGCGGCACGTCCTGATCGTAGCGCCAGGCCGAGGAGTTGTCGATGACGACGCAGCCCTGCGCGCCGATCTTCGGCGACCACTTCAGCGATACGGCGCCGCCGGCCGACATCAGGCAAATGTCGGTGTCGGAAAAATCGTAATTTTCGAGGTTCTTGACCTTCAGCGTCTTGTCGCCGAAGGACACTTCGGTGCCCTGGCTGCGGGCCGAGGCCAGCGCCACGACTTCGTCTGCCGGAAAACCCCGTTCTTCGAGGATGTTCAGCATCTCGCGGCCGACATTTCCGGTCGCGCCGGCAATAGCAATCTTGAAACCCATTGTCTTTGCTCTCTTTCTGTCTCTCCACGGGGCTTTGGGGGAAACCCGCCGGCCAAAGGCGCGGGTTTCAGGTCCCCGGCCGTGCCGGGGAGAGAGCGGTGGCCAGAGACGTCAGACGGTTTTCGTCGTCGTTTTGGCCGTTGTTTTGGAAGATATCGAGAAAGAACGAACCCGCCCGGCAGCAAATGCCGGGGCGATCAGCGCAGCGATGGCGTAACCAAAACGGTGCATGGTGGGTCCTTTTCCGCTGCTGCTCATACGCGGTTTTGGCGCGGAGTCAACAGGCAAGCAAGAAATGACGGTCGGCAAGGCACGCCGTCAAAACGTTACGGAAGTGTCATGCCGTTGTCATCGCGGGTGCCTATTGCGGGCCGTCAGCTCGAAAGCAAACCAAAAAGGGGTTTTCCATGCGTATGCTTCTGTCGGCGCTTGCCGCCACGACAATCCTCGCTGGTGCCGCACAGGCCACCACCGTTTATCCGCTGGATCGTGCCACGATTCTCGCTGGCTCGCCCTTCGATTTCAAGGTCGAGTTCAAGTCCGCCGTCAAGCCGGAAGACGTCAAGATCACCGTCAATGGCCAGGATTACAAGACGGTTCTGGGCAAGCAAGCCGAATTCGTCGCCGAAGAAAAAGGCAAGGACGACAAGGTCCTCGGCTCTGCCCTGATTGCCCGTGATCTCGTTCTGCCGACCGAAGGCGCCTATACGATCGAAGTGACCGCCGGCTCCGAATCGAAGTCGGTGACCTGGGACGTCTACAATACCGGCGAAACCCAGAAGGCCAAGAACATCATCTTCCTGCTCGGCGACGGCCTGTCCGTGGCCCATCGCACCGGCGCCCGCATCATGTCGAAGGGCATGACCGAAGGTAAGGCCAACGGCCGCCTCAACATGGATGACCTCGACCATATGGCTTTCGTCGGCACGTCATCGACCGAAGCGATCGCCACCGACAGTGCGAACACCATGTCGGCCTACATGACCGGCCATAAGACCGCCGTCAACGCGCTGGGTGTCTATGCCGACCGTACGCCCGACAGCTTCGATGACCCGAAGGTCGAAACCATCGCCGAAGCCATCCGCCGCCAGACGAAGAAGTCGATCGGTATCGTCTCGACTGCGGAAATCGAAGACGCGACGCCGGCTGCCGTCGTCGCCCATACCCGCAAGCGCGGCGACAAGGAGCAGATCGTCGGCATGATGTTCGACGTCAAGCCGGATGTCATCCTCGGCGGTGGTTCGGCCTATTTCCTCGGCAAGGACGTTCCGGGCTCCAAGCGCAAGGACGACAAGGACTATATCAAGCTGTTCCACGACGCCGGCTACACGCTCGCAACCGACAAATCCGAGCTTCAGACCGCAACCGGCACCAACACAGGCAAGATCCTCGGCCTCTTCCACACCGGCAACATGGATACGGCGCTGGACCGTGAGTTCCTGAAAAAAGGCACGGTCGAAAAATTCCCGAACCAGCCCGGCCTGGTCGATATGACCAAGGCGGCGCTCGGGGAATTGTCGAAGAACGAGGAAGGCTTCTTCCTGATGGTCGAAGGCGCCAATATCGACAAGATGTCCCATCCGCTGGATTGGGATCGCGCGCTGGTCGAAACCATCGAATTCGACAAGGCGGTCGGCGTTGCCCGCGAGTTCGCCGCAACCCATCCCGACACGCTGATCGTCGTCACCGGCGACCATGCCCACGGCGTTTCGATCATTGGCACCATCGATGATGAAAAGCCCGGCACCGAGATGCGCGAAAAGGTCGGCACCTACGCCGAAGCCGGATTCCCGAACTATACCGACGAAAACAAGGACGGTTATCCGGACAAGGTCGACGTCACTCGTCGCCTGTTCCTCAGCGCCAACAACGGCCCGGATCACTACGAGACCTTCCGTCCGAAGCTCGATGGTCCGTTCGTTCCGGCAATCCAGAACGAGAAGAAGGAATATATCGCCAACGAAGCCTACAAGGATGTTCCCGGTGCCGTCTTCGTGCAGGGTAACATTCCCAAGAGCGGCGATAGCGGCGTGCATTCGGTCGATGATGTCGTCCTGCAGGCAGCCGGTCCGGGTGCCGAGGGCTTCAAGGGGTATATGGAAGAAAGCGACATCTACCGCGTTCTCGCCGATACCCTGGCTCTTGGCGTCAAGCAGACAAACTGATCCATAATCGCGTCCGGCGGGCTGGTGAGACAGCCCGCCGTCAGGTGACTGAGGACCGACTTTGATGCGGTTGTTGGTGGGTGATACTGATACTCAACCGTCGTCATTCCTGTGCTCGTCACAGGAATCCAGTCAGCCCAAGTCTTTGGGCTGAAAGAGTCTTTTGACCCGACAGACGTCGGGTCACTGGATCCCCGCCACAAGGGCGAGGATGACGGGTTTGGAGAGCGCCCAATGCGAAAAATCCCCTGGAGAGGAATTGGGCTCTCATTACGACCGTTACCGAATGATAAGAATGGACTTCGTTAGCCGGGTTTCCGTTTCCCGGCCTGATATCATAAGTTAAGGTGGACGCCCGATGACCGGTCCCTTTGCGAGAACCACGCGCCGCGATGCGCTACGCCTCTTGGCCAGTCTGCCTTTGCTGGCGGCTGTGCGTCCGGCCGCAGCCGCCGTTCCGTCTCTGTCGTTCGATGAGCTCTACAGCAAGTTCGGCGTTCTCGGGCTGGAGTTCTCCGAAAAGGTGAAGTCGCTCGCCGGTCAGGACATCACCATCAAGGGTTTTATGGCACCGCCGCTGAAGGCCGAGGCCGCATTCTTCGTGCTGACCGAAATTCCCATGTCGCTCTGCCCGTTCTGTTCCTCGGACGCCGACTGGCCGGACAATATCGTCGTCGTCTATCTCGGTGAAAAGCAGACATTCGTGCAGCCGTCGCAGACGATCGAGGCGCGCGGGGTTCTCGAATTCGGGTCATGGACCGATCCCGAAACCGGTTTTGTCAGCCTGCTACGGCTGCGCAATGCCGAATACGCGTCGGTCTAACACCATGCTTTCGCTCGATCTCAATTCCGTGTCGGTTTCCTATCCGGGCCTTCCCACACCGGTTCTCGATATCCCTTCGCTGTCCATCGCCGCAGGCAGCCGTGTCGCGGTCACCGGTGCATCTGGCTCGGGAAAAAGCACGCTGGTCAATATCCTCACCGGGCTTGAACGCTGCGCACGCGGCGGCTCTGTCCAATGGGGCGGAACCGATATCGCCCTTATGCCGGAACGCAGCCGCGATCGCTGGCGCGGCGCGCATATCGGCCTCGTCATGCAGGATTTCCATCTGTTCCCGGGCTTGAGCGCGGTCGATAACATCCTTCTGCCCGCCCGCCTATCGCGCGCGATGAAACCGGGTTACCCGGATCGGGCGCTGATGCTGCTTTATGCCGTCGGTCTCTGCCGCGCCGACCAGAAAGTCGAAACCATGTCGCGCGGCGAAATGCAGCGCGTCGCGATTGCAAGGGCGCTGCTCAGAAAACCGGGCGTGCTGATCGCCGACGAGCCGACTGCAAGCCTCGACAGCGACAGCGGCGATGCCGTCGCCCGGCTGCTGATCGACCTGGCGGTCAACAATGAAAGCACGCTGATCGTCGTTTCCCATGATCCACGGCTGACCGGCAGGCTCGATCGCCGTATCACGTTGTCGGCCGGCCGGATTGCGTCGGATCGAGAGCACCGGGAAAAGGCTGCATGACCCGTTTCATCCTTTCTGATCTGCGCCGTCTCTGGGCGGGCTCGCTGGTCGTCGTGCTTCTGATCGCCTTTGCCACCGCACTTGGGGTCGCCGTCACCTTGCAGGAAAGAGCGCTCAGACTTGGCAGCGCCCGTGCCGCCGACCATTTCGATCTTGTCGTCGGCGCTCCGGGCAGCGAGACCCAGCTGCTGCTCTCCTCGATCTTCCTGCAGCCTTCTCCCCTGCCCCTGATGCCGGGCGATGTGCTGGGCAAGCTTGCGGCCGATCCGCGTGTGTCCTGGGCGGCCCCCGTCGGTTTCGGCGATTCCTTTTCCGGTTATCCGATCGTCGGCACGTCCACGGCACTTGTCGGCAATTTATCGGCGCTTTCTGAAGGACGCAGCTTTAGCACTGCCGGCGAAGCGGTCATCGGTGCCGCCGTGTCGCTGCCACTCGGCTATGCGGTAAAACCCATGCACGGCACTGCCGGCGGCGAAACGCATACGGAGCTTGCCTACCGCATCACCGGCCGCTTGGCGCCGACGGGAACATCCTGGGACCGGGCCATCCTGGTGCCCATCCGGGCCGTCTGGGGCCTGCATGGAATGGGCGCCCACGATCATGAGGCGGAAGAAGCGCACGCGGACAAACCGGCCGGAGACACGGCACGGGCGCCTGGTACCGAGGCCGCTCATCACGATGACGATCACGGCCATGGCGAACATGCTGCCATCGATCCTGATGCGCCGCTTGATGAACATTGGACGGCGGAAATCCCGGGCCTTCCAGCCATCCTCGTCAAGCCGAAGACCATCGCCGACGCCTACAAGCTGCGGCAGGATTATCGCGGCAATGGCACGCTTGCGGTTTTCCCGGGCGAGGTGCTGACCAATCTCTACGCGACGCTTGGCGATGCCAAGCGTGTGCTGTCGGCGGTCGCCGTCGGTGCGCAGATCCTGGTGGCCGCCGCCGTGCTCATGGTCACCGTCATGCATATCGGCCAGCGCCGCCGCCAGATCGGCGCGCTGAGAGCCTTTGG
Source organism: Pararhizobium sp. DWP3-4 (assembly GCF_049898205.1). Classification (NCBI taxonomy): domain Bacteria; kingdom Pseudomonadati; phylum Pseudomonadota; class Alphaproteobacteria; order Hyphomicrobiales; family Rhizobiaceae; genus Pararhizobium; species Pararhizobium sp. DWP3-4. The sequence goes on along the minus strand of NZ_JAFCXF010000007.1, from coordinate 255,686 downwards.
CGCGCCGCAATCCGCCGTGCTGGCGATCGTCTGGCTCGAGCTGTTCATCCTCATCGCGCTTGGCATTCTCTCAGGCTTTGCCATCGGCTACGGTGCCGCGATGCTGTTGTCGGCGATGGTTTCGGGTGAAAGCGGCATCGTCCTGCCGGTCGGTTTCACCCGCGACGATTTGAAGAGCGTGATCGCCATCGTGCTGTTTTCCGCTATCCTTGCGCTGGCACCGGCGCTTCTTGCCTACCGCCAGTCGCCGGCGGCGGCGCTGCGGGCCTGAGCTTATTCGACTAAAGTCATAATCCCAAAGCCGCTCTGCCACCCCAGGGGGTTTTCTGCCATTTTGGTCTCATGGCGCATTCCGCTTGCGAATCAGGGAGGATTCGGAGGCATTTGAGGGTGCGCACAAAGCCGTTTTTGAGTGGAGGACAAACGAAATGGCAGATGTCGCAGTAGCGCCCGGTGCAAAGGCTGCACCGATGACGGGCGAGCAGAAGAAGGTGATCTTCGCCTCTTCGCTCGGCACGATCTTCGAGTGGTACGATTTCTATCTCTACGGTTCGCTGGCCGTCTATATCGGCGCGACCTTCTTTTCCCAATATCCGGAAACCACCCGTAACATCTTCGCCCTTCTGGCGTTTGCGGCAGGCTTTCTGGTGCGTCCGTTCGGCGCGCTGGTGTTTGGCCGTCTCGGCGATCTCGTCGGCCGCAAATATACCTTCCTGGTCACCATCGTCATCATGGGCCTGTCGACGTTCCTCGTCGGCATCCTGCCTGGCGCCGCCTCGATCGGCATCGCCGCTCCGATTCTTCTGATCGTGCTGCGCATGCTGCAGGGCCTGGCGCTCGGCGGCGAATATGGCGGTGCTGCAACCTATGTGGCCGAACACGCGCCACAGGGCCGGCGCGGTTACTTCACCTCCTGGATCCAGACGACGGCGACGCTCGGTCTGTTCCTGTCGCTGGTGGTCATCGTTGCCGTGCAGATGATGCTCGGCAAGGAAGCCTTTGCAGCCTGGGGCTGGCGCGTGCCGTTCCTGCTCTCGTTCATCCTGCTCGGCGTTTCCGTCTGGATCCGTCTGAAGATGAACGAATCGCCCGCCTTCAAGAAGATGAAGGAAGAAGGCAAGGGCTCCAAGGCACCGCTGACGGAAGCGTTCGGCCAGTGGAGAAACGCCAAGATCGCGCTTCTGGCGCTGTTCGGCGCCGTCGTCGGCCAGGCCGTCGTCTGGTATACGGGCCAGTTCTACGCGCTGTTCTTCCTGCAGAACATCCTGAAGGTGGACGGCCAGTCGGCCAACATCATGGTCGCCATCTCGCTGTTGATCGGCACCGGCTTCTTCGTGCTGTTCGGGGCGCTGTCGGACAAGATCGGCCGCAAGCCGATCATCATGGCCGGCCTGGTGCTTGCCATGCTCACCTACTTCCCGCTGTTCAAGGCGTTGACCTGGGCCGGCAATCCGGCGCTCGCCGAAGCGCAGGAAACCATCCGGGCAACCGTTACGGCTGCTCCGGGCGACTGCAAGTTCCAGTTCAACCCGACCGGTACGGCGAAGTTCACGACCTCCTGCGATATCGCAACGTCGTTCCTGACGCGCAACTCTGTTCCCTATGACGTGGTGCCCGGCCCGGCCGGAACGCCGGCAACCGTCAAGATCGGCGAAGCAACGGTCACCGGCTATGACGCGATCGCGGCTGGCGACAAGGCCAAGGCATCGGGTTCGGCCTTCGAAAAGCAGATCAACATCGCCCTTCACGACGCCGGTTATCCGCTCGTTCGTGGCGCGGCAAAGGTTCCGGAAAGCAAGCTTGACGGCTTCGTCGCCGCCAATCCGGAATTGACGCTCGATGCCGCAGCCATTCGCGCCGGCGACAAGGCAGCCATGACCGGCGAACAGCTGGTTGCGGCCAAGCTGTTGACGGCGGAAGAAGCCACGGGCGTCACCGAGATGCCCGTCTACACCGTCGACAAGGGCGGTTCCTTCACCATGGTCGCCGATCCGGCCCGCGTCAGCTGGCTTGGCGTCATCGCCGTGCTCACCGTGCTCGTCATCTACGTGACGATGGTCTATGGCCCGATTGCAGCGCTTCTGGTCGAACTCTTCCCGACCCGCATCCGCTACACCGGCATGTCCCTGCCCTACCATATCGGCAACGGCTGGTTCGGTGGTCTGCTTCCGGCAACGGCCTTCGCGATGAGTGCCGCCCAAGGCGATATCTATTACGGCCTCTGGTACCCGATCGTGTTCGCCGGCATCACGTTGGTGATCGGCATGCTGTTCCTGCCCGAAACCAAGGATCGCGATATCCACACCATGGATTGATCCCGGCTGGATATCGATACGGAAAGCCCGGCGCAGTCCCCTGCGCCGGGCTTTTCATTGCGTCCGGCTCATCCCTTCGAAGGCTGGAAACTGTTTTTCGGCCGTGGCCAGCCCTTCTCGTCCAGCCGGAACAACCAGGTCTGCCGGGCAAAGAAGAAGGCCGTCATCAGCGCCGTCCACAATCCGACGAGCAATCCAGCGGCCACATCGCTCGGATAGTGCGCGCCGACCACGATCCGGCTGATGCCGATGGCCAAGGCTCCCAGCACAAAGACGATGCGCAGCCGTGGCGCTAGCATCGAGAATGCGCCGAAGAACGAGCCGACGGCTGCCGAATGGCCGGAGGGGAAACTCTGGAACACCCAGTCATGGCCGGAGAAGAACGACAGGCTGTGGGCGCCATACTCAGCGAAGAGTTCGGGCCGCGCCCGGCCGATCACCAGCTTGGCCAGATGCACCACGATGCTGGCGCTGCCGATCGTCACCAGGAAATACAATGCCAGCCGCCAGCCCGTCTTGCTTTTCGACGAAAAGCCTTCGCTGCGCGACACCCGGTGCAGGATATAGGCGACGATGACGATCGAGCCGGAACCGTAGATCATCCAGGCAAATGTACCGAAATCGGTGATCTTCTCGTTGAAGGCAACAACCCCGCCCGGCAGCCCCTGCGCCGTCTGCGAGATCAGACCATCGAAGGGCAGCAGCGCCGCAACCAAAAGGGCGGCCGCCAAAAGCAGCCAGAGAGACGAGGAAAGTGGTCGGTTCATGAACGGCCTTTCCCGATGTATCGGGTATTTGCGGGATGCTCCCTCTCTTCCCGTCATCCTCGCCCTTGTGGCGGGGATCCAGCGCGCTCACGTGGGTGAGCGAAAAGACTCTTTCACGCGACGGACGTCGCGTGGCTGGATTCCTGTGACAGGCACAGGAATGACGGAGCTGGAGCTAAGTCTCCGCAAACCTGTGGTCCTCTGGGCGAAGAATCAACCCCACCCGAACGAAAACGGCATCCAGGCCATGACCCGGATGCCGCACAATACCGTTAATCCGGCAGAATTTACGCCGAAAGCGCCTTGAATTCGGCGAGGATCGCATCGCCCATGTCGACGGTGCCGACCTGGCGGGCGCCGTCGGCCATGATGTCGCCGGTGCGGATCCCCTTGTCGAGAACGTTGGCGATGGCCTTTTCCAGGTTGTCGGCTTCCGTCACGAGATTGAAGGAGTAGCGCAGGCACATGGCAAACGAGGCGATCATCGCGATCGGGTTGGCAATGCCCTTGCCGGCAATGTCGGGGGCCGAGCCGTGCACGGGCTCATAGAGCGCCTTGCGCTTGCCGGTCTTGGCATCGGGCGCACCGAGCGAAGCCGACGGCAGCATGCCGAGCGAACCGGTGAGCATGGCGGCAACGTCCGACAGCATGTCGCCGAACAGGTTGTCGGTGACGATGACGTCGAACTGTTTTGGCGCACGAACAAGCTGCATGCCGCCGGCATCGGCCAGCATATGGTCGAGCGCGACGTCGGAATATTTCGCCTTGTGCGTCGCGGTCACCACCTGGTTCCACAACACGCCGGATTTCATGACGTTGCGCTTTTCCATCGAGCAGACGCGGTTGCCGCGGGTGCGGGCCAGTTCGAACGCGACGCCGGCGATGCGCTCGATCTCGTAGGTGTCATAGACCTGCGTGTCGATGCCGCGCTTCTGGCCGTTGCCGAGATCGATGATCTCCTTCGGTTCGCCGAAATAGACGCCGCCGGTCAGTTCGCGCACGATCAGGATGTCGAGGCCTTCGACCAGTTCGGGCTTCAGCGAAGACGCATTGGAAAGCGCCGGATAGCAGATCGCCGGGCGCAGGTTGGCAAACAGCTGCATGTCCTTGCGCAGGCGAAGCAAGCCTGCTTCCGGGCGCACCTCGTAGGGCACGTCATCCCATTTCGGGCCGCCGACGGCGCCGAACAGCACGGCGTCCGCTGCCATTGCTTTTTCCATGTCGGCGTCTGAAATCGCCGCGCCATGCGCGTCATAGGCGCAGCCGCCGACCAGGCCTTCGTCGATCGTGAAGCCACCGGCCATGTCGGCATTCATGTAGGCGATGATTTTGCGGACTTCCGCCATGGCTTCCGGGCCGATGCCGTCGCCGGGCAGAAGGAAAAGATTGCGCACTGTCATGGGGCATTCCTTATATCGAAGGGTGGGCTGTCAGGGTGTTGGCGCGTTCTTAACGCAACTTCCGTTCAAGGAAAATGCAGTTTTGGAAAGAATTGTGCGCGCACCGTCAGTTCCCTCCGGAACGGATGAGGACTATCCGAACGTCAGACGCTTCCATCGGGCCAAATTTATCTTCTGGCCGAGTTGATGAAACGATCAATGCGCATCATGCCGTGACGGCGGTCTTGCGAGCTTCGTTGGGCATGCTTCTCTTCAAGGATAATCAAAGCCGGACGACAGCTCCCTGTTCCATCCGGAACAGCGCCAATATCTGGCCTGTGGGATTGTCCGGTCACTGGATGAGCAAGGCTCATCCGCAGGATTGCAAGGAGAGACCCCGCATGCGCAGATTCGTTCTGACCGCCGCCGTCGCCATCATTGCCGCCGCTTCTTGCGCAGCCCCGTCGCAGGCCGGCTACTATACCGACGACTGCAAACCCTATTGCTACGTCAAGAAGGTCAGAACCTACGATCATGACGGCAATCTGATCGTCAAGAAGATCCGCGTCTGCGAATAAGCGCTCACCATTTCCGGCTTCCTCCCCGAGAGCCCGGCTGTCCCTGCAGCCGGGTTTTTGGTTTGCTGACGGGTCTCAAAATTGCTGCTTTATGACGTGGCCACTCCCACCTTCCGTCATGCTCGCCCTTGTGGCGGGCATCCAGTGACCCGACGTCCGTCGGGTCAAAAAGACTTTTCAGCCCAAAGACTTGGGCTGGCTGGACTCCTGTGACAAGCACAGGAGTGACGGAGGTTTGGCTGCCGATAGCCTTTCCAATGACCTACCGATAATGAGACATGCTTTTGCCATCAGTGCTGGCCCGGGTGTCCTCGCAGCCGCGTTTGTGGTCTTGCAACCCTACCCCTTGAAAAAAGCCAGCATATCGGGATTGAGAATCTCCGGATGCGTCGAGAGCATGCCGTGCGGCAGTCCTTCATAGCTCTTCAGCGTTCCGTTCTTCAGCAGTTTTACCGAAAGCGGTGCCGAGTCGTCATAGGGAACGATCTGGTCGTCGGTTCCGTGCAGGACCAGCACCGGAACCTCGATCTTCTTGAGGTCCTCGGTAAAATCGGTTTCGGAAAACGCCTTGATACACTCGTAATGGGCGTTGGCGGCACCCATCATTCCCTGCCGCCACCAATTGTCGATCAGCCCTTGGGAAATCTTGGCGCCGGGACGGTTGAAGCCGTAGAACGGGCCGGTCGGCACATCGATGAAGAATTGGGCGCGGTTTGCCACAAGGGCGCTGCGCAGACCGTCGAAGACATCGATCGGTAGCCCACCTGGATTTCGGTCCGATTTCACCATGACCGGCGGCACGGCACCGGCGATGACCGCCTTGCCGACCCGTCCCGGCTTGGCGCGCGCCACATAACGGACGACCTCACCGCCGCCGGTGGAATGGCCGACATGGAAGGCGTTCTTGAGGTCCAGCGCGTCGGTGAGTGCTGCAACGTCGGCGGCATAGGTATCCATTTCGTGGCCGGTCGATGTCTGCGTCGAGCGTCCATGGCCACGGCGGTCGTGGGCGATGACGCGAAATCCCTGCGCCAGGAAGTAGAGCATCTGGTTATCCCAGTCGTCGGCGCTCAGCGGCCAGCCGTGATGGAAGACGATCGGCTGCGCGTCGCGCGCACCCCAATCCTTGTAGAAGATTTCCGTTCCGTCGTTTGTGGTGATGCTGCTCATTCGTGCGGTTCCTTTTGAGAGGACGGGGTGAAAGGCAAGACGGCAGAATGCCTGTCGTCCATGCCGGCCGCAACACGTTTTAAGCCGATTGCGCAGGGATTGCTGATCAGCTCCAGTCCCTGTCGCCCCGGCGCCATCTGTGCAGATCGTACCAGGCGACGAGAAGAAAGGCTCCGGCCAGCCCGAGATGCTCGAAGAAGAAGTTCATCGTCATGAAGCGCTCCTGCCCCAGCGGCATTTCCCAGAACCGCAGGGCAATGAATGTTGCAAGCACGGTAAACACGGCCAGAGACAGCGCGCCGATCCACCGCAGGAAACCGCTGATGACCATGACCGAAGCGCTCAGCTGGAAAAGGATGACCACGGCGGCGATCGGCCTTGCCGGCAAAAGCTGGTATCGCTCCATCTCGGCGACGGCGCTGCCGAAATCCAGGAGCTTGGTCACGCCGCTCAGGATATAGATAGAGCAAAGCGCCAGGAGCCCCAGCCAGCGGACCGGATGGCTGGTGAAAACCGGCGTGCAGACGCCGGCGAGTTTGGCTTCCATTCTCAACAGCATCGTTTTCCCCTTCTGGCGTGGACGTTCAAGCGGGATGCTACATGTCTCTGCGTTGAAATCGAACAGTTTTTTTGAAATTGTCCTCTCCCAGAATCCCCGCCCAAAAAAACCGTGCCATGATCATGGCGTTCTGTCACGGATGCACCGCAAGACGTTTGCGGCGAGGCAGGGCTGGCGCTCCACGTGAAGCCTCGTGGTCTTCGATGAGAAGGCTGCGAACGTCAGGCGGACCGGAAGGAGAGCCCCCGGAAAATGGATTCCCCCTGTCCTTCTGGGGCGGGTGTGCCTGTGTGGCACGCATGCCGGGTCGAGAACCGTGACGTACCGGAGCCGTGAGCTTAACGCCGGAACCGGAATCCTATGTCGCGGCAATCGTCCCGGGTCAGAGAATCCGCAGTCGGGGTCTGTAGGGAGGAAAGCTCCCGAGAGAACGCCAAACGGGGCGCTGGAAGGCGTCAAATATATTTACTCATTAGAGGCGGTTTCCAGTGCCCCGTCCGATTGAGTGCATGTTTTCAAAACCACGGCGAACACCGCGCGGGGATGCTTTTTGCTGCCCGCCCCTGAAGGAGCGATTATGCCCTGTGTCAAACCCGAAATATCACCGGCAACCGAAGTGATGGTCCGTGTCGCTTCGACGTTCTGGCTCAATCATCTCGCTTGCGGCGTGCGCCGCTGCCGCCGCGATTGCCGTTGCCTCGCAAGAAAGACCAGGTTTGGACATATTCTCTGTGTTGCCCAGATGGAAGATCGCGAAATCACGGAGATGCTTGATTTTTGCTGCGACACTGTCGAGTTGGCGACACCGCAACAGGTGGCTGCAGGGCTTGCCGGGGCGAAGACGGACGACGAACGCGAGATGATCCTGTTCCGGCGTCAGATCTTTCTCTATTTTCACGCGGAACTGGCAAAAGCGGGCCTAATAGAGCCTTTGGGGCCACCCTTTGTCGAGAGCTGACGTGTCAGCCCTTGAAGGCGGTGACTTCGATCTCGATCAGCATTTCCGGGCGGATAAGGTCGCAGACCACCATCGTTGCGGCCGGGCGGATGTCGCCGAAGGCTTCGCCGAGGATCGGGAAGACGAGATCGGCAAAGGCGGCATCGGTGACGTAATAGTGATTGCGCACCGCATCCTTGAGCGAGAATCCGGCGCCGGTCAGCGCCGCCTCGATCGTCTTCAGGCAATTGCGGGTCTGCTCTTCCACCGTCTGCGGCATGGTCATCGTCTGGTAATCGTAGCCGGTGGTACCGGAAACGAAGCACCAGTCGCCCTGCACGACAGCCCGCGAATAACCCGCCGTCTTTTCAAACGGCGAGCCGGAAGAGATCAGTTTTCGCGGGCTGGGCATTCCGGGTCAGGCCCAGGGATGCGAGGCGGCATTGGCCTTTTCGAACGTGTCGATCGCCGTTGCCTTTTCCAGCGTCAGGCCGATATCGTCGAGGCCGTTCAGCATGCAGTGGCGGCGGAACGCGTCGAGTTCGAAGGTGATCTTGCCGCCGTCCGGGCCGGTGATTTCCTGGTTTTCCAGATCGACCGTCAGGATGGCGTTGGAGCCGCGCGAGGCGTCATCCATCAGCTTTTCCAGGTCTTCCGGCGAAACCACGACCGGCAGGATGCCGTTCTTGAAACAGTTATTGTAGAAGATGTCGGCAAACGAGGTCGAAATGACGCAGCGGATGCCGAAGTCGAGCAGCGCCCACGGGGCATGCTCGCGCGACGAGCCACAGCCGAAATTGTCGCCGGCAACCAGGATATTGGCATTCTGGTAGGCGGGCTTGTTGAGAACGAAATCCTCGTTGACCGTGCCGTCTTCATGATAGCGCGCTTCGGCGAAAAGCCCGATGCCGAGACCGGTGCGCTTGATCGTCTTCAGGTAATCCTTCGGAATGATCATGTCCGTGTCGATATTGACGACGGGGAGCGGCGCGGCAACGCCGGTGAGCTTGACGAACTTGTCCATGGCAATGGCCTTCGATTTCAACGGGGCGGAAGAATTTCCGCCCAGCGTGTAGAGCAATTTCACGCCGAAATGAAGGAGAATCTTGTTGCGCGCTGCGGGAAAGCCCGCAAACCGGCCTCAGAGATCGATGATCGTGCCGCGGCCGTCGTTCCAGATGCGCGGTTCGCGCTGCTGGCGGTTGCGGTTGACGGTGGCGCGCACCGGCTTGGGCGCAAGCCGCGCGGCAATCGTCATGCTGATCATCACCACCGAGGCGATGCCGATCAGGGCAAGGCCGAGCGAGGCGGTAAACACGAAGGCCATCAGCGTGAAAGCGATGCCTGCGATTGTCAGGAGGAGAGAGCGTATGCTTTGCATTGTCGTCACCTTTCGTTGCCTGAGATGTGGGTTCGCCCGCGCCGCGTTGCAAGACCTACTTCCGTATCACAGGTCTGCCTTGCGAAAATGGCGAAAGCCGGGCACAAAAGCCGCATGAACTCGCCTGCACCCCTGAACTCGCCTGCATCAGAGAGTAGAGCATGATGCCGTCCGAAACCTCCGCACCCTTTTCGGCATCGTCCTCTGGCGACCGCCACCCGGCCCGTCTGCGCCGCTCGGTTCTGTGCGTACCCGCCGACAATGCCCGCGCCCTTGCCAAGATCGCCAGTCTTGCCTGCGATGCGGTGATCTACGATCTCGAAGATGCAGTCTCCGTCGACAACAAGGTTGCCGCCCGCCAGACGCTGGCCGATCATCTGCAGCGGCAGCGCCGCAGCGATATCGAAGTGATCATCCGCATCAACGATCTGAAGACACCGTTCGGCGAGAAAGATCTGGCCTTCGCCCTGACGCTGTCGCCCGATGCCATCCTTTTGCCGAAGGTCGAAAGCCCGCAGGATATCCAGGCGGTCGTTGATTTCCTTTCGGAAAACGATGCCCCGGACAACGTACGTCTCTGGGCGATGATCGAAACCCCGCGCGGCGTGCTCAATGCGGCGGCGATTGCCGAAACCGGAAGAACCTCCGGCGGCAGGCTTGATTGTTTCGTGCCGGGGCTGAACGATCTGCGCAAGGATACCGGCGTGGCCGCCCTGCCCGGCCGCACCTATCTGATTGCCTGGCTGATGCAGATCCTGCTCGCCGCCCGCAGCTGCGGCCTCGATATCATCGACGCCGTCTTCAACGATTTCCGGGATGATGCGGGTTTCGCGGCGGAATGCGCTGAGGGCCGCGACATGGGCTTCGATGGCAAAATGCTGATCCACCCGGCCCAGATCGGCCCGGCCAACGGCGCCTTCGGTGTCGCCGACGCCGCCCTTGCTGACGCCCGGTCGATCATCGATGCCTTTGCGCTGCCGGAAAATGCCGATAAAGCCGTCATCAATCTCAACGGCCAGATGGTCGAGCGTCTCCACCTCGATCAAGCTCTGCGGCTCGCCGCCAAGGCCGATACCATCAACCAAAAAGGAAAAAACCCTTGAAACTTTATCGCCTGCTGACTGCCATCGACGACGCCACCTTCTGCCACAAGGTCACGGCCGCTCTCAACAAGGGCTGGGACCTCTACGGTTCGCCGACCTATGCCTGGAACCAGGAAACGCGGGCAATGATGTGCGGCCAGGCTGTCGTCAAGGATGTCGAAGGCAAGGAATACACCTCCGACACCAAGCTCTCCGAACACTGACCCCGATGGACTGAATGGCTGGGACGGTTAAATCCGTCTCAGCCGCCCACATGCTCGACGCTTTCCTCGATCCGCTCCATGTCGTCGTCCGACAGGCCGAAATGATGGCCGATCTCGTGGATCAGCACATGGGTGATGATGTCGCCCAGCGTCTCCTCGTTCTCAGCCCAATAATCGAGAATCGGCCGGCGGTAGAGAATGATCCGGTTCGGCATCTCGCCGGTTTCCATGGTGAAACGCTCGCCGATGCCGCGTCCCTCGAACAGTCCGAGCAGATCAAACGGCGTTTCCAGCGCCATGTCCTCGAAAACGTCCTCATCCGGAAAATCGTCGATCTCGATGGTCAGATCGGTCGCCAGCGCCCGGAATTCGTCCGGCAGGTGGCTGTAAGCCTCCAGTGCCAGGGATTCGAATGTGCTGATTGTCGGCGCGTGGCGTTCCCGCCAATCGTCGCTCTGGTCTATGCGGGCCATGGGCACTCCTTGCTTGCCCCCTGATATAGCCATTTCCCCAGCGTTTTTCGAGGGTTGAATTTGGTTGGACCCTGTCAAGGAATAAATTCTTAGAGAATCCCGTTGACTCTTCTTTGAAGCTCTGGAATCTATAAGAACATAACAGGAACAATTTGAATTGGAGTGACGTCATGGTGCAGACGCCCATGACGCGCGAGCGTCTTTCTGCGCTCCGCGAAGAGATCGCAAGGCTGGAAAATGAAAACGTCCCCGGGCTCCTGAAAGCGGCCAGGAAGGGCGCTCCGGCGGGCTTCGAGCAGAAGATCGGCAACGAGGATGCAGGCGTTTCCAGGCAGGTTCTTCCCCTCGGTATCGCCGCACTCGACGATATCCTCCAAGGCGGTTTGCCGCTTGGCGGGCTCACAGAAATCCGTACCGCGGAAACCCGGGATGCAGGTGCTGCGATGGGTTTTGTTCTCGCATTGGCGGTGCTTTGCCAAGATCGCGGACAGGCAGTCTCGCCCGTTCTTTGGATCGGTCAGGGAATGACTGCGTCTGAAGCCGGTCCTCCCTATGGCCGTGGGCTGCAGGCCTATGGGCTGGATACTGGCCGTTGCATCTTCAGCAGCCCCCGAACTGTCGCCGATGCGCTCTGGATTGCTGAAGCGGCGCTCTCGGTCCCGGTCTTTACGGCTATCATTCTGGAAATCCGGGGAAACCCGGCCCAGTTCGGCCTGAACGAAAGCCGCCGCCTGCATATGCGAGCGCGAACAGGCAAAGTGCCGATTTTTCTTCTGCGGCAGGCGGGTGAGGAAGAGGCGAGCAGTGCCATCTTCCGGTTCCGTGTTGCCCCTGCCCCCGCCGCTGGGCGGCCGCTTCCGGATGGATCGATGCTGGCCGGCAGCATCGGCAATCCGGTCTTCCGGGTCGCCGTTGAGAAAAGCAGGGCCTTTGCACCTCTTGAGCTTTTGATGGAATGGAGTTCCCATGCCCGCCGTTTCCGAGATCTCGTCCCAGAGACAGCCGCTTCTGCTGCAAAACGCCAGCCAGCGCATTCTGTCGCTGAACTTCCCGCATCTGCCGGCGGACCGGGTGGCGCGGATGAAATGGGGCGTGTCATGGCTTTCCAGAAAGCGTCCTGATTTTCCGCCGCTGGTTTTTGTCGACCGTATCCAGAATGCCATGCGCATTGCAGCCCTTGATATCTGCGGTGAAAAGGCCGGGTTGAAACGCGGACAGGGTCTGGCGGAGGCGCGCGCCATGCTTCCAGGCATCGAGATCATTCCAGCCGATCCTGCTGCCGACAAGGGTCTGTTGACATCGCTTGCCGACTGGTGCGACCGCTATACGCCGCTTGTGGCGATGGATGGAGCGAACGGGCTCTATCTGGACATCAGCGGTTGCGTCCATCTGCATGGCAGCGAACAATCGCTTCTGACCGACATCCTCTCCCGGCTTTTTCGCCTGGGCATCGAGGCACGTGGTGCAATTTCCTCTTCAGCGGGCCTTTCCTGGGCGATGGCGCGCTACCGGCCGGGGGAAATTGCCGGGCCTCAGGATGCCGAAGACGTCCTGTCTTGCCTGCCCCTTGCGGCACTCAGGCTTCCCCTAGAAACGATCGAGACGCTGGCGCGCGTCGGTCTGAAAACGGTCGGCGATCTCATTCCTCTGCCGCGGGCGCCTTTAGCCCGCCGGTTCGGCCCGTCGGTGCTTCTACGCCTCGATCAGGCTCTTGGATTCGAAGACGAGCCGCTTTCTCCACGCCTTCCGGTGGCCAGCCTGTCGGCGGAGCGGCGCCTTGCCTCTCCCATTCAGGATGAGGACGATATTCTCGGCCTGACATTGCAGCTTGCCAAGAGCCTGCGGCAGAGCTTGGAAGAACGCGAGGAAGGGGGCCGCCTGTTCGAACTCGTGCTCTTCCGTGTGGATGGCAAGGTCTTCCGCATTCGGGCCGCTACGTCGGCTGCATCGAAAGATCCCGAGCGCATCGCCGCGCTGTACCGCGAGCGTCTTCAGGCCATTCACGACGATCTCGATGCCGGCTACGGTTTCGAAATCCTTCGTCTCTGCGTGCTGAAGACGGAACGCTATGTTGCCATCCAGGAAGATTTTTCCGGGAGATCGGATCAGACCCGCTCCCTGTCGGCCTTTGCCGATCGGGTCATGGCGCGCTTCGGGCCGGAGAGCCTGTCCGTGCTGGTGCTGCAGGAAAGCCATGTGCCCGAAAGGGCGGCGGGCTTTTCTCCGATTGCCGATATCGCCGGGCTCTCTGCGCAGCAGAGGCTTGATATGCCCGCCGCCGCCCTGCCCTCCGTTCGCCCCTTGCGGCTTTTCCGTCATCCGGAACGGGTGGACGCGATCGCGACCGAATTGCCGGAAGGCGCGCCGGCAAGCTTCAAGTGGCGCAAGATCACCTATCAGGTAGCCCGGGCCGAAGGTCCGGAGCGGATCGCCGGCGAATGGTGGATCGACGGAGAAGATGCGCTGACGCGGGATTATTTCCGGATCGAGGATTCGGATGGACGGCGCTTCTGGCTGTTTCGCGATGGCCTCTACGGCCAGACCGTCGCGCCCCCGCAATGGTTCCTGCATGGGATTTTCGCATGAGCGCCGCACCGGTCTTTTATGAGCTTGGCGCCAGAACCAACTTTTCCTTTCTGGAAGGGTCTACTCCGGCCGAGATCATGGTGGTCACGGCCCGGAAAATCGGGCTGGCGGGTCTCGGGATCGCGGATCGCAATACGGTGGCCGGCGTGGTTCGCGCCCATGCCAAGGCAAAGATCGAGAACTATGCGTTTCAACCTGGTGCCCGCCTGGTTTTTGCCGATGGCACACCGGATATTCTCGCCTATCCGCGCAATCGGCGGGGCTGGGCGCATCTGTGCCGCATGCTCAGCGCGGGAAACCTTCGGTCTAAAAAAGGAACCTGCACGCTGTTCCTGTCCGATCTGCTCGAATGGCAGGACGAGCTTCAGCTGATCGTTCTGGAAGGCGCCGGCCGTCCCGATGCTCCGATGCTGACCAACCTTTTGTCCAAACTCAGTGATTATGCCGGACATCGGCTCCATCTCGGCATGACACCGCATTATGACGGGTTCGATCAGCACGACTTCGCCAGTCTGGCTGCAATTGCCTTAAAGACAGGAACTCGGCTTATTGCCAGTAATGATGCGCTCTATCACGCGGCCGATCATAGGCCGATGGCGGATATCGTCACCGCTATCCGGGAGCATGTCACGATCGCAGGGGCAGGCCTGCGCCTTCAGGCCAATGCTGAGCGTCATTTGAAAAACCCGGTAGAGATGACCAGGATCTTTCGCGATTATCCCGATGCCATCGCCAACACTGCCAAATTCTTTCGCCGGCTATCCTTCAACCTCGACGAATTGAAGCATAATTATCCGACGGAGAGTGGCGAGGATGAAACCCCGGCGCTCAGACTGCAGCGGCTTGTCCGTGAAGGCGCGATGCTTCGCTATCCCGGCGGTGTTCCCTTAAAGGTCGAACGCCAGCTGGCCTACGAACTCGAACTGATTCAAACCAAGGAATACGAGCCCTATTTCCTGACCGTCCACAAGCTGGTGAACTTTGCCCGCAGCAAGGGCATTCTCTGCCAGGGGCGGGGATCGGCAGCCAATTCGTCGGTCTGCTTTTGCCTGGGCGTCACCGAAGTCGATCCACAGAAATTCACCCTGCTGTTCGACCGCTTCCTGTCGCGCGATCGCGACGAGCCACCGGATATCGACATCGATTTCGAGCATGCACGCCGCGAGGAGGTGATCCAGTATATCTACCGGGAATATGGCAAGGAGCATGCCGGTCTTGCATCGGCCGTCATCAGCTACCGTGCCCGCTCGGCTGGCCGTGAGGTGGCCAAGGTTTTCGGCCTTTCCGAGGATGTGCAGTCGGCGCTTTCCAGCTCGATCTGGGGCTGGTGGACCACGTCTTTTTCGCAGGAGCAGGCAAAAGCCGCCGGTCTCGATATGACGGACCCGACCACGTTGCGGGTGTTGAACTATGCCGGCCTGCTGATGGAATATCCGCGCCATCTGTCGCAGCATGTCGGCGGCTTCGTCATTACCAAGGACCGTCTCGACGAGGTCGTGCCAATCATGAACACGGCCATGCCCGATCGCTACATGGTCGAATGGGACAAGGACGATCTGGACAATCTGAAGATTCTGAAGATCGACGTGCTGGCGCTCGGCATGCTCACCTGTCTCGCCAAGGCCTTCAAGCTGCTGGAAAATCATTACAACGCGCCCAAAAGGCTGTCGCAGGTCTATGAAGACATTCAACCGACCGTCTACGACATGATTTGCCGGGCCGATACGGTCGGCGTCTTCCAGATCGAGAGCCGGGCGCAGATGAGCATGCTGCCCCGTCTGCGGCCACGGGAGTTCTACGATCTCGTCATCGAAGTCGCCATCGTCCGGCCGGGACCTATCCAAGGCGACATGGTCCACCCCTATCTGAAACGGCGGCAAAACCCGGATGCTGTGGAATATCCAAGCGAGGAATTGCGGGAGGTTTTGAAGCGAACCCTTGGTGTGCCGCTGTTTCAGGAGCAGGCCATGCAGATTGCCATAACCGCTGCCAAATTCACCCCCGCCGAAGCCGACAAGCTTCGCCGGGCCATGGCAACATTCCGTCGAACCGGCCAGGTCGCCCATTTCGAGGAGCGCATGGTGAAAGGCATGATCGATAATGGCTACCAGCGTGACTTCGCCGAGCGCTGTTTCAATCAGATCAAAGGTTTTGGCGAATATGGCTTTCCGGAAAGCCATGCAGCTTCATTTGCCCTGCTGGTCTACGCCTCTTCCTGGTTCAAGACCTATTATCCCGACATTTTCTGCGCCGCTCTGCTCAATTCCCAGCCTATGGGGTTTTACCCACCCGCCCAGTTGGTGCGGGATGCACGCGAGCATGGCGTGAAGGTTCTGCCGGTCGATATCAATATATCCGATTGGGATGCCGCTCTTGAGGGTGATGCTATGTTCGATCCCAGCGATATAGAGCCGCGCCATAGGGAGATGCGCGATGTCATCAGGACGGGAAAAGCAATCCGGCTAGGCTTTTCGCTGGTCAAAGGCCTGCGTCAGGTGGATATGGTTGAAAAACTTGTTGCCCATCGCGGCGGCGGTTATTCCTCGGTGCGGGATCTTTGGCTGCGGTCAGGCCTGACGCGCTCGGCCATCGAGCGTCTCGCGGATGCAGACGCTTTCCGATCGATCGGGCTCGACCGGCGCGCAGCGCTCTGGGCGGTCAAATCGCTCGACGGGAAGTCCGCAGCGGAAAGACTTCCGCTGTTCGAACAGGCTGGTCAGAGCGATCTTCAGCAGGAGCCGGAGGTCATCCTACCCCAGATGCCGCAGGGCGAGCATGTCATCAACGACTATCGCTATCTGAGCTTGTCGCTGAAAGCACATCCCGTTTCCTTCCTGCGCGAAGATTTTTCAAGGCAGGCGATCGTCACGAACCGCAGCCTGGATTCAGTCCGAAACGGCCGCATGGTGACAATCGCCGGTCTCGTTCTGGTACGCCAGCGGCCGGGAACGGCAAAGGGCGTGATCTTCATGACGCTTGAGGACGAAACTGGCGTTGCCAATGCCATCATCTGGAAAAATGTATTCGAGATGTATCGTTCCGTTGTCATGGGCGCGCGCCTGGTCAAGATCAGGGGGCGCCTGCAAAGTGCCAGCGGCGTCATCCATGTGGTTGCAAGCCATCTGGAGGATATGACACCGGCGCTCGGCATTCTCCAGAAAGAGGCAAGGGGTTTTGGCGCCAATGCCAGATCCGATGAAGTGCTGAGGCCCACGGGCGATCACCGGCAAGAGCATGGGTTTCGAAAAGACAGCCACCCTCATGACGAGGCAGAGAATCGTCGGGACATGATCGAAACTGTGAACGTCATGCCGAAGGGAAGAAACTTTCATTGAACGCGCCGATCCGCGTCGCCGAAGGCAAACCGGATGTTTGTAACAAAAATTGTTTGTATTTTTGCCACTCAAGAAAACTTGAATTTGACCGCAAAGCCGGTCTCGTCTGCCCTTGCGCTTATTAAGCTAATGAAAACACGATGTTTTCTATCAAGTTTAGAATTGCTCTAATATCTACCGCTGAATTTGTCGCGACGACCTAGCGCCATTTTTTGTTGACACCAAATATCCGCTTTTGCTTTATGACTTGAATTCAGTGCCTTGCTTATCACGGACAGACAAAATGCTGGTTTGTAGCTGCAATTTTATCACCGATAAGGACATTCAGGACACCATCATCGAGATGCTCGATGAGGACTGTTGGCAGCTTATCGTGCCTGCAAAAGTCTACCACGCGATGGAAAAACGTGGCCGTTGCTGCGGCTGTTTTCCAAATGTCGTAGACATCATCATTCGCACCACCGAGCAATATCATGCCGGACGCCCCTCGACTGGCGACCAGATATTTGATTTCATGACCCGCCTCAAACAATTCCATGAAGAAAACAGGAGAGCGGATCTTGAAAGGCGACACAAAAGTCATCGAGCAGCTTAACGAAGCGCTGTATCTCGAGCTCGGGGCTGTCAACCAGTATTGGGTTCACTATCGTCTTCTTGACGACTGGGGCTACACGCTGCTTGCCAAAAAGGAGCGGGCCGAATCCATCGAAGAGATGCAACACGCCGACAAGCTGGTTTCCCGCATCATCTTCCTCGAAGGCCATCCCAACCTTCAGACGGTCGCACCGCTTCGCATCGGTCAATCGGTCAAGGAAGTCTTGGAATCCGATCTCGCCGGCGAGTATGACGCCCGCGCGGCCTATAAGAAATCTCGCGATATCTGTCATGACGCGGGCGATTACGTGACCATGAAGCTGTTCGAAGAGCTGCTGATGGATGAAGAAGGCCATATCGACTTCCTCGAAACCCAGCTTGATCTGTTCAACAAGATCGGTGCCGAGAAATACGGCCAGCTCAACGCAGCGCCGGCCAACGAAGCCGAATAAGGCTCCGACACTGTTAAAAAAAATACCCGCCACGATTTTTCGTGGCGGGTATTTTTTTAAGTTAAAACAAACGTTTGACCCGGCGGAGCACTGAAGATCGTCGGCCCCACACGGTGCAGCGTGTCTTGATCTACCTTGGCGGAGCGTTTCCAGCCAGATGCCCGAACGCTGCCACGACATTCTCGTAGACCCCGCGTTTGAATGCCACAATCAGGTCTGGCAGCGCCAGCATCGGCTTCCAAGCCCATTCGTCGAACTCCGGCTCGTGGCCGCCGGGAGGCGGGTTGATGGCAATTTCCGATTCGTCGCCCTCGAAACGGAAGGCAAACCAGCGCTGGGTCTGACCACGATATTTGCCCTTGAGGCCGATACCGATCAGATGCGCAGGCAAATCGTAGTTGATCCAGTCGGGGGCTTCGGCAAGCAGCGAGACGGTTGTCATGCCGGTTTCTTCGTGGAGTTCGCGATAGGCCGCTTTCAGCGGGTCCTCACCCTTGTCGATGCCGCCCTGGGGCATCTGCCAGAGCTGCGCCGAGCCGTCATACTCGGAATTGCCGATTGGAATGCGCCGCCCGGCCCAGACAAGACCCTCCCGGTTCAGCACCATGATGCCGACACAGGGGCGATAAGGCAGATCCTCGGCCTTGACCGGTTTCGATTTGTCCTTGCTCATGATGTAACCCCTGCCTGTCTGCCCTTTGCATGCCGGATCAGTGAGATCCGCGCGGTTCGATCGAATACGCTACTGCTGTTGTGGATCCTTGACGAGGGCCGAAACGCCGACAAATTCGATGCCGCGTGTGCTTGCCTCGTCCATCCACTGGGAAATGGCTGCGACGCTTTCATCGAAGGCCGAGGCAACGCCGATAGCGCCGCCATTGCGCCTGGCGATGCGCTCGAGTTCATCGAGTCTCTTCAGGATCGCCTTGCGGTCGATCTGGTCATCGACGACCATGTCGGCAAATCCATGCGGTACGCCGATCGTTTCGGCCAGCGTGCCGGTCAGCGTCTGCGCCGATGTCGCGTCGTCTAGGAACAGCAGCCCGCGCCTGCCGATATCGCGCATCACCGGCTCCAGCGCATCGGCGTCCGAGAGAAAACGGCCGCCGAGAAAATTCATGATGCCGGTATAGTTGGTGATCTGGGCCAGTGAAGTGTGCAGTTCCGACAGGTTCTTCTTTGCATCCAGCCCGACGCGCAGCGTGTGCGGGCCGGGATTGTTTTCGGGGTAGTCGAAGGGTTCGAACGGGACCTGCAAAAGGATTTCATGGCCGGTGCGACGCGCTTCCTGCATCCAGCGCTGCAGGCTGTTGCCGGTTGCGGCAAAGGCCATCGTGACATCGGGGGACAGCTGACGCAGCGCATTCTGCGTGCCCGTCTGGCTGAGGCCGAGGCCGCCGACCACGATGGCAATGCGGACGCCGCGTGCGCCGGACCATGGCCGCGCATACTGATCCATCGGCCGCAGCCCCTCAGGACCGGTGACCGGCAGCCGTCCCTCCGGGCTGTCTTCCAACAGGTCGTCATTCGGGAAAGTCGCCAAGCGCGGGTCCTGTCCCTTGGTCCGGCCGACTTCGATGAAGGCGGGGCCGTCGCCGTCGCGCTGTTTGGGAGAGAATTTGGTGACGATGGAACCGTTGTCGGTCAGCGTTTCCTCGACATGGGCACCGGAAAGCCCACCGCTCGTCTTCTGCTGCTTGAGTTTGGTGCTGTCGGGCTCTGTCGCGGCCTTGTCGCCTGGCTGGGCGGCATCCGCTACGATCTGCGGTTCCGGCGGCAGGATCAGTCCGGTCGGCTCCAGAACGGTCCAGAGCGAAACGCCAATCAGCGCCAGGGCACAAACGCCAAGCGACAGGCGGCCGAATGTCAGGCCGGACTTTTTAGCTTTGGAGGAGCGCGTCTTGCGGTTCTGACCAAGAGGAGCGTTGAGATCTGTTCCCAAGAGGGCCTCTGTCGATCTGAGTTGCGATGGCGGAAGCCTTTGGCTTGGGCGTTCCCTTAAGAGTCGAAACCGCCGCCCAGCTGGAGCCGGGCGGCGAAGAGTATCAGGCGATCCGTGTTGTCAGCGGATGTTACGGCTTCAGTTCAGCTTTTTCCGGATTGGCCGGGAAGGCCGGGTCCGTCTTCTTGCCGCGCAGAAGGTCGAGCGCGTAGTTCAGCTGCAGGTCGTCCTTGGTTTCCGGCGGGACGTAAGCAACCGAGCCGGAGCCCTCGTCGTTTTCGTTCTGGCCCTTGATGTGGCCACGCAGGCTGGATTCGCTCGTGGTTTCGACCTTGCCGAGCAGTTCCGGCGGCAGCGGCTGATCGACCTTGATGTCCGGCGAGATGCCGGTGCCCTGGATCGACTTGCCCGATGGCGTGTAATAGAGCGCGGTAGTCAGACGCAACGCGCCGGCTTCGCCGAGCGGAATGATCGTCTGAACAGAACCCTTGCCGAACGAACGCGTGCCGAGAACGGTGGCGCGCTTCAGGTCCTGCAGGGCGCCGGCAACGATTTCCGATGCGGAAGCCGAACCGCCGTTGACGAGCACTATCACCGGCTTGCCGTCGGTCAGATCGCCTGGCGTCGCGTTGAAACGGCGCGTCTCGTCGGGATTGCGGCCGCGGGTGGAGACCACTTCGCCGCGCTCAAGGAAAGCGTCGGAGACGTTGATCGCCTGGTCGAGCAGACCACCCGGATTAAGGCGAAGGTCGAGCACATAGCCCTTAAGCTTGTCAGCCGGAACCTGAGCCTTGATCTTTTCGATCGCGTTCTTCAAATCGTCATAGGTCTTTTCCGTGAAGGAAATGACGCGGACATAACCGACATCGTCTTCCGTGCGGAACTTGACGGCGCGCACGGCGATGATGTCGCGGACGATCGTTATGTCAATCGGCTTTTCAGCACCCTTGCGCAGGATCGTCAGCTTGATCGGCTTGCCGACCGCGCCGCGCATCTTGTCGACGGCTTCCTCAAGCTTGAGACCGCGCACGTCGGCACCGTCGATCTTGGAAATGAAGTCACCGGCAAGAACGCCAGCCTTGGCGGCCGGTGTATCGTCGATCGGGCTCGTCACCTTGACGAGATCGTCTTCCATCGTGACCTCGATGCCGAGACCGCCGAATTCACCCTTCGTCTGGGTGCGCATGTCCTCGGCATCCGTCGAATTCATGTAGCTCGAATGCGGGTCCAGCGACGAGAGCATGCCGTTGATGGCGTTTTCGATCAGCTTGTCGTCCTGTGGCGGCGTCACGTATTGCGCACGCACGCGCTCGAAAACATCTCCGAAAATCGACAGTTCGCGATAGGTCGACGGGTTAGCCGCGACGGCTGGGACGATGGAGGAATATACAACGCCCGTGGCCGCTGCACCCATGAGTGCCCCGACCAGAACAAGTGACGTTCTACGAATCATTGCGTGCCTTTCCGGTGTCTGCTGCGGTCCACCATGGTCGGGAATCAACCGGTTTTCCGTCTTTTCTGAATTCAATGTAAAGCGTCGGGCGTTCTGTTTCCAGCGCCAATGCAGTGGCACTGGCCACTCTTTTGTTACCCATCGTACCCAGCGGTTCACCGGCGACGACGAATTGTCCCTGTTGCACCGTCACACCCTCCAAACCCGAGAGAACGACGTGATAGCCGTCACCGGGGTTGAGAATAATCATCTGGCCGTAACTGCGAAACGTACCGGCAAAAACGATCCAGCCATCCGACGGCGCGGTCACCAATGCCCCTGCATTGGTCTCGAGCATGATGCCCTGAAGCGAATGCCCCGTGCCGTCGGCGTCGCCGAATTTGCGCAGGATCGATCCGGCAACCGGAAGCGCGAGCTTTTTCTGCAAGTCCGAAAACGCATATGCAGGCGCAATACGGTTTTTGTCGGGCGTCGTGCTGTTTGCCAGCTCGCGGGCCTCGTTTCGCTGGGCCTCCGACATCAGCCGGCGATTTTCCTCTTCGGCCTTGGCGGCCGCCGCTGCATCGCGTGCGGAAGCGATTTCGCTCTCGATCGAGCCGATAAGCCCTTCGAGACTGGTTGCCTGCGTTGCAAGCTGCTCGGCCTTGCGGCGTTCGGAGGCGAGTTCTGTGGCGCTGCGCTGCTTGAGTTTCTGCTTTTCAACGATCAGCATGTTCATGCGCCGCTCTTCCTCAAGCCTTGCCGTCATGTCGTCGCCAAGCGCCTGCTTCTGGGTGACGATTTCCTTGCGAACGCCGGCAAGCGCCTTCAGATCGGCGGCAAGGTTTTCCGTTTCGTGACGAATGCCGGGAACAACGGCGCCGAGCAGGATGGCGCTGCGCACGGAGGCGAGCGCATCTTCCGGCGTGACGAGCAGGGCCGGCGGCGGATTGCGCCCCATCCGCTGCAGCGCCGCCAACACTTCGGCAAGCACGCCGCGCCGGGCGCGCAGGGAGGCATGAACGGCGTCTTCCTTTGTCCGCAACGTGGTCAGCTTCTCTTCACCGTCGATGATCTGCTGTTCCAGCGCCTTGCGTTTGTCAGCCGAGGCAACAAGCGCCGTGCGCAGCGATTCACTGGTTTTCTCCAGTTCCGCTATTCCGGCCTGCAATTGCGCGGCACGATCGTTGGAAAGCGTTATGGTCTTCGACAGGGCTTCCAATTCGCTGCGGGTGCTGTCGCGTTTTACGGCAAGTTCTGCGGCGGGATCCGCCTGCGGCGGAGCCTGTTGGGCGGCGTCTTGCGGGTTTTGATCCGGTATCTCCGCAGTTTGCGCCAGCGCAGCGGTGGCGAAAAGGAAAGTGATGGCCAAAACGCTCGCGCGGAAACAGAGCCAGCCGGTGTTTCCCGGCTGCTCTTCCCGTGCCTGCTTTGCCGCACCTGTGGTCATTCCGCCATCGCTGTCAGCCGTCTATTTAAGTGAAAAACCCTACGCTGATTTGGCCAGTTCAGCCAACAGCCATTCGTGGCAATTGCGGCATCCGGATGGCGATGCAACGCCAACCGTTCAAACCCGATGATAGGGATGGCCTGAAAGGATGGTGACGGCGCGATAAAGCTGTTCTGCGATCAGGATACGCACCAATTGATGCGGCCAGGTCATCTTGCCAAGACAGATAACGGCATCCGCCTTGGCGTGAAGGGCGGGATCAAGCCCGTCGGCGCCGCCGATGGCAATCATCAGGTCGCGCTTGCCACTGTCTCGGAAGGAGCCAATGAGGGATGCGAAACCTTCGGAATCGAGGGCCTTGCCGCGTTCGTCGAGCAGGATGAGAAGACTGGCATCGGGCAATGATTTTTCGAGTTGGGCCGCCTCTTCGCGCTTGCGCGTATCGGCGCTTGATCCCCGGCTTTCGGCGACTTCGGCAATCCGCGACAGTTCAAGGCCGATTGCGGGGCCGGCCTTGGCGAAACGGTCGAGATAACGGGCCGCCAGATCCTTTTCCGGGCCGGCCTTGAGGCGCCCGACAGCAAACAGGCCAACCCGCATGTCATTTCCCTAATTTTCATCACGCCCGTCAGAGCATCGCCGTTTGGTCAGCAGCGAGAGGCACATTCTCCCCGCCCAGCAGAGCGCTGGTGGCGTACCTCAATCTGCAAATGGCCGCAACCAGCTAACCTGTCCCGCACGGCCATGCAGGAAATGTGTCACTGATGCTCAAGCACCCGAAACGGCGCTCAGGGTCAGTGCAAAGTGCCGTCTTCCATGTCCGGCGCGGCCCACATCTTTTCGATGTTGTAGAACTCGCGGATTTCCGGGCGAAACACGTGAACGATGATGTCGCCGCCGTCGATCAGCACCCAGTCGCCGGTCTCCAAACCTTCAACGCGGGCATTTCCCTGGCCACCGTCCTTGAGATCAGTGATCAGGTGATCGGCGATCGCCATGACATGCCGGCTGGATCGCCCGGAGACCACGACCATATAGTCTCCCAGCGCCGATTTCCCGGCAATGTTGATGGTGACAATATCTTCCGCCTTGGAGTCCTCGAGACTGCCGAGAACCAGGTGAAGAGCACGGGCAGCGACTTCGTCACTGCGTTCCGGGCTTTGCGGGAAAATGCGGGTGACATTTCCCTTCGCGTGTACTGTTGTCAGGGTTTTTCCTTTCCAGGTGAACAGAACAGGCATGGCGCGATTCGAATGTCGGTCGAGCCGCACTCTAAATGTAGGCACCAATGCCCTACGGTTTCAAGACACGAGAAATAAATGACGGTTAATCATTGCTTATATGCACTCAAGATTTCGCCCGTAATGCCGTGGAACTCAGCGGTGAACGCGGTCCGTGAATGAACGTCCAGGCCGGAGCCTTGCGCCAGGCGAGGCTTGCGGCATGAGCTTCGTCAACGCGCGCATAATCAAAGGTTTTCGCCATCTTTGAGGACAGATAGGACAGGGTGTCGCCGGGGCGGTCGATGACGGCGATCGGGAAGGTGCGGGCAATCTTTTGCCAGTCCTGCCAGAGATGAAAATTCTTCAGATTGTCGGCGCCCATGATCCAGACGAAATGAATGCCGCGATTTCGTTCACGGATTTTTTCCAGCGTGCGCGCCGTATAGCTCTGGCCGAGCGACTGCTCGAAGGCCGTCACCTTGATGCGCGGATCGTGGGCGATTTTCTCGCTGAGCGCAATGCGTTCGGCAAGCGGGGCCAGATGGTTACGGCTCTTCAGCGGATTGCCGGGTGTCACCATCCACCAAAGCTGCTCCAGCCCAAGCCGGCGCAGCGCGATATCGGCAACGAGCACATGGCCGTCATGCGGCGGATTGAAGGAGCCGCCGAACAATCCGACGGTCATGCCATTTTCGACATGGGGCATTTTCAGATAGAACGGATCGACGTCGCCCGTCAGCACCTTACGGCCGGACCTGACCGGTGCCGCGCACCCTGTATTTGAATGAGGTCAGCTGCTCGACGCCGACCGGCCCGCGCGCGTGCATTTTGCCGGTGGCGATGCCGATCTCGCCGCCCATGCCGAACTCGCCGCCATCGGCAAACTGGGTCGAGGCATTGTGCAGGAGGATGGCCGAATCGACTTCTGCGAAGAAGCGCTCGACGACGGCCGGATCCTCTGCAATGACGGCTTCCGTATGGGCAGACGACCAGGACGAGATATGATCAACCGCGCCGGCAATGCCATCGACCAGCGTCACCGAAATGATCGCGTCGAGATATTCCGTTGCCCAGTCTTCTTCGGTCGCAGCAATCAGCCCCGGCACCATGGCGCGGATGTCTTCGCTGGCGCGGACTTCGCAGCGGGCATCGCGAAGGGCTGTGATCAGCGGCAGGACGAATTTGTCTTTTGCCTTGCGGTCGATCAGCAGCGTTTCGGCCGAGCCGCAAATGCCGGTGCGGCGCATCTTGGCGTTGACGACGATGTTTTTCGCCATTTCTAGATCGGCAGAAGTATCGACATAGACGTGGCAAAGGCCTTCCAGGTGGGCAAAGACCGGCACACGCGCCTCGTTCTGGACGCGGGCAACAAGGCTCTTGCCGCCACGCGGAACGATGACGTCGATCGAGCCGCCAAGACCCGTCAGCATGGCGCCGACGGCCGAGCGGTCGGAGACCGGAACCATCTGGATCGCATGCACTGGAAGCCCGGCATCCTTTAGGCCCTGAACCATACAGGCATGGATCGCTTGCGATGAATGCAGGCTGTCGGAGCCGCCGCGCAGGATCACGGTATTGCCGGCCTTGAGGCAAAGCGCGCCGGCATCGGCGGTGACGTTCGGACGGCTTTCGTAGATGACACCGATGACGCCGAGCGGCGTGCGCACGCGTTCGATATGCAGGCCGTTGGGGCGATCCCACTCGGCGATGATGTCGCCGACGGGATCGGGCAGTTCGGCGATCGCGCGAATGGCATTGGCCATGTCGAGGACACGGATTTCCGACAAAGTCAGCCGGTCGAGGAAGGATGCAGCAACGCCGGTTTCGCGGGCGTTTTCAAGGTCGAGCGCATTGGCGGCGAGAATGTCGTCCTTGTGGGCGACGATGTTGCTGGCCATGCTGATCAGGGCTGCATGCTTGCGCTCCGCAGATGCCGTGGCGAGCGGCCGGCTGGCGGCGCGGGCCTGACGGCCGATCACCGCCATCAATTCCTGGATTTCTTTCTTTCGCGCATCGTCAAGCATGAGCGTCGCTCCTCACTGCATCCGTCTCCCGCTTGGCGGATGCCGTCATCACCATATCGTCGCGATGCACCATGGCGGCGCGTCCGGCATAACCGAGAATGACGGCAATTTCCGCCGATTTCTTGCCGGTGATCTGGCGGGCTTCGTCGGCATCGTAACCGGCCAGCCCACGGGCAATCTCGCGGCCTTCCGCACCGAGGATGGCGATCGTATCGCCGCGGCTGAACGATCCCGTCACCTGGCGAACGCCGGCCGGAAGCAGGCTCTTGCCGGAGCGAAGTGCTGTTTCGGCACCGGTATCGATGGAAAGGCTGCCTGCCGGCAGCAATTGCCCGGCAATCCAGGTTTTGCGCGCAGTGACCGGTGAGCCGGATGGCGCAAACCAGGAGGAGCGCGCACCTTCGCCGATTGCCGACAGCGGATGATCGACCTTGCCGGACGCAATGATCATGGCGCAGCCGGCACCGGTGGCAATCTTGCCGGCATCGATCTTGGTGCGCATACCGCCACGCGACAACTCGGACGCGGCACCCCCTGCCATCGCCTCGATCTCCGGGGTGATCTCCGCGATGGTTTCGAGGAACTGCGCATCGGGATCGAGATGCGGTGGCGCGGTGTAAAGCCCATCGATATCGGATAGAAGCACGAGCAGATCGGCGCCGGTCATGGTGGCGACACGGGCCGCCAGACGGTCATTGTCGCCATAGCGGATTTCGGTGGTGGCGACGGTATCGTTCTCGTTGATGATCGGCACGGCCCGCATCTTCAAAAGCTGGCTGATCGTCGCGCGGGCGTTGAGGTAACGGCGTCGCTCTTCGGTATCGCCAAGCGTCAAAAGGATCTGACCGGCAACGATCTCGTCGGCCGACAGGCTTTCGGACCAGGCGCGGGCCAGCGCGATCTGGCCAACGGCCGCCGCTGCCTGGCTTTCTTCCAACTTCAGCGCACCGGGGGCGAGATCGAGTACCGAACGGCCAAGCGCAATGGCGCCGGACGAGACGACGAGAACCTCGACACCCTTGGCCCTGAGTACAGCGATATCGGCGCACATCGCATTCAGCCACTGCTTCTTCAACCCGGTCTTGCGATCCACAAGCAGGGCCGAGCCGATCTTGATCACAATCCGGCGGTATTTTTCCAGCGGTTTGCGTTGCGGCGTCATGTCAGTCTTCGTCCACCGGGGTCTGTGCAGCGACGATGATATCGCGCAATGCCCGCAACGTTTCGGTCATACCGGTGCCGACCACGGCCGACAACAGCAGCGGCGTCTGGCCGCTGGCCTTTGCCAGTGCTTTCTGCTTCTTCTTCAGTTCGGTCGGATCGAGCACGTCGATCTGCGACAGCGCAACGATTTCAGGTTTGCCGGTCAGCTCGCCGCCATAGGCTTCGAGCTCGTGCTTGACGGTCTTGTAGGCCTTGGCGACATCTTCCTCCTGTGCGGAAACGAGATGCAGCAACACGCGGGTGCGCTCGACATGGCCGAGGAACCGGTCGCCGAGACCGACGCCATCATGGGCGCCTTCGATCAGGCCCGGAATATCGGCCAGGATGAATTCGCGACCGTCGATCGTCGCAACACCGAGGTTCGGATGCAGCGTCGTGAACGGATAGTTGGCAATCTTCGGGCGCGCGCGGGTCACCGTCGCCAGGAATGTCGACTTGCCGGCATTCGGCAATCCCACCAGACCGGCATCGGCAATCAGCTTCAGCCGCAGCCAAATGGTCTTTTCCTCGCCCTCAAGGCCTGGGTTGGCCCAGTTCGGTGCCTGATTGGTCGAGGATTTGAAATGGGTGTTGCCGAAACCGCCATTGCCGCCGGCAGCGAGGCGGAAGCGCTGGCCCTCGGCGATCATATCGACGATCATTGTTTCGGAATCTTCCTCGAAGATCTGCGTGCCGACCGGAACTTTCAGCGTTACATCACCGCCGCCAGCGCCCGTGCGGTTGCGGCCCATGCCGTGGATGCCCGTGCCGGCCTTGAAATGCTGCTGGAAGCGGAAATCGATCAGTGTGTTGAGACCATTGACGGCCTCCACCCAGACGTCGCCGCCACGGCCGCCGTCGCCGCCATCCGGGCCGCCGAACTCGATGAATTTCTCGCGCCGGAACGACACAGCGCCAGCTCCGCCGTCGCCGGACCGGATATAGACTTTTGTTTCGTCAAGAAATTTCATCGCACTGCCATCTGTTTGGTGTATTTGCCGCCACAATTGTCGCCATCGATATAGGCGCGTGCTCCGGAGGTCAAAGAATATCGTGAAGTTTTTGAGCTATAACATCCAGTACGGCGTCGGTCTGGACGGCCGTTTAGATCCCGAACGCATCGCTGCAAGTCTTGAAGGCGCCGACGTGATCGCGCTGCAGGAAGTGACGCGGAATTTTCATCGCAACGATCATGCCGATCTTCCCGCCATTTTCCGCGACCTGATGCCGCAATACTTCTCCACCTTCTGGCCAGCCTGCGAGATCGATGCCGGATCGGCGATCGAGAACGGCCGGGCCGTCGAGCGCCGCTTCCAGTTCGGCAACATGATCCTGTCGCGTTTCCCGATTGCCGCGACCCGCCTCATCCCCTTGCCGCGCACCCGCACGACCTCGCCGATGAACCTGCAGCGCGGCGCGACCGAAGCACTGGTCGTCACCCCTTCCGGCCCGCTGCGGGTCTATTCGGTCCATCTCGACCATGTCTATCCGGCGGAACGCATCGCCCAGATCGCCTATCTGAAGGAAAAGGCTCTGTCCTATCCGCGCGAGGGCGGGGCGATGACCGGCGGTAGTGATTTCGGCTTTGCCGAACTGCCGCATCCGGAAGACTTCGTGCTGATGGGCGATTTCAACATGGAGCCGGAGGGACCGGAATACTGCCTGATGACCGGCTCGCGCGATGCCTATTATGGCCGCTCGCTGCGGCTTGAAAACCCGGTGGATGCGCTGGCGCATCTCGGCCGGCTGACGCCTGAAAGCTACAGCTGGATCAATCCCGCCGATCATCAAAAGCGCATGCATCTCGACTATTGTTTCCTCAGTGCCGGTCTTGCGCCACGCTTGCGGCATGCCTGGATCGATACCGAGGCCGCCGGTTCGGACCACCTGCCGGTCGGCTTCGAGCTGGACTAGCTTAAAGCGAAAAGGCCCGCAGTTTCGTTACTGCGGGCCTTTTTACATTTCACGGTGCGATGAGGGCACCCGCCGTGATGCTGGTCTCGATATGACTGACCATGCCGTTGCGGGCCAGCGTATAGATCTGGCTGCAGCCGGTGATCTCGAAGCCGATCTTCTTCTGCAGCTTCAGCGATCCGGCATTGTCGGCAAACACGCCGGAATGCAGGACGGTGCCGGGCATGCGCCGGAAGAACCGCTCGATGGCCGCATGCGCCGCTTCGCTGGCATAACCGCGATTCCAGTAATAGCGGTTCAGCCAGTAGCCGAGATGCCATTGGCCATGCATGAGCTCGATGCCGACGCAGCCGATATGGACGTCGTCGCCGGTGGTGATCGCCAGCGTCCAGCCGGCAATCAGTCCCGAACCCTGCCGGACCAGCCAGTCATGTGCGTCCTGCCGGTGATAGGGCACAGGCACCCGCGCCAGCATGCGCGAGACCTGATAGTCGGCCAGCGATTGCGCCACCGCATCGGCATCCGACAGCTTGTGCGGCCGCAAGATCAGCCGGGCGGTTTCAATGACCGGGCAGGGGCCTGGATCGGGACGAACGGCAACCTTCGGCCGTTCACGCAGGTGAGCGGTCATCTCAGACCTCCCCAGCTGCGCAACGACATCCAGGTCTTGCGATCGAGCCGGTACCATTCGACCGACATCATCCCGCCCAGCGCCAGGCTATCGACCATTCCGGAGCCCTGGAACTGGAAGCCGCATTTCTGGATGACCCGCCGCGAGGCGACGTTCATGACCCGGCAGCGTGCATCGATCTGGTCGATGTCACGGGTGCGGAAGGCCATGTCGGTCAGTGCCTGGGCTGCCTCTGTGGCATAACCCTTGTTCCAGTGCGGTTCGCCCAGCCAGTAGCCAAGCTCCGCCGTCTTGCCGTCGGGATGCGGCTCGATACCGCAGCAACCCAGAAATGCGCCATTATCCGCTTTGGTAATCGCATAGACGCACTTGCCAATCGTGCCCGTTTTCGTACGGCGTACGAAATCCGCAGCATCGGCCACCGTGTACGGGTGCGGCATGCGCGAAACCATGGTGGCGATATTGGCGTTGTTGGCAAGATGGGCAAGGGCGTCGATATCGTCTTCGTGGGGCGCGCGCAAAACGAGCCTGGGCGATAACAATATCGGGCAATCGGTCCTTGACCGTTGGGGCCGCAGCCGTTCCTGAGAAGATTCCAGGGAATCTTCCCGGGGAGACCGTGATTGGCTCTCCCTCAACAGTTCGCTTTGCATGTTCAGTCCTCCAAGACGTGAAAAAGGGGAGATCGGGCATTGCCCCATCTCCCCTTTTGATCTTGGCCTGAACACGGTAAGCGTCAGCCGGGTCGATGAGACGCCGGCTGTTTTAAGAGCGCTACCGGCTTATTCCGCTGCTTCGGCTTTCGGCATTACAGACACGTATACGCGGCCATTGGCCTTCGTACGGTAGTTCACATTGCCGGCCGTAAGTGCAAAAATGGTGTGGTCCTTGCCGAGGCCGACATTGGCGCCCGGATGCCACTGGGTTCCGCGCTGACGCAGAATAATGTTGCCCGGAATGACGACTTCGCCACCGAACTTCTTCACGCCGAGGCGCTTGGACTGTGAATCGCGACCGTTGCGCGAGGAACCGCCAGCTTTTTTATGTGCCATGGATGTTCTCCTTTAAACCTTGGATCCGTGTCTCAGTTTGCGGCTTCAGCGGCAGCGTCGTCGGACTTCTTGGAAGCCTTCTTCGCCTTCGCGCCGGCAACAGCAGCGATGTCCAGAATGCGGACAGTCGTGTTGTGCTGGCGGTGACCGCGGGTGCGCTTCGAGTTCTGGCGGCGGCGCTTCTTGAAGGCGATGACCTTCTTGGCGCGGCCATGTTCCACAACTTCGGCGCTGACAACGGCACCTTCGACAAACGGAGCACCGATGGTTGCATCGGCGCCGACGCCGACCATCAGGATCTCGGTGAATTCAATCTTGTCGCCTGCGGCGCCTTCCAATTTTTCAATCGTCAGAACGTCGTTGGCTGCCACGCGGTACTGTTTACCGCCGGTTTTGATGACTGCGAACATTTTTTATCCTTTCATGTTCGTTCCGGCTCTTCGCTTAAGGCGAGGCCGTCTTTTTCTTCAGTCGGACATAACAAAGCCTTTCAGCCTTGCCGGTGAAACGGGCACAATAGAGACCCGGCGCGGTGAGGACATGCCACACCACTTCGATTTCGCGAATTACGTGAAGCCGGCAAAACTGTCAAGGAGAAAGGCGCGGATGCGTTTGATTTTCCTTGATCCACCCTCTTGCCATCATCAAAAACTGCCGCTATGAACCGCCTCGCGCTGATGGCGCCGACCAGCATATCCGGAGAGGTGGCAGAGTGGTCGAACGCACCGCACTCGAAATGCGGCATACCTGCAAGGGTATCGTGGGTTCAAATCCCACCCTCTCCGCCATTCTTCCCTAGGTTTAAATAGGCTTTCGCTGTTCAGTGCTGAACAGCCTTGGCGCAGCCCGGCGAGGCGTCTCGATGATCCCGCCGTGGTGATACGCGTCCTTTGGACGATCGTTGGAGCAGGATCAGCTACGGATGCCCTGCGCAAAAGAATAGGGCAACTTCCTTCGCCCCAATGCTCCGAGCGATCGGAAAACGTGGGGATGGTGGTGGGGATCAGAAAGCCCGGTCTTTGCAAAGCTCCCGGCCCTTTGGGGATCAGAAGTTGCGCTGCAGGCGAACGAAGCCCTGGACCTGTTCCTGCGCATTGTCAGGATCGATATATTGAACGCTGATCTTGGTCGCAAGATTGGTGATGATCTTGTAGTCGACAGTCAGGCCGGCGCGCCAAGTGTCTCCGCCGGTAAAATCGCCATTGGCGTCGAGATCAATGTTGCTCAGATACTGAACGCCCGGTGTCAACGAAAGCTTGTCATTGACCTTGATGACGTATTGGGCGCCAAGGCTCCATTCCGCCTCTTCGAAATAGTAGTTGGCACCGCTTGCCCAGATGCCGTAAACGCCAAGCTGGGTTGATCCGATATCCAGATAGCCGATTGCGCGAACAGCGCCCTCTTCGGTATCGGTGTCGTAGCTGCCCAACAGGTATCCGCTGATGGCACCGGCCGCTCCAAAGATTTGGCCCTCGATACCGACATTGTTTGGGCCTTCGCCAGGCTTGGTGCGGTAGCGTTCCTCGAGTTCGTCCACGGCTACGCTAGCGCTGAAAGTCTTTGTGTCGGCAAACATATAGCGGATCGAATTGTGAACGGTCTGGTTGCTGGAGACCACGTCCGTCTCGCCGCTCATGCTGCGATCATTGTCCCACCAGCTGTATTGCATGCCGGCGCGCAGGTTGGCGATATCGATATAGGCTTCCTGCAGGAAGGTCGACGAGGAATCGCTTCTCTCGATATTGCCGCGCAACGTGATGACGCCGGCCAGCGTGCCAAACTCGGTATCATTCTTGGTCGAAAACGTCATCTGGCCGCGGTTCCAGAAGGACCAGTCCGACGTGCCGGCCCGGTTACGGCCAAACCGTCCCTCGAAGCGGATATAGCCGCCGATGGACAGACAGGTCTCGGTGCCAGGAATGTAGAAAATAGCCGTTGCCATAGGCGTCGCAGACGCGGACATATTCCAGGGATTCCGGTTCGGCGGTCATAATCGCGTCGGCGGCTTGCGTATTCGCAAATGCGGTCAGTAGGATTGCCGACGACAAAACAATGGTTTTCTTCACGATAAATCCCCAGCTTTTGTAACAGTGAAGCCGCTGATCGCAATTTTTGCCAATAAACCATCGGCGCCATCAGACGATGACCGTCTTTGCATACAAAGCAGCATTAACACTTTGATGACAGCGTAGACCTGCCTTGGGTTGAAGGCTTCAATCCGTGCTCCGATCGGGGTTAGAATCGAGGGCGAAATGTTGCGCGGCGGCACGACCCGATCGCAGTACACCGCATCTCGTCATGCCGCCGTGATATCCTCACGATCCCCCCAATCCATCGACTGCGCAAATTCCCTTTCTCACGCTCTATTTTTCTCCGATCCTCGCCACATATGGCAGTTTATGCCCCGACGAATGCGGGCGGGCGTGGGAGAAATTGTGAACAGTTTCAAGGGAGAATTATCGTGCGTCTGAAAACAACATTGATCGGGACCGCCTTGGCGGTACTCGTTTCCACGGCTGCGGCCAATGCTCAGGTCGTCGTATCCTCGAAGATCGACACCGAGGGTGGCGTACTGGGCAATATCATCCTCGCCGTTCTCAAGGCCAACAATATCGAGACGACCGATCGGGTCCAACTTGGCGCGACGCCGGTCGTGCGCAAGGCGATCGCTGCGGGCGAGATCGATATCTATCCGGAATATACCGGCAATGCCGCCTTCTTCTTCGAGAAGGCCGACGATCCGCTCTGGAAGGATGCCGCCAAGGGGTATGCCGAAGCCAAGAAGCTGGACTACGATGCCAACAAGATCGTCTGGCTGACGCCGTCGCTGGCCAACAATACCTGGGCCGTGGCGGTGCGCAAGGATCTGGCCGATGCCAGCAGCATCAAGACTTTCAGCGATTTCGGCAAATATGTTGCCGGCGGCGGCACGGTGGTGCTGGCAGCCTCCTCCGAATTCGTCAATTCGGCTGCAGCTTTGCCGGCATTCCAGACGACCTACGGCTTCACGTTGAAATCGGACCAGCTGATCACGCTTTCGGGCGGCGATACCGCAGCGACGATTTCGGCTGCGGCCAACCAGACAAACGGGGCCAATGCCGCCATGGTCTACGGCACGGATGGCGGCATCGCGCCATCGGGCCTCGTCGTCCTGGAAGACGACAAGTCGGTGCAGCCCGTCTACCAGCCGGCGCCGATCATCCGCGAGGCGGTTCTGAAGGACCATCCGGAAATCGAAACCTTGCTGAAGCCGGTGTTCGAGAAGCTTGATCTGGTGACCCTGCAGGATCTCAACGGCCGCGTTCAGGTTGGCGGCGAACCGGCAAAGGCGGTCGCGGAAGACTTTTTGAAGAAGAACGGTTTCCTGAAATAAGCCGTTTGAATAGGCTGCCGTGAAACGGCCGGCTCTTGAAAAGGAGCCGGCCTGAATGGGATGGGGATGGCAGTTTGAACATTCGCTTCGACAAGCTCGGCGTGGTCATTGCGCTACTGATCGCTTATGCGGCGCTGGCCGCGCCGTTTGCGACCTTTCGTGCCAACCGCATCGTACCTGGCGATGCAAAGGGCATTCTCGATGCCTTGCCCGATGGAGCAAGTTTGCTCCTTTTGGGGCTGATGGCCGGCGCTGCGCTGATCGTTCTTTTAAAGACGCCGACACGTCTTCGGCTGTTTGCCGCGGCAGCGGGTCTCGCTGCTATTG
Source organism: Pararhizobium sp. DWP3-4 (assembly GCF_049898205.1). Classification (NCBI taxonomy): domain Bacteria; kingdom Pseudomonadati; phylum Pseudomonadota; class Alphaproteobacteria; order Hyphomicrobiales; family Rhizobiaceae; genus Pararhizobium; species Pararhizobium sp. DWP3-4. The sequence goes on along the minus strand of NZ_JAFCXF010000007.1, from coordinate 221,283 downwards.
CCGTGTTCATCGGGATGGCTGCGACGTTTCTGACGCCGCCATCCAACACCTACGCCCGGGTTTCTCCGGCTTCCGGCTTCTGGATCCTGCTATTTTCCTTCGCCCTGCTTGCTGCCGATTCGATCACACGGCTGCGGCCGCTGCCACTGGTCAGGGTCCTGCTTCTGGCGATCACGCTGGGTGGTGCAGCAGTGGTCCTGATGTCGGGGCTGTGGGACGGGCTGTCGATTCTCAAGGAATATTCGGGCCGGGCCGATGTGTTCTGGCTGGAGGCCGGGAGACATGTGACGCTGGCGCTTGGATCGCTGTTTGCCTCGGTTCTGGTCGGGCTGCCGCTCGGCATCCTCTGCCACCGGGTGGCGCCTTTGCGGGCTGGCGTGCTCAACACGCTGAATCTGATCCAGACGATACCGTCGATTGCGCTGTTCGGCATTCTCATCGCACCGCTTGGCTGGATCGCCGTCAATGTGCCGGGGGCCGCCGCCATCGGCATTCGCGGTATCGGTGCCGCCCCCGCCTTCGTCGCGCTGTTTCTCTATTCACTGCTGCCGGTGGTCGCCAATACCGTGGTTGGCCTTGCGGGCGTGCCGCGCGAGACCAACGAGGCTGCGCGCGGCATCGGCATGACGGATCGGCAGCGGCTGTTCGGGATCGAGTTTCCGCTGGCAATGCCGGTCATTCTCACCGGTATCCGCATCGTGCTGGTGCAGAATATCGGCCTTGCGACGATTGCAGCGCTGATCGGCGGCGGCGGTTTCGGCGTCTTCGTGTTCCAGGGTATCGGCCAGACGGCGATGGACCTGGTGCTGCTTGGGGCAGTGCCGACGGTCGTGCTGGCCTTCGCAGCGGCAATCGTGCTCGATGCGCTGATTGAAATGAACGCTCCTCAGCGAGAAACAAGCAGGGCCGCATGATCGAAATCAACGGGATCACCAAGCGCTATGACGACAGCACGGTCGTCAACAATGTGTCGATGATGATCGAGCCACGCACGGTGACGGTCATTGTCGGCACGTCCGGCTCAGGCAAGACGACGCTGCTGCGGATGATCAACCGGCTGGTCGAGCCGACGGCCGGAACGATCCGTCTGGATGGTGAGGATAATCGCTCGATGCCGGGTTTCGAACTGCGCCGCCGGATCGGCTACGCTATCCAGGGACACGGGCTGTTTCCGCATCGCACCGTCGCGCAGAACATCGCCACCGTGCCGGTGCTGCTCGGCTGGGACAAGGCGCGGATCGATGCCAAGGTGGCAGAACTGCTGACGCTGTTTCAGCTTGATCCTGCCGCGTTTTCGGCGCGGTTTCCGCATGAACTTTCCGGCGGCCAGCAGCAACGCGTCGGCGTCGCGCGGGCCTTGGCGGCCGAACCGAACGTGCTTTTGATGGACGAGCCCTTCGGTGCGCTCGATCCGATCATCCGGGCAAAGGCACAGGCGGACCTGCTGGCTATCCAGCGGCTGTTGGGCACGACGATCGTACTGGTCACGCATGACATGGACGAGGCGTTTCACCTCGCCCACAAGATCGCCGTGATGGATAAGGGCGCGCTTGTTCAATATGGTAAGCCCGCCGAACTGGTGAAAGATCCGGCAACCGAGTTCGTCCAGACGCTGATCGGTACCAGCGAGCGGCCGTTCCGGCTGCTGTCGATCGAAACCGCAGGCGACGCCGTCGAGCCGGGAACGGCGGATGGAAAACCATTGGTGGAAACGGTGAGCCAGCGCGATGCGCTCTCCGAACTGCTGTGGACCGGCCGGGCAGCCTTGCCGGTCGCCGCTGCCGACGGCACGATTGTCGGTAAGGTAACCTTGGAGGGGCTGACCAGGCGTGCAGCGAAACCGCAATGAAGGCCTGGATCCCGCATCTCCTGCGCGCGGCGCTGCTGGTTGTCCTGATCGCCTTTCTCCTGGCGCCCGGCTGGTTTGATCCGCTGTTGAAACCGTTGGTGCAGGAGAATGCGCCGGCGATCTACAATCAGGGCAGCCTGCTGACGCTGACGCTGCTGCATCTGCGCACCGTCGCCATTGCCACGACCGGTGCCATCATCGTCGCGGTGACGCTGGCCATTCTGGTCACGCGGTCTTTCGGGGCGGAATTCCTGCCTTTGTCGCGTAGCCTGGTCAATGTCGGGCAGACATTTCCGCCGGTCGCCGTATTGGCGCTGGCAGTACCGATCCTCGGATTCGGCGAGAAGCCGACGCTGGTGGCGCTGTTTCTCTATGGCTTGCTGCCGATCTTCGAAAACACGCTGACGGGACTGACGACCTTGCCGCCCTCGGTGATGGAGGCGGCCCGTGGCTCCGGCATGACGGATCGCCAGCGCCTCTTCAAGGTGGAATTGCCGCTGGCCATGCCGGTGATCCTGGCCGGCATCCGGCTGTCGGTGGTGATCAGTCTCGCCACGGCGACGATCGGCTCGACGGTGGCCGCCAAGACGCTGGGTGAAGTCATCATTGCCGGGCTGCAGTCCAACAACATTGCCTTCGTTCTGCAGGGCGGCCTGATCGTCGGGGCTCTTGCCGTGCTGATCTATGATGGCTTTTCGGCAATCGAGCGTTTGCTGGCGCGGCGCGCAGGCCTGTCGGCGCGAGGCTGAACTCGCGCCCCCACTCTCGCTAAATCAATTGATCGACAGCGGCGATGACGCCGCGCGGTTCGGCAAGGCCCTTGAGGCGGCCGATGCAGGAATAGCCGGGATTGACCGTCTTTTTCTGGTCGTCGATCAACAGGTGTCCGTGGTCGGGGCGCATCGGGATGACGCTATCGCTGTGGCCTTCCTTCTCGCGCCGACGCTCCTCTGCGCGCAAAACCGAGATCAGCGAGACCATGTTGACGTCGCCGGCCAGATGCTCGGATTCGATGAAGGAGCCGTCCGGTTCCTTGGTGACATTGCGCAGATGGGCGAAATGGATGCGACCGGCGAAGCGTTTTGCCATTCCGACGTCTTCGTCGCCGAGGTCTCCACCGTCAACGACAATACCGACAATATCTTCGAGGATCCGGCGGTGACGCGGTTTTCCGGCATCGAGGAGGACGACCCGCCGCTGCATCTGCTGGTGCCGGATTATGCGGAATGGTTGCGGTAGGCGGCGAGCATCTGCCGGATGTTTTTAGTCGGAGTGGCGCTCCCAGTTTCCCCGCCATCCCGGACGTGTTCCGGGATCCAGCGCGCCGCGTCTGCGGCGCAAGGGATTCTTTATCCGTGTGGCTGGTGAGTTCTTTCACCGCGCGACGCGCGGTGGCTGGATGCCCGCCACAAGGGCAAGCATGACGGAGTGCGAGGGAACCACCGGGTCAAACAATGGCCTCAATGAGGCTTCACCAAAATATCAAAGAACACGCAACAGCGGCCGCCCCCGGGAAACCGGGGCGGTTGATCGCGTCAGTCGGAGGGCGCACGCAAATGCGGAACCTCGGGGTAGTTTAATAAAATGGCTCCGCATCTGCGTGGCCTTCGGCGTTTTTCGAGGCTTCCGGCCCCTTCAAATGCGGCACTGTCTCGCTGCACAGGAGAGAATTCTCCTGCTTGCATGGCTCAACCAAACCGGACCTGGCAGCCCGGGGGAGACATCTGAGGAGGCTCATTGACGAACCACCCGGCACGCATCACCCTGACCTTGACCGCACGTTACGGCTTTGGCACAGGGCGCCGGCTCCCACCTGCCCGCGACCGTCTCGCGAAACACTCCGGCGGTGGAGACAAGGATCATCATACGCCAGGATTTCAGAGCGGGGATAAACGGGGATAATTTTTTTGAGACTGATGCTGATTGTGGGTGGTGGCGTAACAGCACAGAAACGCGCGGCAGTTGGGACGTGAAGCAAGTTTTAGATGATAGCCAAGCCATGCTACCTGCGCCGAAGGGTTTTATCGCGTTGAATCCGCCGCCGCAAAGTGCGCCATCTGGTCTGCATGTGCCTTTTTAAACGACGGGCGGGCTATGGCGCGGGCAACATAATCGCGACAGGCGGGATATTTCACCAGTCCATCGAACCGATCGACGAGGCGTAGCACATCTGCCATCAGGATGTCGGCCACGGAAAAGCTTCCGGCCAGCCATTCGCATCCCGCCAGCACCGGCTCCAGGTGCATGAGCCGGTGCTGGTGAAGGAAGCCGTCAAATAGCTTCCATACGGGCGTGTCACCGGTGTTGCCGGAAAAGATAAACAGGGACCATGGCAGACTTGCCGCCTCGACGGAATTCAGACCCGCAAACAGCCATTCCTTAGCCTTGCTGCGACCGTGCGGATCGGCAGGCATCAGCGCGTCACTCCGCTCGCCGAGATGAAGGAGGATCGCGCCGCTCTCGAAGATCGAGATGTCTCCATCGGTCAGCCACGGTACCTGACCGAACGGTTGGTAGGCGAAATGTTCGGCAGTCCGATCGTCAAATGGAACGCTTTCGACCCGATAGGCCAACCCGGCCTCTTCCAGGGCCCAGCGCACTCTTATGTCACGCATATAGCCGCGCGGCATTTCGGGAACCCAGTCGAAGGTGGTGAGGATCAACTAGCTCATTTGGCATCTCCAAGAAAAACTGGCAGTTTATCGAGGAGGCCGCTCCAACCTGCCTCATGACTTTTGCGCGCTTCTTCGTCGGGGAGCTGCTCGTGGATCAGGGTTAGCTCGGTGCCGCCGTCAAATGGCTCAAGCAGAAACGTGACCAGCGACTCGCGCTCTGGCATCCCAGGCCATTCCCAGGTGAAAACAAGCTTCCTGTCTGGAATAACATCCTGATAGACCCCGGTGGGGTTATGCTCATCGCCGTTCAGCAGCCGGAATACCACGCTAAAGCGGCCTCCCGGTCGCACGTCCGCCTCAGCGCCAATCGTTGGCCCTGCATCCGGACCCCACCACTGCAACATGAGTTCGGGCTGTGTGATCGCCGCGTAAACCTTGGCAGGCGGGGCCTTAATTCTGCGTACAATTGTTACACTTGGAAGATTTTTGGTCATTGCCCGCCTTCCTCTTCCACAAGCGCAGCAAGCCGATCGATGCTCACCGTCCACAAGCGTTCATATCGATTGAGCCATTCCATTGCCGCTTGCATCGGCTCGACGGAAAGGTTCACCGAGACCGTGCGACCGGTTTTCGCCCGTGTGATCAACCCCGCCTCAGCCAAAACATCCAGATGCTTCATCATGCCTGGAAGCTTTTGCGAAAACGGCTTGGCCAGCTCGCTTATCGAAAGCCCGGGTTCATCGTTCAGCCGCAGCAGAATGGCTCGACGGGTGGGGTCGGCGAGCGCTGAGAATGTGCGGTCCATCTGTGAGGTCTGATAGTTCACCATGTGGTGAACTATTGCTGATTGCACCGTTGGAGTCAACTGGTCTGAGGGTTTCCGCCCAGAGCCATTAGGGTTTTGGTGTCGTCAGATAAAGCCGCATCACCCCTCGCGCGTCGATGCGGCCGTGACCGTCAGGGTCGTAAATCCGCTGATGGCGATGGCGGCGCGGGCGGGGGTCGGGATGGCGCCGCAGAGGCTGCCGGTGGTGATGATACGGCCCTTGGCGACGGGTTCGGTCAGGGCGTTGGCGAACAGCAGGAAGGCGGCGACGGGGTCGTCGTTGGGGTGTTTGCCGGGGCCGGTAAAGACGGTGTCGCCGTTGATGGTGATCGTCAGTGGATAGGCCTGGCCGGGTTCGATCATTGTCGCAGGCAGTTCTTCGCCCAAGACATAGCCGGCATTGCCGAGACGGTCGGCGAGGAATAGCAGGGCAGGCGACTTGCCGCCGTCGTCCAGGCGGTGGCCGAGGAACTCGACGCCGGAAGAGATGGTGGCGACATGATCGAGCAAGGTTTCGCGGGTGTAGGGGGTACCGCCGGGGACGGCGAGATCCTTGCCGAGCACGAAGCAGATTTCCACCTCCAAGGCATCGACTGCGGGGCGCTCAAAGCCTGCGGTGCCAGATTCGCTGGCATGGGTGATATGCGCCATCGGCGCCGACACCGAGCTGCCATCCGGGCGGATCGCCACCTTGTAGCCGGCGGTCAACCAATTGTTCAGGGAGAGCGTTTCGCGCTGCACGGCAAAGGCTTCCGCTGAGGTGCGGGGTTCGGTCAGCGATGCGGAAGACAGCCGGATTCCCTGGCTATCGGCGTCCAACAACTGGCGGGCAAGCGTTTCGATGGCGGAACTGACGGGCATCTCTGTCTCCTGCTGATGTCGGCGGTGCGTCATCCTTTCGATCACACCCGGCGCAAAAGGAAAACCCCGGAATTGTTGTTCCGGGGCCTCCTTGCCGTGCAACGGGGAGAGACGTTACGCGGCCTGGACCTTCTTCGACACGCGGGCCCATTCCGGGATCCAGGTGCCGTGGGCGGCGAGCAGGTCGTCGGTGAGCGACCAGATCTGGTCGAGATCAAGTTCGGCGGCCGTATGCGGATCCATCATGGCGGCATGATAGAGATGCTCACGGTTTTCGGTCATCATGGCTGCAACCGTCAGTTCCTGCACGTTGATATTGGTGCGGATCAGCGCCGTCAGCTGCGGCGGCAGGGCGCCGATATAGGTCGGCTGGATGCCGTTTTCATCGACCAGGCAGGGCACTTCGACGGCGCAATTGTCCGGCAGCGAGGTGATGCAGCCGTTGTTGCGCTGGTTGCCGTAGATCACCGAGGGTTCGCCGGTCCACACCGAGTTCATGATCGAGGAGGCGTATTCCTTGGATTGCTTGACCTCGATCTTGTCGGCGGAGCGATAGGCGGCGGCCTGACCCTTCCATTTTTCCACCTGCTCGATGCAGCGCTTGGGATATTCATCCAGTGGGATACCGAATTTCTCGATTAGGTCGGGACGGCCTTCCTTGATGAAATACGGCGTGTATTCGGCAAAATGCTCCGAGCTTTCGGTGACGAAATAGCCAAGCCGGGTCAGCATCTCGTAGCGCACCTTGTTGGGGCAGCGCGGGTTCCAGGTCGGTTTTGGCGCCCGGCCTTCGCGGTAGCCGCGCAGCAGATCGGGATAGAGATCGCGATAGGAGCCGTCCGGCTGGCGATGCTCGAACTTCAGGAAGAAGGCCATGTGGTTGATGCCGGCCGAGCGATAGCGGATTTCCTCATATGGAATGTCGAGATCAAGCGCCAGTTCCATTGCCGTGCCCTGGACCGAATGGCACAAGCCGACCTGCCTGATCTTCGGATATTTCTCCGCGATCGCCCAGGTGTTGATCGCCATCGGGTTGACGTATTGCAACAGGATCGCCTCGGGGCAGACCTGCATCATATCCTCGCAGATCGACCAGAGATGCGGCACGGTGCGCAGGCCGCGCATGATGCCGCCGACGCCGAGCGTATCGGCAATGGTTTGCCGCAGGCCGTATTTCTTCGGCACTTCGAAATCGGTGACCGTGCAGGGCTCGTAGCCGCCGATCTGGAAGGCAACGACGACGAAATCTGCGCCTTCGAGAGCCTTCCTTTGATTGGAATGCTGCTCGATGGTGGCCTTGGCGCTGAGCGTCGAAACCAGCTTGCGGACGACGATTTCGCTTTCCTCCAGCCGCTGCGGATTGATGTCCATCAGGGCGATCCTGGCGCCCGACAGCGCCGGGCGCTGCAGCACGTCGCCGATGATGTTTTTCATGAACACGGTCGAGCCCGCGCCGATAAAGGTGATCTTGGGTTGTCTCGTCATGGATAGGCCTCTTTGCTTTAAGCGGCTACTTCGAAGGCGGCGCGGACGAGCCGTTCGGTGTAGGCGGTCTTGGGATGGGTAAGCACGTCTGCGACCGGACCCTCTTCGACGATCCTGCCATGCTGCATCACCACCACCCGGTGGCAGAGCGCGCGCACGACTTTCAGATCGTGGGAGATGAAGAGGTAGCTCAGTCCTTTGTCGTCCTGCAGCTTGCGCAGCAGCTCGATGATCTGGGCCTGCACCGAGAGATCGAGCGCCGAGGTGGGCTCGTCGAGCAGGATGAATTCCGGTTCGAGCGCGATCGCACGGGCAATGGCGATACGCTGGCGCTGGCCGCCGGAGAATTCGTGCGGGAAGCGTGACAGGATGTTGTTCGGCAGGCCGGCGCTGTTCAGCGCTTCCTTCACCCGCTCCAGACGCTCGTTGCGGGTTGCGCCGAGCCTGTTGACGATCAGGCCTTCCTCGATGATCTGGCCGACCGACATGCGCGGATTGAGCGAGGAGAACGGGTCCTGGAAAACGATCTGCATGCGCGAGCGCAAGGGACGCATTTCGTTGCGGGTCTTCTTTTCGATCGATTGGCCATCGAACAGGATTTCGCCGCCGTCTGCGGTGAGCAATTTTACCAGCGCCTGGCCGAAGGTGGTCTTTCCTGAGCCGGATTCGCCGACAATGCCGAGCGTCTCGTGGCGGTGAAGCTTGATCGACAGGCTGTCGACCGCGACCAGCTCCTTCAGCTGCGGCTTGAAGAAGCCACCGTGCTTGAGCATGAAGGAGACGCGCACATTGCGGCCTTCGAGGATGGCGGCGGAATCGACCGGCATCGGGTTGGCCATGCCCTTCGGCTCGGAATTGAGCAGGTGGCGGGTATAGGGATGCTGCGGGTTCTGGAAGAGCGCAGATGTGGTGTTGTGTTCCTTCACCTCGCCGTTCTGCATGACATAGACGTAGTCGGAGAACTGCCGCACGACGGTGAGGTCATGCGTGATCAGGATCACCGCCATGCCGAGCGTCTTCTGCAGGTCGCGGATGAGGTTGAGGATCTGCGCCTGCACGGTGACGTCGAGTGCGGTGGTCGGCTCGTCGGCGATCAGAACGTCGGGGCTGTTGGCGAGCGCCATGGCGATCATGATGCGCTGGCGCTGGCCGCCGGACAGCTGGTGCGGATACTGGTTGAGACGGGCTTCCGGATCCGGGATCTGCACCTGGCGCAACAGTTCCAGCGTGCGTTCCATCGCCTGTTTGCGGCTCATCTTCTGGTGCACGCGGATCGCTTCGATGATCTGGGCGCCGATCGTGTAGACGGGGTTGAGCGAGCTCATCGGCTCCTGGAAGATCATCGAGATGCGGTTGCCGCGCAGTGCACGGCGCTGGCGGTCGGAGAATTTCAGCACGTTCTTGCCGTCATAGGCGATGCTCGATTTGTCTGAGACCGAGGCGCGCTTGGTGAGCAGGCCCATGACGGTGCGGGCGGTTACCGATTTTCCCGAGCCGGATTCGCCGACAACCGCGATGGTCTCGCCGCGATAGAGCTGGAAGGAGACGTTCTTCACCGCATCGACCGATCCGCCCTCGACCTTGAAGGTGACGGCGACGTGGCGGGCGTCGATGATCGGTGCACCGACGGATGCGGCATGGTCGTGCCGTTGTTCGGGGGCGAGCGTGCTGATGTCCACGAGAGCCATGGTCGTCTCCTCAGTATGGGTCGACGGCGTCGCGCAGGCCGTCGCCCAGCGCATTGAACGCAAAGACGGTGATCAGCACGAAGGCCACGGGGGAAAGGATCCACGGATAGGACCCGATGACGGAATAGGTGGCGGTATCCTGCAGCATCAGCCCCCAGGACATCAGCGGCGGTTTGACCGCAAAGCCGAGGAAGCCGAGGAAGGATTCGAGCAGAACGACGCTCGGGATTGCCAGCGTCACCGAGACGATCACGTGGCTCATCACATTGGGGAAAATGTGCTGGAAGATGATGCGCCTATCGGTGGCGCCGATCGCCATGGCGGCCCGTACATATTCGATCCGGGCGAGCGCCAGCGTCTTGCCGCGCACCTCGCGCGACATCTGCGCCCAGCCGAGCGCCGACATGACGAAGATGACGAAGGCAAGGAAGACGTGGGTCGGCGCCGTCACCGGGATCAGCGAGGTCAGCGCCAGATAAAGCGGCAATTGCGGGAAGGCGAGAACCAGCTCGACGAAACGCTGCATCCAGATATCGAAGCGGCCGCCGAAATAGCCCGAGACCATGCCGACCGTGGTGCCGACGACGGTGACGATGAACACCACGGTCAGCGCGATCATCAGCGAGACGCGGGAGCCGTAGAAGATGCGCGACAGGACATCGCGGCCGAACTTGTCGGTGCCGAGGAAATTGACCGGCGTACCGTCTGTGGCGCCGAAGAAATGGCGGTCGGTCGGGATCAGGCCGAGCAGCCGGTAGCCAAAACCCTTGACGAAGAAACCGAGATTTTTCGGGTTGGCATAATCCGGACCGACGATCGGCTGGAAGGTGATCGGGTCAAGCTCGGTGCCTTCGCCGATCTGATAGGCGCGCGGCCAGACGAGGTTGCCCTCCTGATCGGTGATTGCGATCGTCTGCGGCGGGGCGAAGGCAACGCCGGTGAGTTTTGGATCGACGGGAGAAAAGAACTCGGCAAAGATCGTCATCAGCATCAAGAGGCAGACGAGGACGAGGCCTGCCATGCCGGTCCAGGAGCGTTTCAGGCGGCGCCAGACCAGCGCCGAATAGGTCTCGTTGCCATGGCTGGCCGGAGGTGCCGGGACGACGATGGTTGTTTGGACATCGGCTTTCATGCGTGCGCTCCTCCGCCCAGACGGACGCGCGGATCGAGCAGCGCCAAAAGCATGTCGGCGATGATGTTGCCGACGATCAGGGTTGCGGACAGAACCAGCATGAAGGTCGCGGTGACGTAGACGTCGCCGACCCACATGGAGCCGACAATGGCCGGGCCGACGGTCGGCAGAGCGAAGATGATCGCGGTCTCGATCTCGCCGGTCAGCATGTAAGGAAGCACGACGCCCTGATACATGACCAGCGGATGCAGCGCGTTCGGTACCGCGTGGCGCATGATGACGGCGCGTTCGGAGAGGCCCTTGGCGCGCGCGGTCTCGACATATTGGGCGTTCAGCGTATCGAGCAGATTGCCGCGCATGACGCGCATATTGTAGGCGAGGCCGCCGAATGTGGCGATGGCGATGACCGGCCAGACATGTTTCAAAAGATCGACGAATTTGTCCCATGACCAGGGCGCGCCGCCATATTTGGCGGAGTGGAAGCTGTTGATCTCGGTGACGTTGAAATGGAACACCATGATGTAGACGATGATCAGCGCCATCAGAAAGCGCGGCACCGTCATGCCGAGGAAGGATATGCCGGAGAGCAGGCTGTCGACCCAGGTATATTGCCGGGTGGCTGCAAGGATACCGAAGGTGATGCCGATGATGGAGGCGAGGATATGGCAGACCAGCGCCAAGGTCAGCGTGCGCGGCAGGCGTTCGCCGACGACCTCGGAAACGGGCTTGTTGTAGAACAGGCTATGGCCGAAATCGCCGCGGGTGACGATGCCGGTGATCCAGTTGACGTACTGGACGACCATCGGCTTATCCAGACCGTTGGCGATCTTGTAGGCCTGCGCCTGGGCGTCGGCTTCCTCGAAGGATGCGCCGCCCTGGTTGATCATCTGCGACCGGATGTAGTCGCTATAGTCGCCCGGCGGTGCCTGGATGATCGCGAAGGTGACGACGCTAAGCACGAAAAGAACGGGTATGGCTGACGCGATGCGCACAAGCAGAAATCGGAACATGGCTGTTAGGTTCTCTTGTGTGTTTCGGGATTTCTCCAGGCCGGGCTTTTGGCGCGGCCTGGGGAGCGAGTTTGCAGATCAGTTCATCGGGCCTTTTTCGCCGGGTTTGCCGGGCAGCTGCTGCGGGAACAGTTCGTAGTCTCCCTGCTTGTCGGCGGCGACGAACACTCGCTCGCGGATGATCGTGTCTTCCGCCCAGTTGAACATGAAGATCGGCGCGCCGACCGGAATGTTCGAGAAGCGCTTGTTGACGATCAGCGCGCCCGGATATTCGGTAAGCCCGACCGAGTTGACATTGGTGGTGGCGACCTTCTGGTACTGTTTCATCAGCTCCGTCCGCTCGTCATTGTCGTTTGAGGCAATGAACTTGTTGACGATATCGACAAGCTCCTGTTCGAACGGCATCAGATCAAGCTGTCCGCCTTCCGGCACCCGGTGGTTCCAGCTGGTGCGGGGGCCGGTTGCGGCCAGCTGCGGGGTGTTCTGCACCACGGATGACAGCTCGGCGCCGTTGCGCAGCACCATCCAGTCCCAGCGGCCGCCATAGTTGGCCGCATCGCGCTGCTTGCCGTCGAGCGCGTTGAGCACGACGCGGATGCCCAGCTGCTCCATCTGGCCGACGACCCCCTCGGCGAGGTTCTTGTCGGTATTGTAGTCGGAGGTGACCAAAAGCACGACCTCGACGTCCTTGCCGCCCAGCTTGTCTGCCGGATAGTTGACGAAGCCGTTGCCGTCCGTGTCTTTCAGGCCGGCCTTTTCGAGCAGCGCCTTGGCGCCTTCCAGATCGAACGGATAATAGACGGTCGACTGGCGGTCGTAGAAGCTGGTGCCGGACGACAAGCCGCCCGGATAGATCGCGGTGAACGGGCCTTTGACCAGAGATTCGCCGATCTTCTTGCGATCGACCGCCATGGTGATGGCCTTGCGGAAGTCTTCGTTGCGGTTGAGTTCGCGTACGGCCTGGCCGCGTTCGTCCGGTTCGCCCCAGCCGTTGCCGGAGAAGTTCATATAAAGATTGTAGCCGATCAGGCGGGCGCCGAAGGCGAGGCGGGCCGGTGCTGTTTCCTGCGCCGCGCGTTTCAGGCTTTCGACGAAATTCTCGGGCTGTTCGAGATTGGAGAAGTCGCCAGAGCCGGCAATCGCCTGCACGTCACGGTCGGCCCAGGTCGAGAGCTTATAGTGCAGCTCGTTGAGATAGGGCAGCTGGTTGCCGGCTTCGTCTACTTTCCAATAATAGGGATTGCGGCGCATGACGATGATGTCGTCCGGGCGGTATTCGACGGGAACCCAGGCACCCATGATCGGAATATTCAGGTATTCCGGCGGGAAGCCATTCTTGTACTGGTCGTAGGTGAAGCCCTCGGCGTATTTCGGATGCTTGGTCTTGAGGATATGGGCCGGACCCGGGCAGAACGTGCCATAGGCCATGGAATAGAGATATTGGCGGGGGAAGGCGTCCTTGAAGGTCCATTCGACGGTATTGGCATCGATGGCTTTCAGTGTCGTGCCTTCGCCGAAGGTTTCCGGCGTTGCGCCATTCAGCGGCGAGACGTTCGGGTCGACGACGTTGTCGTCCCAGTAGAACATCACGTCTTCGGAGGAAAAGGGAACGCCATCCGACCATTTAGCGCCTTCGATCAGGTGCATCGTCAGCTTGTGGCCGTCTTCCGACCATTCCCAGCTCTTCGCCAGGTTCGGAAGGGGTTCAACGTCCTTGGCCTCGACCTGATAGAGCGGTGCCGTGCGCGTCAGGCATTCGGACATTTCGATATCGATGCCGCCCCAGCCTTGCGTCTGTCCGGCGGAATAGTTCCAGCCTTCCGGACGTCCGCCGATGACATGGCGCATCGTGTCACCATAAACGCCGACTCCATCCGGCATATTGCCGGTCTTGAACACCAGCGGTTCCTTCGGCAGGCGCTCGGCAACCGGCGGCAGTTTGCCGGTCTTGACGAATTTCTCGGTAACCCAGTCGGGCTCGTGATATTCGGGCAGCGCCTTGTATTCGAGGATGGAATCGCGCGGCACATAGGTGATCTTGCCCTGCGCCGGGAAAGCCGGCTGTTCCGGCACTACGGTCGGCTCGGAAGCCATGGCCGTCACGGCGAATACCGACACGCCCAAAAGCAGCGCGCTGGTCGTTTTCAGATGGCGAAAGCTGTTCATTGTCGTTGTTTCTCCCTCATGCTTCAGGCCGGCCCGGTATGGGCGGCTCTCCTCCTAAAAGCACCCGGCGGAACAGCATCATGCCGTCTGCCGGAAGAGAGCGGGCGACGGATCGCCCACTCCCAGACCTGCCTCCTCCTCAGGAAAACGGGCCTTACGCGTTTGGCGCTGCAGCTCAGCTTGCAGCTTTAAGCTTCGTTGCTTCCTTCTCGGCGCGCAGCTCATCGATCGAGCGGACCTCGCGGCGGGCAACGCCCTTCCAGTCGCGGGTCTTGACGGTTCCCTTGGCCAGGCGCTCCTTGGCGGCCGGTACGGCGTGGGCGTATTGCGGCAGCCACTCGGCCTGGGCGATAACCATTTCATCGACCATCTGCCAGACCTCTTCCGGCGTGCAGATGGCGCCGACCAGCGGATCGTGCAGCACGGCCAGCTTCAAGAGATCGATGTCACCGGAGATGGCGGCGTGAACGGACATGCGCTGGACATTGATCGAGGACATGCAGGTGGCGGCGCAGGCTTCCGGCAGCGTGATGCCGGCGACCATGTTGATGCCGAAGCGATCGACGAAGCCAGGGCTCTCGATGATCGCGTCGGACGGCAGGTTGGTGATGACGCCATTGTTCTTGACGTTGAAATGGCCGCGGTAGACACGCCCGGTTTCCAACGCTTCGAGAATATGGCTGGCATGCTCGTTGGAACGGCGGGCCGGATCGATCGGTTTGCCTGCGTCTTCCAGGAACTGCGGATATTCTGTCTCGAACCAGTTGCGGGTTTCGGTCGAATGGCGCAGATAACCGCCGGTTTCGCCGTGGATCCAGTCGGACATATCGATCCAGCGGGTAATTTCCTCCGGCCGCTTGCGGTACCAGGGCAGGTATTCCGACAGATGGCCGTTGCTCTCGGTGGAATAGACGCCGAAACGCTTCAAGACGTCGATACGCAGCTTTTCCTGCTGCGAGAAGACCGGGTGCGCCTCAAAGGCTGCAACCAGCTCATCCTTGCCGATCCTGCGGCCCTTGACGCGGACATCGGTAAACCAAGTCTGGTGGTTGATGCCGGAGCAGACGTAATCCAGTTCGCCATCCTTGGCGCCGAGGATTTCGGCGATCTGTTCGGCGCCGTGCTGGACGCCGTGGCAGAGGCCGATCGTATCGACCTTGCCATATTCGATCGCCGCCCAAGTGTTCATCGCCATCGGGTTTGCATAGTTGAGGAATTTCGCGCCGGGCTCGGCCAGCTCGCGGATGTCCTTGCAGAAATCGAGGATGACCGGGATGTTGCGCTGGCCATAGAGAATGCCGCCGGCACAGATCGTGTCGCCGACGCATTGGTCGACGCCGTATTTCAAAGGAATGCGGATATCGTCGGCATAGGCAGCCAGTCCGCCGACACGCACGCAACTGATGATGTAGCGCGCACCGGCGATTGCCTCGCGGCGGTCGGTCGAGGCTGTCACCTTGGCCGGCAGGTTGTTGGATGACACGATCTTGTCGAGGATCGACTTGATCATGCCGAGATTGTGCTCGCTGATATCAGTGAGCGCGAACTCGACATCGCGGAATTCCGGCACGCAGAGAATGTCGGTGAAAAGTTTCTTGGTGAAGCCGACGCTGCCGGCGCCGATTATGGCTATCTTGAAGCTGCTCATGCTGTCCTCGTCGCTGGTCAATTGGTCCGGAAAAACGGAGTGGGTAAAATCCATGCGCGGAAAACAAGGCGCCTCTGGCGCATGTTGCCTGCCAAGTCTCCCTGCCGATACCACTCTAACGGGTTCATTTCGCCTTGTTGAAGGGCATCTTGCTTTGTTGAGGGGCATTATGCGTATAATGAAAGGTGCCGCCAGAGAGGTATTGTGCTTTCATGGGTAATTCTATGCTGAAACGACTGATCGAGAATGGACCGGTGATGCGGACGGTTTCGTTGCCGCGTGGACGCCACAGCCTGCACGCGATGCCGACCAGCACGGGTTACGAAATTCGCACTGATTCAACCTATGACTGGGATGGGCGCAAGCGCGGCCAGACACCGTTTACCGTGCTGCAGCATACGATTGGCGGAGCCGGAAACCTGCGATATGAGAACCGTACCTACCGCGTGCGCGAAGGCGAGACCCTGCTGGTGCTGGTGCCGCACAATCACCGCTACTGGCTGGAGCAGGACGGCCGCTGGGAGTTCTTCTGGATTTCCATGAATGGCGAGGAGGCGCTCCGCGTCAACAAGGCCATTCTGGCGACGACCGGGCCGATCCTCAACCTGAAACCGGAGACGATCGAGCGCCTTGCCGATTGCAGCTTGCGTTTGATTTCTGGCGGTGCCGATGCACCGGGCAGTGCCTCGGCCATCGCCTACGAATCGGCGATGGTGCTGTACGACGATGTTTTCGGCTCGCATCCGGTTTTCAGCCAGGAATACCGGACGATGCAGCATGTCATCGACCATATCATGGCCAATTTGCAGCATCCGCTGCCAGTCGAGAAACTGGCCGATGTCTCCGGTCTCAGCCGGGCGCATTTTTCGCGGGTGTTTGCAGCCAGCGAAGGCATGCCGCCGGCGGAATTCGTACTGCGCAAGCGGCTGCAACGCGCCACCAAGCTTTTGACCAAGGCCGCGCATCTGTCGGTTAAGGAAGTGGCTGTGATGTCGGGTTTCGAGGATTCGAACTATTTTGCAAAGGTGTTCCGCCGCTATTTTGGCGCCAGCCCGACGGAATTCCGCACCACGGGCATGTATTCCAGCATTGCCACCCATGGCCGGAGTGCGGCTGCGGCGGAATAGATCAGCTGGACCGACCGATCAGTAGAACAGGTGCCAAGGTGTCAGAAACGCGCGACTCAATTCCTGATCGCGCTCCTGCTCGAATTCGGTCTGCTCTTCACGGCTCTGGCGAACCGGCATTTCGACACGGATGGCTTTTTCCTTTTTCGCCGGAGGCGTCAGGTAGCCGAGGGTCATTCCGCCGTGATAAAACATTCCGTTCTCCGCTGTTTCCCTGGATCCGTTAACGGTCGTCAACACAATCCTGACACAATTGCACGCCCTGTCAATAGTCCATAAAATTACTGTCTTATTGTTCATTGCTGCGCTTCGGCATCATCCTACCGTCGCAGAAAACCCTGGTTTTCGTAAAATAATATAATCTATAAATTTTATGATGATTGAAAAACCGATCCAGCTTCACCGGCGGTGGCGGGCATTCTTTGCTTGAGACAGGGTCGTCTTTCGTGCGTAAATCCATGACCATGAATGAGACGGCAAAAGAGTGGACCCGCATGAATGTCGCTTTGAGAAATTCGCTGGAGCGGATCGCCCCGCGCCAGGAGCAGGCCTTTTCCCATGTGGCGGATGAGGATGCCTTGAAATCGGCCATGCGGCGGATGTCGGGCGGTGTCTCCGTGATCACCGCCGGCGTCGGCGACGAGCGCACCGGCGCGACCGTGACCTCGGCCACTGCGCTGTCCGTCGATCCGCCGACAATGATCGTCAATATCAACCGCAGTTCATCGAGCTGGCCGATCATCCGCCGCTATGGGCATTTCTGCGTCAATATCCTCAGCGCCGAGCAGCAGGACATCGCCGACCGCTTTGCCGGCAAGGGCGGTTTAAAGGGGATCGAGCGCTATGACGGGGCCGAATGGTTTACGCTGGCGAGCGGGGCTTCGGTTCTGCGCGGCGCGTTGGCCGGGATCGATTGCGAAGTCGATGAGATCATCGAACGCCACAGCCATGCGATCATTCTGGGCCGTGTCGTTTCCATCGTCGCGGGTGACGGACACTCGCTGGTCTACAGCAATGGCCGTTATGGCCGGGTATCCCTAGACTAAAATGCCCCGCCCGAGGGGACCCGGGCGAGGCGCTTCATCCGCACGATTGAGGGTCAGTGCGGGCGAAGGTCAGTGCGGCAGAGAGATCTGCGTGTGATAGCCGAGTTCCGGCTCCTTGCCGGTCAGGTTGGCCTTGGCAATTTCCCAGCCGAATTTCAGCGTGCTGTTGGTCGAAGCCCAGATAGCAACATCGTCAAGCTTCAGCTGCAGCATGGTCAGCGACGGATCGTCCTTGCCGCCTTCGAACCAGGCGGCCACCGGCGCCGACCAATATTTGTCGATATGGTTGCGGGATTTGACCTCGTCGATCGCACCGGCAAGGCACGCATGGTAATCATGATCCTTGCTGATGACGCAGAAATGCGCCCGGTCTCCGGTCCGCGCAGCCTGGATCAGATCGCTGTCGGTGCGGGTGAAAAACCAGATCGAATTGCTTTCCTTCTCGACGAACGGCGCCATCGGTTGCATATGCTGACCGGATCCTTCGACGCCCAGCATGCCGGCATGGACATCGTCAAGCACATCCCACAGCTGCTGTAGCGGATCGGTTTTCGTCTTCGATATATCAGCCATTGTCTTTCCTTTATCGATTGGGGATCAGGCGGCGCGGCGCTCGTGGCGGCCTTCTTCAATTTCCTCGACGATCTTTTTGACAAACGCGTCGAGGTCGTCCGGATTGCGGGAGGTGACAATGCCCTGGTCAGTGACGACGGGCTCGTTCGACCAGATGGCACCGGCATTTGTCATGTCGGTCTTGATCGAGATGTAGGAAGTCATCTTGCGGCCGCGCACGGCGTCGGCCTCGATCAGCAACCAGGGGGCATGGCAGATGGCGGCAACGATCTTGCCGGATGCGACGAACTCCTTGACGACGCGCATGGCAGCCTCGTCATGGCGCAGAATGTCCGGGTTCATCTGGCCACCGGGCAGGATCAGGGCGTCGAAATCTTCAATCTTCACGTCCTTGGCGAGGAGATCGACATTGACCGTGTCGCCCCAGTCCTTCTCGTTCCAGCTCTTGATCGGATCCGTGCCGATCGAAGCGATCTGGACGTCGGCGCCGCGCTTTTTCAGCTCGTCGAGCGGCACGCGCAGTTCCGAACGTTCGTAGCCATGGGTGGCGAGAATGAGGATTTTCGATTTGTCGATGAACGGCATTGCGCCATCTCCTTGTGCAAGCTTGGGGAGGGTTCGCGCTTACAACGGACGCCTTCGGCAATCGTTCCGATCTTTCGGTTTTTTCTCGCATTGACCAAGGGCGCATAAGAACGTATCATGAACAACCATGAAAAAATCGCTGAACGAACGGTTGGCCATCCTGTCCGATGCCGCCAAATACGATGCTTCCTGCGCCTCAAGCGGAACAGTGAAGCGGGACTCGTCGAAGTCCGGCGGGCTGGGATCGACGGAAGGGTCCGGCATTTGCCACGCCTATGCGCCGGACGGACGCTGCATTTCGCTGCTCAAGATCCTGATGACGAATTTCTGCATCTACGACTGCGCCTATTGCATCAACCGCTCGTCCAGCAATGTCGAGCGGGCGCGGTTCAGCGTCGAAGAAGTCGTCTGGCTGACGCTGGAATTCTACCGGCGCAATTATATCGAAGGCCTGTTCCTTTCGTCCGGGATCATCCGCTCGTCGGATTACACGATGGAGGAAATGGTCCGCATCGCCCGGGAATTGCGCGTCACCCATAATTTCGGCGGTTATATCCATCTGAAATCCATTCCAGAGGCTTCGCCGCTGCTGATCGAACAGGCGGGGCTCTATGCCGATCGCCTGTCGATCAATATCGAGCTGCCGACCGATACGGGCCTGACCCGGCTTGCGCCGGAAAAGCGGCCGGCCAATATCCGCAAGTCGATGGGCGAACTGAGGCTGAAGATCGAGGCTGCCAATGATCCGACGCTGCAGACCAAGCGGCGCAAGCGCTTCGTACCCGCCGGCCAGAGCACGCAGATGATCGTCGGAGCCGATCAGGCCAATGACAAGGTCATCCTCGGCACCAGCGCGCGACTCTATGGCAGCTATGGCCTGCGCCGGGTATATTACTCCGCGTTCAGCCCGATTCCCGATGCGTCGAAAAACCTGCCCTTGATCAAGCCTCCTTTGATGCGCGAGCACCGGCTGTACCAAGCCGACTGGCTCTACCGGTTCTATGGGTTCGGCATCGAGGAAATCACCGAAAATCAGCCGGACGGCATGCTGGACCTGAAGCTCGATCCGAAACTCGCCTGGGCGCTGGTCAACCGGCATCGCTTTCCGGTGAATATCAACTCGGCCGAACGCGAGATGCTGCTGCGGGTGCCGGGCCTGGGAACGAAGGCCGTCAACGGCATCCTCTCTGCCCGGCGTCACCGCCGTTTACGGCTGGAGGACCTGGCACGTCTGCATGTCTCGATCAAGAAGGTGCAGTCCTTCGTGGTGACCGAGGGCTGGACGCCGCACCGGCTGATCGATCGCTCCGATCTGCGGGCGATGTTCGAGCCCAAACCCGAACAGCTGGCGCTTTTGTGATGGCAACGGTCCTCCTGGAGGGGCGGGGAGATCTGACCGAGTGGCGGGAGGCTGCGCGGTCGCTGCTTCTTGCCCGCACGCAGCCGCGCACGATCGATTGGCGGTGCAGGAGCGATGCGGCAGGCGACCTGTTTGGACCTGCTGCCGGGGTGCCGGAGGCGCCTGTTGCCACTGCAGCGACCGTACCGGCCGTGACTGTCCCAAAAGCTTTCCTGTCATTGGCGCAGGCCGTGATCTGCCACAGCGATCCCTTGCGCTTCCAGCTTCTCTACCGGGTTCTCTTCCGGCTGCAGGAAGAGCGCACGCTTTTGGAAGTGCTCTCGGATGCGGATGTGGCGCAGTTGTGTGCGATGGAAAAATCCGTGCGGCGCGATTGCCACAAGATGACGGCTTTCGTCCGGTTCAAGGAGTTCGATATCGAGCAGGGTCATGCGCGACGGCGCTTTCTGGCCTGGTTCGAGCCCGATCATCACATCGTCGCCCGGGTGGCGCCGTTCTTCCAGCGCCGGTTTACCGACATGGACTGGATCATCGCCACGCCCAAGGGAACGGCGGCCTGGGATGGCGAAGTCCTGTCGGTTTCAACCGAACCGGCGGAAAATCCGATGCTGTCAGACAGCACCGATTTGCTGTGGCGCACCTATTTTTCGCACATCTTCAATCCGGCCCGTCTGAAGGTGAAGATGATGATGACGGAGATGCCGAAGAAATACTGGAAAAACCTGCCGGAGGCGGAGCTCATACCGGGCCTGATTGCCGGTGCCGAGGCGAGCGTCATCGCCATGGCCGAGCGGGCTGCCAGCGAGGCGCCGTTGTTTCACCAGCGGCTGCAGGCCATTGCCCAGGCCGAGCCGGAGATTGTCCAGCCGCCGGCAGGAACGCTCGAGGAGCTTCGCGAGGAGGCACGGCATTGCACCCGTTGCGCCCTGCATTGCAGTGCGACGCAGACTGTCTTTGGCGAGGGGCCGCAGGATGCCAGGATCATGATCGTCGGCGAGCAGCCGGGCGATCAGGAAGATCTGGCCGGCAGGCCTTTCGTCGGCCCGGCGGGCGCGGTGTTTAACACAGTTGCTCAGCAAGCAGGGCTGGATCGCAAGGACACCTATGTCACCAATGCAGTCAAGCATTTCAAATATGAACCGCGCGGCAAGCGCCGTATCCATAAGAAGCCGAATGCCGGCGAGGTGCAGCACTGCAAATGGTGGCTGACGCGGGAACTGGCCCTGGTCAAGCCGAAGCTGGTAGTGGCGATGGGATCAACCGCGCTGATGGCGCTGACCGACAGCCGGCAACGGCTTTCGGATCTGCGCGGCGAGATGCTGCAACTCGGCGCGGGGCAGTCGCTGCTTGTCACCGTGCATCCCGCCTATCTCCTGCGTATTCCGGATGAGGGGCGCAAGCATGAGGAAATGGCGCGTTTCCGCTCGGACATAGCTCGTGCTGCCGCATTCGGGCGACGGACAATGGCTGATGTCCGGCCGGAACAGCGCAACGGGTGATATCAGGCCGTCAATCTGAGCGGGCTGAATCGGGTTGGATCAAGCGCCTGTACGCCAAACCCTTCCGGATGGGGCTGGCGGGTCAACAGGCTTGCCGCCAAGGCGCCGAGGGCCGGTGAGGTGAGGATGCCGTAACCACCCTGGCCCGCCAGCCAGAAGAAATCCGGTTGATCGGGTGCGAAGCCGATGACGGGTAGTTTGTCCGGCGAGAAGCTGCGCATTCCGGCCCAGCTCTTGGCGACGCGGCGGACCGGGATGGTGGTTGCCTCCTCCACATAGTGTGCCGCCCAGGCGACATCGAGCTCCTCCGGCTGCACGTCACCGGGTTCGCAGGGTGTGGCATCGGCGGGGCTTGCGAACAGCCGGCCGGCGTCGGGCTTGATGTAGAAATCCTCGTCGATTTCGTTGATTTCCGGCATATCGGCGATATCGATTCCCTCCGGAACGTCAACCGTAATGGCCGTGCGGCGATGCGGGACGATGCCGAGCGGCTTGACGCCGAAGATTTCCGCAATTGGATCAGCCCATCCACCGGCGGCATTGACCACGGTCCTGGCACGGACGGGACCGGTTGATGTCTCGATGGTCCAGCCGTGGCCATCATGGCTGGCGGACAGAACGGCGTGGTGTTCGCGGATGTCTGCGCCGTTGCGGCGGGAGCCCTTCACATAACCCTGCATCAGGCTTTCGACTTCAATATCCCAGAAGTTGGGATCGTAGAACGCGGCTGCGGCGTAGCCCGGCTTCAGGATGGGCACGCGCGCCAGCATTTCCTCCTCGTCCAGCGGTTCAAGCTCTGGTGTGAAGGCAAGTTCGGCGCGGAAAACCTCTTCCAGCCGCGCTGCTTTTTCGGCGCTGGCGATCATCACGCCGCCGCGCTGCTTTAGAAGCGGAATAGCTGAAAATCCGTCCGGCGGGCTATCGAAGAAATCCTTGGCGATCGCGGCAAGCGCGCAGACCTCTGGCGCATTATACCGCAGGACGAATTCGGCGGCGGAGCGGCCGGTGCTGTGATAGCCGAGCGCTGTTTCCCGTTCGAGCACGACGACGGAGCGATGGGGGCTGAGGAAATAGGCAAGCGAAAGGGCGGCGATGCCGCCGCCGATGATTGCCACGTCGAATGTCTGCATATTACTCACCGCCCCTTACAGTATCTGCGATCTCCCTCGCGCCGCCGGACCGTAACGGTGGCAGGCTCGATGTTCAAATTTATAGTGGCGAAGCTGACTATCAGGCAGATTGATGCCCCACGCTGTGATCAAGCGGCTCGGTCTCCGCGACATGGCGCAGGAAGGCGGCTTCGGCGGGGTTGAGGATCGCATTGGGATTGGTGATGCGAAACACATCCGTGGTTGGCAGCAGATCATAGGGCGGCAATTGCCAGAGGTCGCCGGCGGCAAGGCCCGGTGCGGCCAGATGATCCGGCACCATGCCGATGCCGATATTGGCTGATATCAGGCGCAGCACCTCCTCGACATTGCAGGAGACGGCCCGGACCTGCTGGCCGAAGGAGCCCATGGCACGCACGGCAGTGATGGCATTCATGTGCTGGCCGCCGAGAACATCGGCGATGAAGGCGATGTAGGGATCGCCGCGCAGGTCGTTCAAGGCCGCCGTCTTTGCGCCGAACAGCCGGTGGCCCCGGCCGCAATAGAGCCCGTATTGCTCGCGGATATGGAAGGCCTTGCTCAATGCTTCGGGGATATTGCCGTCGCACAGGCCGATGGTGGCGATGTTGCGCTCGACCGCGCTGATGACGCTGACGGTGGTTTCAACCGTGATGCTGAGCGTTACCTTCGGATAGAGCTGAAAGAAGCTTTCGAGCTTGCGATCCCAGGCCGGATTATGCGCGTGACTGACCGAATGAATGCTGACATGGCCGGTCACGTCGTCGCCTGCGGTTTCCAGCGCATTCGGTAGGCGCACGACCGCTGCGAAGATATCGCGGCATTGGCGGTGCAGCTTCTCGCCGGCTTCCGTCAGGTCGAAACGGCCCGGGCGGCGGTCGATCAGCTTCTGGCCGACGGTCTGTTCCAGCCGTTTCAGCGCCATGCTGACCGCCGGTTGCTGCAACAGAAGACGGTTGGCCGCCGCCGTGATGCTGCCCTGCTCGACCACCACCACGAAGGTTCGCAGCAGGTTCCAGTCGAGATTATGGGCAAAGCGTTCGAGGCGATTGTCAGGCATGGCGAGCCGCGATCAGAGGGAGACGAGGACGGAGGGTAGCCGGTTCATGATCTCGTGGCCATCCGCAGTGACGAGCAACTGGTTTTCGATGATCATGCCGCCGGCGCCATCGACATACCAGGGCGTCTCGAAGGCCAGCACCATGCCGGGCTCGATGATCACATCCGATTGCCGCGACAGGAACGGCCATTCCTCGCTGCCAAGGCCAGCGCCTAGCCCATGGCCGAAATGACCGCGCGTGTAGCCGGGGAAACCCGCCTTGCCCATCGCCTCGGTCGTCACCCGGTGCACCTCGCTCATGGCGATGCCCGGCTGCAGCAGTGGCAGGCCCGCGTCATACGCCGTTTGCAGGGCATCGAACAACCGGGCCTGAAGCGCAGACGGCGCGCCGCAGACGAAGGTGCGGCCGGTATCGGATGTATAGCCGGCAATCAAGCAGCCGACATCGACCTTGATCAGGTCGCCACGTTCGACTACGCCACCCTTGGTCCACGGGTTCTGGCCGACGGAGACATATTCCCAGAGTCCGGTGAGATTCTGGACGCCGCGCCGCGCGGCTTCGGCCCGAGCGCCCTTTTCCCAGGCGCTTGCCAACTCATCGCGGCTGATGCCGATATCGATGGTTTCGCGCAGAGCGACGATCCCGGCCTCGGCCAGTTCGACGGCCATGCGCAGATGGCCGATCTCTGTTGGCGATTTTATCATTTTCAGTCGCCGGACCAGATCGGAGGCATCGACAAGTTCGGCCTGCGGCAATGCGGCGGACAGCAGCCGGAAATCCGCGACGGAAAGGCCATCGAACTCGATGCCGATACGGCCTTCGTCAAGGCCCTTCTCCGCAAGAAGCGCTGCCGCCAGCTGGAAACCCATGTTGGCGTCAAAAGTCTCGGGGCGCTGAAACCCTGCGGGACGGCGCTGTCTTTCCCAGGCTGCGTTGATCAACTCTTCCGGCGGCCGTGCGTCCATGCCCCGGATATCGCCGGTCTCGACCCAGATCGGGTTGATGCGGATATCGGTGATCGCGCTCGATGCGCGGAAGGCTGCCTCGAACAGGTCTGTAACAACGGCTGCTTGTGGAAGGGCGGGGTCGGCAGGGACGATGGCCGCCACGGCACCGGCACGCCGCCACATGGTGGCAACCCCGGCGGGCGCACCCGTCGCGTAGGTAAAACTCTCCGGCGAAAGCAGCAGCAGCGCGTCGAGACCGGCGGTTTCCATCAACTGCGATGCGCGTGTCCTGTCGAGGTGAGCCATGCCGTTTCCTTGTCCTGTGGCTGCAATGTGTTTCATGCCGCCATTCCCGCAGCGCATGAGGCAGTGCCGCATTTTCGTTTGTATCGCCCTGCCCGGCTTGCCATAACGGATACAAGAAGGAAAGTGACGGGAGGACGCCATGGCTTCAAGACAGGAATTCCAGTGGGACGACGCATTTCTGCTGGAGGATCAGCTTTCTGAAGACGAGCGGATGATCCGCGACACGGCCCGCGCCTATGCGCAGGACAAGCTGCAGCCGCGTGTCATCGATGCCTACCGCAACGAGACGACGGATCCCTCGATCTTCCGCGAAATGGGTGAACTCGGTCTGCTCGGCGTAACCGTGCCGGATACCTATGGTGGCGTCGGCGCGTCCTATGTGGCCTATGGCCTGGTTGCCCGCGAGGTCGAGCGTGTTGACTCGGGTTACCGCTCGATGATGAGCGTGCAGTCTTCCCTCGTCATCTACCCGATCCACGCCTATGGCTCGGAAGAACAGCGCCAGAAATACCTGCCGAAGCTGATCAGTGGCGAATGGATCGGCTGCTTCGGCCTGACCGAGCCGGATGCCGGCTCCGATCCGGGCGGCATGAAGACGCGGGCGGTGAAGACCGATGGCGGCTACCGGTTGACGGGCTCGAAGATGTGGATTTCCAACGCACCGATTGCCGATGTCTTCGTCGTTTGGGCGAAATCCGAGGCGCATGGCAATGCCATTCGCGGCTTCGTGCTGGAAAAGGGCATGAAGGGTCTCTCTGCCCCGAAGATCGGCGGCAAGCTGTCGCTGCGCGCCTCGATCACCGGTGAAATCGTCATGGACAATGTCGAAGTCGGCGAAGATGCATTGCTGCCGAATGTCGAGGGCCTGAAAGGTCCGTTCGGCTGCCTCAACCGCGCCCGCTACGGCATTTCCTGGGGCGTGCTCGGTTCGGCGGAGTTCTGCTGGCATGCGGCCCGCCAATACGGGCTCGACCGCAAGCAGTTCGGCCGTCCGCTGGCGCAGACGCAGCTGTTCCAGAAGAAACTTGCCGACATGCAGACGGAAATCACTCTTGGTCTGCAGGCATCACTGCGCGTCGGTCAGCTGATGGATGCAGGCCGGATGGCGCCGGAGATGATCTCGATCGTCAAGCGCAACAATTGCGGCAAGGCGCTGGATATCGCCCGCGCCGCCCGCGACATGCATGGCGGCAACGGCATTTCCGAGGATTATCAGGTGATGCGGCATATGGTGAACCTGGAAACGGTGAACACCTATGAGGGCACCCATGACGTGCACGCCCTGATCCTCGGCCGCGCCCAGACCGGGCTGCAGGCCTTCTTCTGAGCGCCGGCATGGAAACGCCGCTGAAGGGCCTGAAGGTTCTCGAGCTTGCCCGCATCCTGGCGGGACCATGGATCGGCCAGACGCTGGCCGATCTCGGCGCCGATGTCATCAAGGTGGAAAGCCCGGCGGGAGACGATACCCGCACCTGGGGGCCTCCCTTTATCGAGAGCGAGACCGGCGGTCATCTGGATGCCGCCTATTTTCACGCCTGCAACCGGGGAAAGCGCTCGGTTATTCTCGATTTCACGACGGAAGAGGGGCAGGAGGCCGTGCGGCGGCTGGCGGCGCAGTCAGACGTGCTGTTGGAAAACTTCAAAGTTGGCGGGCTGGCGAAATACGGGCTGGATTATGAAAGCCTGAAAAAGGTCAATCCGCGGCTGATCTATTGCTCGGTCACCGGCTTTGGCCAGGATGGGCCCTACGCCCATCGCGCCGGTTACGACTATATCATCCAGGGCATGAGCGGCATCATGGACTTGACGGGCGAACCGGAAGGCGAGCCGCAGAAGATCGGCGTCGCCTTTGCCGATATCTTTACTGGGCTCTACGGCGTCATCGCCATCCAGGCGGCACTCCACATGCGCGAGCGGACAGGCGCCGGCCAGCAGGTCGACATGGCTTTGTTCGACAGCATGACCGGGGTGCTTGCCAATCAGGCGCTGAACTTCCTCGTTTCCGGTCAATCGCCGCGCCGTCTCGGCAATGCGCATCCCAATATTGCGCCCTACCAGGTGTTTCCGGTCTCCGACGGCCATCTGATCGTCGCCGTCGGCAATGACCGGCAGTTCGTCAAGTTCTGCACGCTGCTGGGGCTCGATAGCCTGGCGACAGATCCGCGTTACCTGACCAATGCGGGCCGGGTTAAACATCGCGACACGCTGACGCCGGAACTGGCGGCGCGGACGGTGATCTATAGCCGGGATATGTTGCTTGCCATGCTGGAGGCAGCTGGCGTGCCCGGTGGACCGATCAACACGGTGGCAGATGTGTTCTCCGACCCGCAGATCATTCACCGCGAAATGCGGGTCGATACGCCCCATACTGGATCGGCATCGGGGACGGCGCCGGGCGTGCGGACGCCCATTCAGTTTTCAGATGCCGAACTTGCCCTTGAGCGCGGTGCGCCGAGGCTTGGGGAGCATACGCATGAGGTGCTGGCCGAGATCGGGATGAAGCCCGAAGCATTCAAACAGTGATCGTTTAGTGGTAAACGGCGCCCGTGGGATGATAACGATTCCGAATAGCCGCCGCCTCAAATATTCCCCATGCAGAGATATTTCATCTCCAGATAATCCTCGGCGCCGTGGCGGGAGCCTTCGCGGCCGATGCCGGACTGTTTGAGGCCGCCGAAGGGGGCGGCTTCGGACGACATACGGCCGGTATTGATGCCGATCATGCCGTATTCCAGTGCTTCGGCGACCCGCCAGACTTTTTTCAGTTCGGTCGCGTAGAAATAGGCGGCAAGGCCATAGATCGTGTCGTTGGCCTGCAGGATGACGTCTTCCATCGTTTCGAAGCGGATGATCGGGGCAACGGGGCCGAAGGTTTCGTCGCAGGCGACCAGCATGCCCTTGCCGACATTGGATAGCAGGGTTGGTTCGAAAAAGGCGCCGGAGACGCGCTTGCCGCCGCAGAGAAGCTTTGCGCCCTTGCCGATCGCGTCGTTGACATGGGCTTCGACCTTCTCGATTGCCCGGCTATCGATCAGCGGACCGATGGTGACGCCCTTGGAAAAGCCGTCGCCCACCTTCAATTTGGCGACTTCGGCAGCCAGCTTGGTGGTGAATTCGTCATGGACCCGGCTCTGCACATAAATGCGGTTGGCCGAGGTGCAGGTCTGGCCGGCATTGCGGAATTTGGCCTGGATGGCGCCATCGACGGCCGCGTCGATATCGGCATCGTCAAAGACGATGAACGGTGCGCTGCCGCCGAGTTCGAGGCTGATTTTCTTGATCTGGTCGGAACATTGGCGCATCAGGATGCGGCCGACTTCGGTGGAGCCGGTGAAGCTGATTTTTCGCACCCTCGAATTGGTGCAGAGCTCGCGGCCGATCGCATCGCCTTCTGAGGCCAGCACGAGGTTGAAGACGCCCTTGGGAAAGCCCGCGCGGATAGCCAGCGCGTGCATGGCCAAAGCCACCAGCGGCGTCTGTTCGGCAGGCTTGAGAATGATCGTGCAGCCGACCGCCAGCGCCGGTGCGATCTTGCGCGCGACCATCGATGCCGGGAAATTCCAGGGGGTGATCGTGCCGACCACGCCGACCGGCTGCTTGATCACCATCATGCGGCGGTCGGTCGAAGGCGCAGGAATGGTTTCGCCGTAGACGCGCTTGGCCTCCTCCGCATACCATTCGATATAGGCGGCAGCGTGCTGGACTTCGGAGCGGGCTTCGTTGAGCGGCTTGCCCATCTCGGCAGTCAGGATCGCGGCGAGATCGTCTATATGGGCACTGACCAGATCGTGCCAGCGGCGCAGGATGGTGCTGCGATCGCCGGCGGGGCGCTCGGCCCACGGAAATTGCGCCGCATAGGCATCATCGATCGCCGTGCGGGTTTCCACGACACCCATATCCGGCAGGGTGGCGAGCAGGGCGCCGTTCGACGGATTGTGGACATCGAAGGTCTTTGCCGCAGGCGCCCACGGCGCGTTCACCAGGCCGAGCAGATGCGGATCCCTGACATGGGCGATCAAGGTCTCGGTAAAGATCATCGGAGGATCCTTTCTGGCAGTCTGCGCAGCGACGCAGGGCGGCATGTTTCGTCGCGGGAACAATGCCGGTAGCCGATAACGGCAGCCGGGTCCATCGGGCAGCGTGGCGCCGCTGCCCGATAGACTATGTTATGCCAACGCCTGAAATCAGGTGCGGGCTTCCAGGATCGAGGCTTCCAGAATGTCCATCGCTTCGGCGAAGATATTGTCCTGAATGGTGATCGGCGCGAGGAAGCGGATGACGTTGCCGTGCACGCCGCAGGTCAGCAGGATCAGGCCCTTTTCGAGTGCGATCAGGCGGACGCGGTTGGCGAAATCGGCGCTTGGCAGATTGGTCTTCACGTCGTTGAACTCGACCGCATTCATGAAGCCCGGACCACGAATATCGACGATTTCCGGGACCTGCTCGGCAATGGCAGCGAGGCGCTGTTTCAGGCGGCCGCCGAGTTGCTCGGCGCGCTCGCACAGCTTCTCGTCTTCGATGATGTCGAGAACGGCATGGGCAGCGGCAACGCCTATCGGGTTACCGGCATAGGTGCCGCCGAGGCCGCCAGGGCCCGGAGCGTCCATGACCTCGGCGCGGCCGGTCACGGCGGCAATCGGGAAACCGCCGCCAAGACCCTTGGCCATCGTCACGAGGTCGGCCGCAACGCCGTGATGTTCCATGGCAAACAGCTTGCCGGTGCGGGCAAAGCCGGTCTGCACTTCGTCGGCGATCAGGAGGATGCCGTGCTGGTCGCAGATGTCGCGGATCGCCTTGATGAAGGAGGTCGGCACCGGATAGAAGCCGCCTTCGCCTTGCACAGGCTCGATGATGATGGCGGCGACCCGGTTCGGATCGACGTCGGCGGCAAAAAGGCGCTTCAGGGCAGCCAGCGACTGGTCGGCGGATACGCCTTGCAGTTCGACCGGGAAGGGCACATGGAAGACGTCGGCCGGCATGGCGCCGAAGCCGACCTTGTAGGGCACGACCTTGCCGGTCAGCGCCATGCCCATGAAAGTGCGGCCGTGAAAGCCGCCGCCGAAAGCGACGACAGCCTGACGGCCGGTTGCGGCGCGGGCGATCTTTACGGCGTTCTCGACTGCTTCCGCACCCGTGGTGACAAAAATCGTCTTCTTGGCGAAATCACCCGGCAGGATGGCATTCAACCGCTCGGCCAGCTCGACATAGTTTTCGTAAGGCACGACCTGGTGGCAGGTGTGGGTGAAGCGGTCGAGCTGCTTCTTGACGGCTTCGATGACGCGCGGATGGCGGTGGCCGGTGTTGACGACGGCGATACCGGCGGCGAAATCGATGTAACGATTGCCTTCCTTGTCCCAGATTTCGGAATTCTCGGCACGATCCGCATAGATCTGCGTGGTCATGCCGACACCGCGGGAAATGGCTGCGTTCTTGCGATCGGTCAAACTGGTCACGGGTATCATCCTGATGTTGCGTGGAGCGTTTTCGGTTGCAGATTTCTTGGAAATCCTATATTTTTTCTGTAGGTTTGCAAATCAAATTTTGTGATTTGAGAAGCAGCGCCGGGAATGGGTTTCCAGCCGGCAGAGGTGTTATCCAAGCTGATTCTCGCGTACGCACTGGTGCCTGGTGTGCCAGGGCAGAAACAGCGCGCATGGGCGGCTTGAAGATGTCACAGGACGGCTTATGAGTGATGCCATGAAGATACGCTACAAGGTCGCGGAAGCCGCACGGCTTGCCGGTGTCTCAGCATCGACCTTACGCCTTTGGGAGACGCAAGGACTGGTTGTGCCGGACCGGTCCGTTACCGGGCACCGGCAATATAGCGAGGGCGATGTTGCCCAGCTGAAGCGGATTTCGTGGTTTCGCGCCGAACGCGGTCTCAACCCTGCTGCGATCCGCGAGGCGCTGGAATTGGAGGCGAGTGAGCTCGACGATGCTGGCCAGCCCGCCACCGGCGATGCAGCCCCGCAATCACAGGTCGGCCGCAAGCTCAGGAGCCTGCGCCACGCCGCCGGCAAGACGCTGGAGCAGGTGGCTGGCGATGTCGGGATCGCAGCCTCGGTTCTTTCGACGCTGGAGCGGACCTCGCAGGGGGTTTCTGTCGCTGTCCTGCATAATCTTGCCGAATATTTTTCGACGACAGTTTCGAGCCTGTCCGGCGAAGACGAGCCGGACGTGCGGGCGCTGGTGCGCGCCGGTGAATGGCGGACATGGCCGCGCACGACGCCGGGTCTGACGGTGCAACTGCTGGCCGAGGGCCGCAACCAGATGGATTGCCATCGTTTCGTTCTCGAGCCGGGCGCTTCCAGCGAGGGTGCCTACAAGCACGAGGGCGAGGAATTCGTCTATGTGCTTTCCGGCCGGGTGGAATTCGTGCTGGATTCCGATCAGTTTCACGATCTGAACCCCGGCGATTCCCTCTATTTCAACAGCCGCCGTCACCACGCCTGGTCGAACCGCCATGACGGCGAGACGGTGCTTCTGTGGATCAACACGCCACCGACGTTCTAGCGCTTTTCCATCACGGTTTCCAATTTGCCGATCAAGCGGATTTATACCGGCTATTGTCTCTATCTATTTCGTTTATGTACATTTCAGGCATAGAGTTTCCATCAAGCACCGGCAAACGGTGCGCAAAAAGGGAACTGAACACATGAAAAAACATCTGATCGCACTGGCTTTGGCCTGTGCCGCTGCCTTTTCCATGACGCCTGCCAATGCTGCCGAGAAGCTCAGAATCGGCACGGAGGGCGCTTATCCTCCCTTCAATTTCGTCGATACCGCCGGCAAGATCGGTGGCTTTGATGTCGATATCGGTCTGGCGCTGTGCGCCAAGATGCAGGTCGAATGCGAAGTGGTGGCGCAGGACTGGGATGGCATCATTCCCGGGCTGATCGCCAAGAAATACGACATGATCATCGCCTCGATGTTCATCACCGAAGAGCGCAAGAAGCAGGTCTCCTTCAGCGATCCCTATTACATGGCGGCCATGACGCATGTTGCGGCAAAGGGTGCCGGTATCACCGCATTTACCAATGAGGCGCTGAAGGGCAAGGTCATCGGCGCGCAGTCCGGCACCACACAGGCCGAATATATTGCGTCCGTCTATCCCGATGCGGAGATCAAGCTCTACCCGACGCAGGACGAAGCCAATCTCGACATGGCCAATGGCCGCCTCGACATGGAAGTCGGCGACATGCTGCCGATGCTGGACTGGGTCAGCAAGAACAATGACGGCAAATGCTGCGAGTTGATCGGCGAACCGATCACCGACCCGAAATTCGTCGGCGACGGCGTCGGGATAGCCCTTCGCCAGGACGACAACGATCTTCGCGAAAAGCTGAACAAGGCACTTGCCGACATTCGTGCCGACGGCACCTACAAGACGATCAACGACAAATACTTCACCATCGACGTCTACACGATGCGGTAAGGTCCGAACCCGGCATTCCGCGAAACCATCGCTCGATCGCCTGCCACGCAAGTGGCGGGCGTGGTCAGGCCGGCCGGATTTTCCGTTTCGCCTTCTGCCGATGATACGTCAGCGCTGCGCGCAGGCAGAGCGCCAGCGGTTCCCGGGGCAAAGGGCCTGTTGCCGGAACGAGGAGCGCGCGCTGGCCCTCGAAGGCAAAGTCATCGGCAAAATGCGCACGAAAAGTGGCGATCAGAGTGGTCTGGCAGCTGACGAACACAGCGCAGTAATCGGACGCCGACTTGGACACGCCCAGACGGAGGGTCGTGCCGCTTCTGCTGGCTTCGGTCAGATAGGCCGGTTCGCCCCATTTCAGCGTTTCGGTCAGCGGGCCGACACCTTGGGTTTCGGCTGCCACGGCAAGGATGAGGTCACGGATCTGCAGCAGCCGTAGTC
Organism: Pararhizobium sp. DWP3-4; assembly: GCF_049898205.1. Lineage (NCBI taxonomy): Bacteria > Pseudomonadati > Pseudomonadota > Alphaproteobacteria > Hyphomicrobiales > Rhizobiaceae > Pararhizobium > Pararhizobium sp. DWP3-4. Next base: position 188,502 of record NZ_JAFCXF010000007.1, on the reverse strand, counting down.
TGATCGGCTCGGGATACCGCCCGAGCGCTTCGGCGACGGCTTCGGGTACGGGCTGGCTGGTCATGACACGCTCCCCGGCTGCGGTGGACTTATCCCCTGAGCGCTGGCCTATTTCGTGACGTCGATGACGACGCGGCCACGGATTTTTCCAGCGACGATGTCTTCTGCAAGCTGCGGCAGGCGCGACAGCGGCTCGACCGTCGTCATCGCCGCAAGCTGCCGGCGGTCGAGGCTTTCCGCCAGAATGGCCCAGGCCCTGTCGCGCTCGGTGTGTGGTGCCGTCACCGAATTGATCCCGAGCAATGCGACGCCGCGCAGGATGTGCGGCATGACGGTTGCAGGCAGATCGGCGCCGCCGGCGAGGCCACAGGCAGCAACAGCGCCGCTCTGGACGGTCTGCGCCAGAACGTTGGCCAGCGTCGTGGATCCGACGGAGTCGATGGCGCCTGCCCAGCGCTCCTTCTGAAGTGCTGCGCCCTTTGCGGCAAGTTCGGCCCGGTCGATGAAACCAGTCGCGCCGAGGGCCGACAGATAATCGCAGGTTTCCGGCCGGCCGGTGGATGCGGTGACCCTATAACCGCGCTTTGCCAGCAGCGTGATAGCGACAGAGCCGACGCCACCCGCGGCACCGGTGACCAGAATTTCGCGCGCATCCGCTTTGATCTTGCCCCAGGCTTCCAGCGCTTCGATCGCAAGGGCGGCCGTATAACCTGCGGTGCCGATCGCCATGCTCTCTTCAAGCGTGAACGCCTCCGGCAGGCGCGTCAGCCATTCGGGTTTCAAGCGCTGGAACCGGGTGTAGCCACCCCATTCCGTTTCCGACATGCCCCAGCCATTGACGACAACCTTGTCGCCGGTCTTCCAGTCCGGATTACTGGATTCGACGACGATGCCGGAAAGATCGACCCCGGCCACCATCGGCAGCCGGCGGGCGATGCGGCCCTTGCCGGAAATGGCGAGGCCATCCTTGTAATTCAGCGTCGAAAACAAGACCTCGACCAGCACGTCGTGATCGGGCAGATCCGCAAGTGCCAAGTCCCGAAAGCCGGCCACCGGTTTGCCATCTTGGTCGTCGATCACCAGTGCCCTGAAGTGGTCCGTCATGATTTTCTCCCATCAATTTTGACGCAGCATGGCATGGGAAAAAGCCAAAAGCCATTTCGACGACAGACGCGAAAGCGACGCCGCTATTCCACTGGAGACGCGCGAAACCGGTTCTTTCGAACCCTCAAAAGGCGCGAAGAAACCTGCCGACGGCGCTGTTTTGGGGTTCGTAAGCAAACCATTGATTCATCAGGCAATTATCGGCGAAAGAGCAATTATATATTGAGTGGATTTACTTGAAGCATCATGTATTTCGCATGAATTAATTTCGAGATATCTGCCATGCTTGCCGCGCAGGGCAGATTTGCTTTCCGCCCTCTGGCGAAATACATGTCGGAGTGCTATCTCACCCTCGCAACAAACCAATGGAGCATACCATGTTTTCGCAGCGCAAGCTGTCGAGCCCGTCTGATCGCGGTTTTGTCCAGATGATCTGGAACGCGATCCTTCTCGTTCAGACCCGTGAAACGACCTCTCTCATGACAGGTCGCAACCGCTAGGCAGATGTAGCGGCCGGGCCAGCTATCGCGGCCGGAAATGTTACCGAGGCTTTCAGCCCCTTGCCCTCCGGCCCTTCTCCTAGCGCAAGATGTCCGCCGAACAGTCCGGCGATTTCTTCGACGATCGGAAGTCCCAACCCCATCCCCGGTGCTTGCCCACGTCCGCCGCGGGCAAAACGCTGGCGCACGACCTGCCGGTTCTCCGGCGGGATGCCGGGGCCGTTGTCTTCGACGTCGAGCCGGACGCCGTCTTTTTCCGTTTCGACCCGGACCGTGACCTCCGCCCCCTTGCCGGCATAGGCGATGGCGTTTTCAATCAGGTTGCGCAGCAGTTCGCCGATCAGCAGCGGTTCCGCCCGGATCAGCGCCTTGCCCTCGCCCTCGAAACCGAGATCAATGCCGGCCTCACCCGCGCCGGGCACGCGGTCGCCGGTAATCTCCTGCGCCAGCGCCATCAGGTCGATGATCTCAAGCGGCTGCGGCTCCTTCGAGCCGGCAGCGTCGATCTTTGCCATCAGCAGCAATTGCGCCAGGATGCGTTCGGCATGGGCGACGGCCTCGTCGCCCTTGCGGGCGGCGGCCTGTGCCTCCTCCAGCGTCGTGGCGCGGGCGGAAAGCGCCAGCTGGGTGCGGATGATCGCCAGCGGCGTGCGCAGCTGGTGGCTGGCATTGCCGGAAAAATGGCGCAGCGCATCGAGCGCCGATTGCAGCCGCACCATGAAGGAATTGACCGTTTCGACCAGTCCCTCCACTTCGCTCGGCACCGATTGATCGATCGGATGCAGATCGTCGGGGCTGCGCTCGGCAATGGCATCGCCCAGCCGGTACAGCGGCCGCAGCGAAAAAGTCACCGCGATCCAGACGATGATCGCGGCGCCAAGGATCATCATCATCAGCCGGAATGCCGAGCGCAGAAGAATCGCCTGCGTCAGCTGCCGCCGGGCGATGGTCGTTTCCGCGACGGTGACGACGAAGGGTACGGAGTGGATGCCGGTTGACGCCGATCTCTCCAGGGCTGCCACCCGGATCGGTTCGCCGCGAAACTGCGCGTCGGTATAGACGGCGGACTGGCCGTTGAGATCGGCGACCGAGGGCAGGTTCTGGTAGCCGGTGATGAACTGGCCCGGCGGCCCATCGACCCGGTAGAAGACGCGGTCCTGTGCTGCCGAGGTCAGCATTTCCAGCGCCACATAGGGGATATCGACTTCGAGGGACCCGTCTTCGGCGACCACGACCCTTTCGGCAATCGCCAGTGCCGAACCGGCAAGAACCCGGTCGGAGACGATGTTCGCCGTCTTCACCGCCTCGCGATAGGTGTCGATCAGGGCGATGGTGCCGATGACGACGGTGGAGATCAGCAGCCAGGCCAAAAGCCCCCGGCGCAGGGAATAGGCACGGCGTGCCATCAGGCGTCCGCCATCTTGTCGAGATAGTAGCCGATGCCGCGCGCGGTGCGTACCGTCAGCCCGTGCGGCGCCAGGCGCTTGCGCAACCGGCTGACATATTGCTCGATGGCATTGGCACTGAGATCGTCGTCAAACGCCGTCAACGACTGGATGATCGATTCCTTGGCGACCACCTTGCCGGCGCGCATGAACAGGATTTCCAGAAGACCCAGTTCCCTCGCTGGGATATCGACGGTGATGCCGTCGGCCGAAAAGGTACGCGAATTGAGGTCAAGCGAGATCTTGCCATAGCTGACAAGCGACGAGCGCAGGCCGGCCTGCCGGCGCAGCAGAACGCGCACGCGGGCCTCGAATTCGCTGATGTCGAACGGCTTGATCATGTAGTCGTCGGCGCCGAGATCGAGCCCCTTGATCTTTTCTTCCTGCGTGCCGCGCGCCGTCAGGATCAGCACCGCCGCCTTGTTTTGCCGTGCGCGCATCGAGCGCAGCACGTCCAGCCCGTCCATTTCCGGCAGGTTCAAATCGAGGATGACGAGATCAAAGGTTTCCGTGGCTGTGACGGCATTGGCCGAGGCGCCGTCGTGAACGACGTCCACGGCATAGCCGCTGCCGCGCAGGATCGCGACAAGTCCTTCCGAAAGCGCCGTATTGTCCTCGACCAGTAGTATTCGCAAATCCGCTGTCTCCCTGACGTCACTCTATCGGGCGTGCTGGCGCTTGTGAACGGGCCGACGCTGCGGCAATATCGTTTTATGCGTTTCCTTCCCCTTCTCTGTCTTCTCTGTGGATTTTCAACGACGGCCGCCGCCCAGCTGACGCTGTTTCCGGCGCGCTCAGGCAATGCGGCGGCACCGACCGTCGTCGTTTATTCCTCGCTCGACGAACCCTTGGCGCGGCCGATGATCATCGGTTTCCAGGCGGCCAATCCAGATGTGGCCGTGCGCTACGAGGATATGCTGACCGGCGAGATCTACGACCGGATCGTCAAGGAGACCGATGCCGGCGAAAAGACCGCGGATTTCGCCTTTTCGTCGGCGATGGACCTGCAGGTGAAACTCAGCAATGACGGCTATGCCCAGCGCAGCGACATGCCGATGAGCGGCCGCTGGCCGGCCTGGGCCAATTGGCGCAACACGGCCTATGCGCTGACGTTCGAACCGGCGGTCTTCGTCTATCACAAGCCGAGTTTTACCAAGGAGAAACCGCCTTCGACCCGGGCGGAGTTCGTCGATTATCTGAAACGTCAGGGCAGCGCGGTGTTCGGCAAGATCGGCACCTACGATATCGAGAGATCCGGCGTCGGTTTCCTGTTCATGGCGCGCGATCAGGAACAGTTCGGCGATATCTGGTCGGTGATCCAGGCGATGGGGGCCGCCGGGGTCAAACTCTATTCCACCAGTTCGGCCATCCTGGAGCGCGTCTCCGATGGCCGCTTCGTGCTCGGCTACAATATTCTCGGCTCCTATGCCGCCGATTGGGCCTCGCGCCATCCGGATGTCGGCATCGTGCTGCCGCGCGATTACACCGTCGTGATGTCGCGCATCGGGCTGGTGCCGCAGGCGGCCGCAACCCCGGATCTCGGCCGCCGCTATCTGGAATTCTTCATGTCGAAGGAAGGCCAGACGATCATGGCGCGCGAATTGCAGATCCCTGCGGTCAGCCCGGATGTGGCAGGCGCCAACACCGCCAACACGATGCGCGAGATGCTGGGCGGTCAATTGAAGCCGGTTCCGGTCAGCCCCGGACTGATGGTTTATCTCGATCAGGTGAAGCGGGCGCGGCTGATTGCCCGCTGGAACGAAGTTTTGCGGCTGCAGTAGACGAAAACCAAAAATTAAGGGACATTAATGCGGCAAGGTCCCACCCGATGTCAGGTAAATGTCAGCTTCATATGGTGCCTTGCAGTTCTTCATTATCCGTGGAGGCGGATGATCGAGGCGTATGGGAGGAGTTTCACCAGACCCGGCGTAACGGCGAGCCACAAAGGCTGCCGCAGCTGATTCGACCGTGAGCCATCCCCGTCCGCAAAGATGAACACTATGCGCGCCGCCTAACGAGCGCGCCTGACGGAGGACTACCCTTTGAAACAGTTTTTTCTGGCATCCATTCTCGCCGGCGCTCTCGCCCTGCCGGCCGTTGCAGCTGACTACACCATCATCGCACCGGCCAATCCGGGCGGCGGCTGGGACCAGACGGCCCGCTCGATCCAGTCGGTCATGCAAGCCGAAGGCATTTCCGGCAACGTTCAGGTTCAGAACGTACCTGGCGCCGGCGGCACGATCGGCCTCGCACAGTTCGCCAGCCAGTCGGCCGGCAACGCCAATGCCCTGATCGTCGGCGGTTACGTCATGGTCGGCGCCATCCTGACCAACAAGTCGCCGGTATCGCTCAACGACGTAACCCCGATTGCGCGCCTGACCGGCGAATATGAGGCCATCGTTGTTCCGGCCGATTCGCCACTGAAGTCGATGGGTGACCTCGTCGAAGCGCTGAAGAAGGATCCGGGCGCTGTTTCCTGGGGTGGCGGCTCGGCCGGCGGCACGGACCATATTGCGGTCGGCCTGATTGCCAAGGCGGCCGGTGTTGACCCGACCAAGATCAACTACATCGCGTTTTCCGGCGGCGGCGAAGCCCTTGCGGCCATTCTCGGCAGCCAGGTCACGGCCGGCATTTCCGGTTACGGCGAGTTCGAATCGCAGATCAAGGCCGGCACGCTTCGCCTGCTTGCCATGTCGAGCCCAGAGCGCCTGCCCGGCATCGACGCCCCGACCATCAAGGAAGGCGGCCTCGACGTCGTGGTTGAAAACTGGCGCATGGTTGCCGCAGCTCCCGGCCTGACCGACGAGCAGAAGGCTGCTGTTTCGGCCGATATCGAAAAGCTCGCCAAGTCGGCCGGCTGGCAGGAAACCCTGAAGACCAAGGGCTGGACGGATACCTATCTGGCCGGTGACGCGTTCAAGGCGCAGCTCGCCAAGGACGTTTCCGCAACCCAAGCCGTCCTTAAGGACATTGGTCTGGTTCAATGAGCAAGGGTAGCACCCCTTCGACGCAGACACGCCGCCCTGACAGGGCGGCGCTTGTCATTGCCGTCTTCCTCGCCGGTCTCGCCGGCCTGATCTTCTGGGATACGTCGCGGCTTGCCAAGATCACCAGCTATTCCGGTATCGGCCCGGCGACCATTCCCTTCGTGATCGCCAGTGTGCTTTTATTGTTGGCTGCGTGGACCGTATTCGAGGCCCTGCGCGGCGATTTTCCGGCGCGCGAGCGTCAGGAGTTCGGCCCGGTAATCTGGATCGTCGGCGGTCTGGCCGCGCAGATGCTGACGCTGAAGCCGCTGGGTTTCTCAATCGCCACCGGGCTTTTGTTCGCTGCAACTGCAGCCGCGTTCGGAAAGCGGAAGCTCTGGTTCACGATCCCGATCGGCGTCGTGCTCTGTCTTGGCGTCTGGCTGGTCTTTGCCGGGTTGCTGCAGCTTTCGTTGCCCGCCGGTCCGCTTGAACACCTGTTTTGGTAAGGCGCTGACATGACTACTTTCGATTTCCTGTTGCACGGCATGGTCGTCGCCGCCCAGCCGATGAATCTGTTCTACGCCTTGATCGGCGTGACGCTTGGAACCGCCGTCGGCGTCTTGCCGGGCATCGGCCCTGCGCTGACCGTGGCGCTGCTTTTGCCGGTGACCTACCGACTGGATCCGGGCGGTTCGCTGATCATGTTCGCCGGCATCTATTACGGCGGCATGTATGGCGGCTCGACCACATCCATTCTTCTCAACACGCCCGGCGAAAGTGCCTCGATCGTCACGGCGCTCGAGGGCAACAAGATGGCCCGCAAGGGGCGTGGCGGACCGGCGCTGGCAACGGCCGCCATCGGCTCGTTCGTCGCCGGCCTGATCGCAACGCTCGGGCTTGCCTTCATCGCGCCGTTCGTCGTCAAGCTGGCGCTTGTCTTCGGTCCGCGCGAGTATTTCGCTCTGATGGTTCTCGCCTTCGTCACCGTGTCGTCCGCCTTTGGCGATTCGACGCTGCGCGGTCTGACCTCGCTGTTCATCGGCTTCGCGCTGGCCATTATCGGCATCGACCAGCTGACCGGCCAGGCCCGCATGAGCTTCGGCGTTCCCGACCTTCTGGACGGGATCGAAGTGACGACCTTGGCGGTCGCGATGTTTGCCATCGGTGAATCGCTTTACATCGCCGCACAGGGCGATCAGGGGCCGGACAAGATCGAGGCGGTCAAGGGATCCGTCTGGATGACCGGCCAGGACTGGGCGCGCTCCTGGAAGGCCTGGCTGCGCGGAACGGCAATCGGGTTCCCGATCGGCGCAATGCCGGCAGGCGGTGCCGAAATCGGCACGTTCCTCTCCTATGCCACAGAAAAACGGCTGTCGAAGCATCCGGAAGAGTTCGGCCATGGTGCCATCGAAGGCGTCGCCGGTCCGGAAGCGGCCAACAATGCCTCGGCTGCCGGTACGCTCGTGCCCCTGCTGACACTCGGCCTGCCGACCACCGCGACCGCAGCGATCATGCTGGCCGGCTTCCAGCAATATGGTCTGCAGCCCGGTCCGCTGTTGTTTGCGACCAATCCGGAGCTGGTCTGGGGTTTGATCGCGTCGCTGCTGATCGCCAACTTCATGCTTTTGGTGCTCAACCTGCCGCTGGTCGGCCTCTGGGTGAAGCTTCTGACGATCCCGAAGCCGTGGCTTTATGCCGGCATCCTGTTGTTTGCGACACTCGGCACCATCGGCGCCAATCCTTCGGTGTTCGAACTCGGCATGCTTCTGGCGTTCGGTGTTCTCGGTTACGGCATGCGCATCTTCGGCTATCCGATCGCCCCCGTCGTCGTCGGCCTGATCCTTGGACCGCTGGCCGAGCAGCAACTGCGCCGGGCGCTGGCGATCAGCCAGGGCGATGTCACGGTGCTGTTCACTTCCCCGGTTGCAGCCGTGCTGCTTGCCGTGGCCGCCGCCGCCTTGATCGTGCCGCTGATCCTGCGGGCTCGCGGCCGGGGCCAGGTGCTCTCGCAGCTGGCCGCAAACGAAGACTGACGGTTCCTCCCAAGATCGTCGCACGCGAGGGCCCGGTTGGCTCAAGTGAACTGCTCTCCAAAAGTTGGACGCCAACGATTGGAGAGCAGTTCACGGGTTAACCGGGCCCTTGCTATTTGCATGGCTGGGATGAATTCCTGTGCCTTGTAAACAAGGGTTGCAGACCGCATATTCATCTCGTCGAACAAGACACAACAACTTAGGAAAGTGAGTTAAAGAGATGAGTGCCCGTAAATCTGCCCGAGGCTTTTTCGGTAATGCCATTGCCATCTTTGGCGCGGCCACGGCCGCTGCCGCAGCAGTAGAGGGCAACCGCCGTCCGCTGGACCGCGACCTCTATACGCTCGGTATCAACCCGGCGAACTTCCATTCCGTCAAGCGCGGCTGAACCCAGCCATCGCCATGAACTCCGGAAAGCCCACCACTCGCTGGTGGGCTTTTTGCGTTTCGGGGGCACGATTGTCCCTCGCGGATAGGGTCCGGAGGTTGGTGGCCCCAGCACCCTCTCGGGCAATGCAACGGCCATGTGTAAGTGGATTTCGAGCCCTCACGACGGACGGCGTCAAGCGAAGGATATTTCCGTGTTTAAGATTCCGGCCATCCAGACATAAAAAATGCCGCCCGCTTTTGACGGACGGCATCTCTGTTTGTATGTGCTGTTTGGTTAGTGCGCGCCGCTCAGTTGTTCGCGGCGGTTGTGTTTGATCGACGACCAGAGCGAGATGCCGATCAGCGCTGCACCGCCAAGGCCGGTGATGACTTCCGGGATATGGAAGAGCGTCTGGACATACATGATCACGGACAGGATCAGGATCGCGTAGAACGCGCCGTGCTCCAGGTAGCGGTATTCGGCAAGCGTACCCTTTTCCACCAGCATGATCGTCATCGAGCGCACATACATGGCGCCGATGCCAAGGCCGATGGCGATGACGAAGAGGTTCTGCGTCAGGGCGAAGGCGCCAATGACGCCATCGAAGGAGAAGCTGGCGTCCAGCACTTCGAGATAGATGAAGGCGCCAAGACCACCCTTTGCCGCTGCATTCATCGTTTGCTGCGACGCGTCGAGCAGGCCGCCGACGACTTCCACTGCAAGGAAGGTCAGAAGACCGTAGATGGCGCAATAGACGAACGTGGTGGATTCTTCGCCTTCAAGCAGCGACGAGAAGATCAGGATCACAGCCAGAACGAAGGCGATTTCAACGCCCTTGATCGAGGCGAACCGGGACATGTTGCGTTCAAGCACCTGGATCCAGTGCACGTCCTTCTCATGGTCGAAGAAAAATTTCAGGCCGACCATCATCAGGAAGGTACCGCCGAACGCGGCGATCGGCAGATGCGCCTCGTTCATGATGCGGGCATATTCTTCCGGGCGTGCTGCGGCCAGAACCAGCGCTTCGATCGGTCCGATCTGGGCGGCGATGACGACGATGAGCAGCGGGAAGACGATCCGCATGCCGAAAACGGCAATGAGGATGCCCCAGGTCAGAAACCGCTGTTGCCAGACCGGCGTCATTTCCTTGAGCTTGTTGGCGTTGACGATGGCGTTGTCGAAGGACAGCGAGATTTCCAGCACGGCAAGCACCGTACAAATGAAGAAGACCGTGGCCATGCCGCCGATCGTTCCCGTGGTCGTCCAGCCGAGCCAAGCGCCGAGCGCAAGACCCACTGCGGTGACGATGAAGGACCATTTGAAATAGCTGAGGGTGGATGGCTGGGGAGCGGTTGTCATGGCCGCACCTCCGCCCCGTTGAGGCTGAGCGCCGAATAGCTGGAGACATCCCACATGCCCTGAACGGCATGCGAGGAACGCATGATATGGAGTGTCATTTGCTTACAATCCGCCGGCTTATTTGCGGGGTAATACCGACATCACGAGAGCGCCGTAAATTCTCGCCAGAGGGGCCCGGTATCAGGTTTGCTCAGCAGGCGTGTTGAAAATGCCCTGCACTGCGGAGTCGTTCCTTACTTAGCAAGCCTTTGGCCAAGGTCAAGGGATGCGGCGGCAAAGTGCCTCACCTTTTACCGTAAGTTTGAGATGCGTTCGCTGCGTGCGGGCATCCCGGCGGGTGATTTCGACTGGCGCGTCCGGGCCGGACAGCTGGTTGATCTCGCGTAGAACGAGGGCGTGTTCGATGCCGAACAGCTTTGCGAAAGTGCGGCTGTCCGTGGCGATCCCCACGAACACAGCACCCATGATCCCCGCCGTCAGCGGCGAAAGCACCGGGTCCTGCGCCCGCATCGCATCGACGCGGGCCAGGAATTCTGCCTCTGTAACGTGTTCCGGCATCAGGCGGCGTCCGCGGCCGTAGCCTGGGTGCGGAACGACACGAGGACCGACTTCGATGTCGGCGTATCGCTCTCATCACCGGCGCTTGACAGGGGCACCAGCACGTTGAGTTCCGGATAATAACCGGCAACACAGCCGCGCGGGATATCGTAGGGCACCAGCCGGAAATCGCTGGCGATGCGGGAAACGCCGTCATCATACTTGCCGATCACATCGACGCGGTCACCGGCTTCAGCACCCAGTTCGGCAAGGTCGGCCGGGTTGATGAAGATGACGCTGCGTTCGCCATAGACCCCGCGATAACGGTCGTTCATGCCGTAGATCGTCGTGTTGTACTGGTCGTGCGAGCGAAAAGTCTGGAGCACAAAGACCGCATCCTGGCTACGGGCGACCTGATGCTCGACGGCGGTGGGTAGCGGGCCGGTCCAGAAGGCGGCGCGGCCTGCTGGTGTCTCCCATTCGCGATGGGAAGCGGCATTCCGCAGGTGAAAACCGCGCGGCTTGCGGACGCGCGCGTTGTAATCTTCGAAGCCGGGAATGACATTGGCGATATGATCGCGGATCAGATCGTAATCATCGGCAAGGGCTTCCCAATCGACCTTGGTCGACCCGACGGTCGCAGCCGCGATGCCGGCGATGATGGCGACTTCGGAGCGCAGTTCCGGCGAGGCCGGTTTGTTGATACCACCTGAGCCGTGCACCATGCTCATCGAATCCTCGACGGTGACGATCTGGCTGACGCCCTTCGAGTTGCGGTCGATCTCGGTGCGGCCAAGGCACGGCAGGATGAAGCTGACCTCGCCCGGCATCAGGTGCGAATGATTGAGCTTGGTGGCGATATTCACCGTCAGCTTCTGCGTGGAGAGTGCCTTGCCGATGATCGGGCTATCCGGGGTGGCGCGGGCGAAATTGCCGCCAAGGCCGATGAAGGCCCGGGCCGAGCCATCCAGCATCGCGCCGATGGCGGCAAGCACATTATGGCCCTCCTTGCGCGGCGCCTTGAAATCGAATTCTTGTTCCAGCGCATCGAGAAAGGCTGCCGGCGCTTTTTCGTTGATTCCGACGGTGCGGTCGCCCTGCACATTGGAATGGCCGCGCACCGGGCAAAGACCGGCGCCGGGGTTGCCGATATTGCCGCGCAGCATCATGAAATTGGCGATCTCGCGGATGGTGATGACCGAATGCCGGTGCTGCGTCACGCCCATCGCCCAGGTGCAGATCACCCGCCCGGCGCCGAGATAGGTTTCGGCCGCACGTTCTAACTCCAGGCGCGTCAGGCCGGACTGGTCCTCGATCTCGGCCCAGCCGGTCGTTTCGACGGCAATACGATAGGCTTCGAAATCGGTTGTGTGCTGCGCCAGAAATTCATGATCCAGAACCGAGGGATCGCCCGCTGCAAGAGCTGCATCGTCAGCCGCAAAAACGGCCTTGGCCATGCCGCGCACCGCCGCCATGTCGCCGCCCAGCCGCGGCTGGAAGTAGTCGCTGGCAATCTCGGTCGAGCCGCCGCGCAGCATTTCCAGCTTGTCCTGCGGATCGGCGAAACGTTCCAGCCCGCGTTCGCGCACGGGATTGAACACCACAATTTTTGCGCCGCGTTGAGCGGCCCGGCGCAGGTCGCCCAGCATGCGCGGATGGTTGGTGCCGGGGTTCTGGCCGATGACGAAGATGGCGTCGGCTTTTTCGAAGTCCTCCAAAAGCACCGTACCCTTGCCGACCCCGATCGCCTGCTTCATGGCGATGCCGCTGGCCTCGTGGCACATGTTGGAGCAATCGGGAAAATTGTTGGTGCCGTAGAGCCGCACGAACAGCTGGTAAAGGAAGGCCGCTTCGTTGGAGGCGCGGCCGGACGTGTAGAATTCTGCCCGGTCCGGCGTGTCGAAGCTGTTGAGGATTTCGCCGATCTCGGCAAAGGCAGCGTCCCAGCTGACGCGCACATAGGTGTCGGTTGCGCGATCATAGCGCATCGGATGGGTGAGCCGGCCCTGCTGTTCCAGTTCGTAGTCGCTCCAGGACTGGAGCGCCGCGACGCTATGGGCAGCGAAGAAATCAGGCGGCGTGCGTTTGTCGGTGGCTTCCCAGGCCACCGCCTTGACGCCGTTTTCGCAGAATTCGAACGAGGAGCCGTGCGCGGGGTCACCCCAGGCGCAGCCGGGGCAGTCGAAACCGTCCGGCTGATTGGCCTTCAACAGGGCACGCGCACCCGAAATCGGCGAGCCGCTTTCCAAAAGCCGCTTGCCGCAACTCTTCAACGCGCCCCAGCCGCCGGCGGCACTGGAGGCTTTGCCGATGAAAACAGTCTTGCCCATGAACGCAGCGATCCCTGGCGCGCAGCCGATAGAAGAAACCTGATCAAAAATACGGTGTATGGAGGCTTCTGAGCGAATTCTGCTTTTGGTTCAAGCCGGCGTGTCGCATCTAGCGATAGAGAATTTCTATTGAACTGACTTGCCCGCAGGTACTCCAGAATGTCGCACCTGACCCCGGCATTCCAATTGTTGATGGACCTATGCCTTTTCGCGACTGGATCGTTCGGCCGGAATGTGCGACTGCGACGCATGTCTGCCGGAACCGATGTCATGACCGCCGAAACCACATCTATCGCCCACTCATCGAACGCCGCGCGCAACGGCGTGCTGATCATGCTGCTTGGCATGCTGATGTTTTCGCTCAACGACGTCATGGGCAAATGGCTGGTCTCGACCTATTCCGTTCCCCAGCTGATGACGATCCGCAGCATCGCGGCGCTGGTCGTGCTGACGCCGTTTTTCATCAAGCGCGGCTGGCGCAGCCTGATTAAGGTCGATCGGCCATGGCTGCATGCGCTGCGCTCGCTGCTGTTCGCCGTCGATGCGTCCGCGTTCTATTATGCCGTCGCTTATATGCCGCTTGCCGATGCGATGACCTATTGGCTGGCAGCGCCGATCTATGTGGCTGCGGCCTCGCCGTTTCTATTGGGCGAAAAAGTCGGCTGGCGGCGGTGGACGGCGATCCTGATCGGCTTTGCCGGCGTGATCGTTGCGCTGGAGCCCTCGGCCAAGAGCTTTTCCCTGCCGGCGCTGATCGCGCTGGTCGGCAGCGCTGCCTTTGCCTTCGCCCTGCTTCTCGGGCGGACATTGCGCTCGACGCCGGATACGACGCTGATCTTCTGGCAGCTGAGCGGCGCGCTGATCTTTTCGCTGGTCGGCGTCGGTGCCAATACCGCCGGCTGGGCACCGATGGATATGCAGGCGCTGTTTGCGCTGTGCCTGCTCGGCATCGTCGCGATGATGGCCCATCTGCTGGTCAGCCGTTCGCTGAAGCTCGCGGATGCGGCAACCGTCGTGCCGCTGCAATATACGCTGCTGTTCTGGGCGGTGGTGTTCGGCTGGATGTTCTTCGGCGATACGCCGCGCTGGACCGTGGTCGTCGGCGCAGGGCTGATCATCGCCTCCGGCCTGTTCATCTTCTTCCGCGAGCAGCAGCTGAAGCACCGGGGCGAGCTCAAGGAATAACGGCCTTACGGCCGTTGAGCGCCGGTCGCCGTCACGTAGATCGAATAGACCGACTCCGTCGCGGTGATGAACAGCCGGTTGCGGCGCGGACCGCCGAACGTGAGGTTGGAGACGCCCTGCGGGATGCGGATCTTGCCGAGGAGCGTGCCGTCCGGGGCAAAACAATGCACCGCATGGCCGCCGCTGGTCCAGAGATTGCCGTTGGTATCAAGGCGAAATCCATCCGGTCGGCCTTCATCGAGATGGCAGAAGATGCCGGAATTGGTCAGACGCGTGCCTTCCACATCATAGACCCGGATATGGGCCGGTGCCGTATCGTCCGGATTGGTGCCGCTGTCGGCGACATAGAGCTTGGTTTCGCCCGGCGAGAACGCAAGGCCGTTTGGCTGGAGGAAATCGCTGGCTGCCGCCGTCAGTGCGCCTGTCACCGGATCGAGCCGGTAGATGCTGCGCTTGTCCTGTTCCGGCGCCGACTTGTAGCCCTCGTAGTCCGACAGGATGCCGTAGGTCGGATCGCTGAACCAGATGCTGCCATCGGAGCGCACCACGACGTCATTGGGCGAATTCAGCCGCTTGCCTTCAAAACTGTCGGCCAGCACGGTGATCGAGCCATCCGCCTCGGTGCGGGTGACACGGCGGGTGCCGTGTTCGCAGGAGATCAGCCGCCCCTGCCGGTCGCGCGTGTGGCCATTGGCAAAATTCGAGGGATAACGATAGACCGAGACACCGCCGTCCGGCACCCAGCGCAGCATGCGCTGGTTGGGAATATCGCTCCACAATAGCTGCTGCGCGTCATCGAACCAGACCGGACCCTCGGCCCAGCGGCAGCCGGAATACAGTTCTTCGAGAACGGCGCTGCCGACGATCAGCGAACGGAAACGCGGGTCGTGGATTTCGTAAAGCGATGGGCTGGTCACGATCGTACTCCGGATATGCCGTTGCCCGGCGCTTGCGCGTCCGGCTTTGGGGGGAGACTATCGTATAAATTTCGGAACCGAAATTGGTTGGTGGAGAAAATCGATGTAAGGCGGGTAAGCTTGATGCGTGTGGTTTCCACCCCCCTCTGTCGGCGATGCCGACATCTCCCCCTCAAGGGGGGAGATTATTCTTTTCCCCCGCTGGCGGCAGATATCCCGGAGGGACAGAGGGTATTCCAGAAACCGTCACGCCGTGAACGCGGCGCTCATCAGGGTCTGGGTGTAGTTTTCGCGCGGCGCCTCGAAGATCGCGTCGGTATCGCCTTCCTCGACGATCTTGCCGTTTTTCATCACCACCACATAATCCGACATCGCCTTGATCACCGAGAGATCGTGGCTGATGAAGATGTAGGACAGCCCATGCGCCTTCTGCAGATCGCGCAGAAGGTCGATGACCTGGCCCTGGACGGAGCGATCGAGCGCCGAGGTCGGTTCGTCGAGAATGACGACCTTGGGTTTCAGGATGATGGCACGCGCGATGGCGATGCGCTGGCGTTGGCCGCCGGAGAATTCGTGCGGATAGCGGTTGCGGGCCGCCGGATCCAGACGAACTTCCTTGAGCGCCTCGATCGCCCGCTTGTCGCGCTCGGCGCGGCTGAGTTGCGGCTCGTGGACATAGAGGCCCTCGGTGATGATTTCCCCGACCGTCTGGCGCGGCGACAGGGAGCCGTAGGGGTCCTGGAAGACCAGTTGCAATTGCCGGCGCAGCGGCCGCATGGCGGAACGGCCGAAGTCGGAAATATTGGTCGATCCGAACTGATAGCGGCCGGTACTCGGCACCAGGCGCAGCAAGGCGCGGCCGAGCGTCGATTTTCCGGAGCCGGATTCGCCGACAATGCCGATGGTCTGGCCTTCCCTCAACCGGATGCTGACGCCATCGACGGCGCGGAAAACGCCTGCCGAGCTGCCGAACAGGCCGCCGCCGGTGGCATAATCGACCGCGACATTCGTGCCTTCGAGGATGATCGGTGCCTTGTCGCCGGGAGAAAGCTTGCGGCCATGCGGCTCGGCGGCCAGCAGCATCTTGGTGTACTCGGCCTGCGGACGCTCGAAGATATCCGCCGTCGTTCCGGTCTCGACCACTTCGCCCCGGCGCATTACCGCGACCCGGCTGGCGAAATGCTTGACGATGCCGAGATCGTGGGTGATCAGCACCACCGCCATGCCGAACTTAGCCTGCAGCGAATTCAGCAGATCGAGGATCTGCGCCTGGATGGTAACGTCGAGCGCCGTCGTCGGTTCGTCGGCGATCAGGATGTCGGGATCGTTGGCGAGCGCCATGGCGATCATCACGCGCTGCCGCTGGCCGCCGGACATTTCGTGCGGATAGCTGTCGATGCGGCGCTTGGCATCGGGAATGCCGACCAATTCCAGTAGTTCCAGCACGCGGGCGCGGGCCTGTTTGAAGTTGCCGCCCCGGTGATGGACGATCGGTTCGGCGATCTGCCGGCCGATCGTATAGAGAGGATCAAGCGAGGTCATCGGTTCCTGGAAGATCATGGTGATCTTGGCGCCGCGCACCTTGTTGAGCGCTTTGAGCGGCAGCCCGACCAGTTCTTCGCCGCGATACTTTGCCGATCCGGTGACCTGGCCGTTGCCGGCCAGCAGGCCCATGATGCCCATCATCGTCTGGCTCTTGCCGGAGCCGCTCTCGCCCACCACGGCTAGCGTTTCGCCGGCCTTGATGTCGAGATCTATGCCTTTGACCGCCTGCACGTCGCCATCCGGGGTCGTGAAGGTGACCTTGAGGTCGCGGACGGCGAGAATTGTTTCCTGTTTATCGTTCATGTCAGCGGTCCTTCGGGTCGAGCGCATCGCGCAGGCCGTCGCCGGCAAAATTGAGCGAGAACAGGGTGAGGACGAAGAAGATCGCCGGGAAGATCAGGAGCCAGGGTGCCGACTGGATATTGTTGGCACCTTCGGCAATCAGCGCGCCCCAGCTCGTCAGCGGCGCCTGGACGCCAAGGCCGAGGAAGGACAGGAAGCTTTCGAGCAGGATGACCTTCGGCACCACGACAGTAACGAAGACCACCACAGGGCCGATGGTGTTCGGAATGATGTGGCGGCGGATGATCTGCCAGTCGGTCAGCCCGAGAGCCTGCGCGGCGCCGATGAATTCACGCCGTTTCAGGGCCAATGTCTGGCCGCGCACGATGCGGGCCATGTCCAGCCATTCCACCGCGCCGATGACGAGGAAGATCAGGATGAACGAGCGTCCGAAGAAGACGACGAGGACGACGACAAGGAACACGAAAGGCAGCGAATAGAGGATTTCGACAAACCGCATCATGACATTGTCGACGCGGCCACCGATATAGCCCGAAGTCGCCCCGTAGAGAACGCCGATGCTCAGCGAAACGAGGCTGGCGAGCAGGCCGACGGCGATCGAGATCTGGCCGCCGAGCATGACGCGGGCCATGAGGTCGCGGCCGTTCGAATCCGTGCCGAACAGGAAATACTCCCGCGACACGCTACCCGTGAGCTTCAGCGTCTTGCCATCGTTTTCGGTGGCGACGACTTGCGTGCTGTCGAATTCGTTGGCCCGGTCGAAATAACGTGTGGTGCGCGGATCGATCGGCGCGTCGGAGGTCACGGTGGCGGTGAAGGTCTGGCCTTCGACAGCAAATTCCTTCAGATCGACGCGTGCCCGCCCGGCAACACCCTCCATCACGGCCTGCAGGCTGGACGCATCCGGCCGTGGCTCGAAGCTTGGCGGGATCGAGACATAGGACGGAAATACCTGGTCATAGGTATGGCTGATGAAATAGGGGCCGAGGAACGAAAACAGGGTGATCAGCAACAGCGTCACACAGCCAGCCATGGCGGCGCGGTTGCGGCGAAAACGCATGGTGGCGAGCTGGAACAGGCTTCTGCTGGCGGTTTCCGGCGGCAGTTCCGTGGTGACGATATCAGTCATGGCGAACCCTCGGATCGAGAAGGCCGTAGAGAATATCGACCAGGAGATTGAAAACGATGACGAAGATGGCGATCAGCACCACGGTGCCCATGACCAGCGTGTAATCGCGGTTGATTGCGCCGAGCACGAAATAGCGGCCGACGCCAGGAATGGTGAAGATCGTCTCGACGACGGCCGAGCCGGTGAGCAGGGCTGCAGCCGCCGGCGCCAGATAGGATACCACCGGCAGCATGGCGGCGCGCATTGCGTGCGTAATGACCACCGTGCGCGATGGCAGGCCGTAGGCGCGGGCCGTGCGGATATGATCGGTGTGCAGCGCCTCGATCATCGAGCCGCGCGTCAGCCGCGCAAAGACCGCCAGCTGCGGCAGCGCAAGGGCAATCATCGGCAGGATCAGGAAGCGCAGCGAGCCATCGCCCCAACTGCCGGCAGGAAGCCAGGCGAGCGTGATGGCGAAGATGAGCGTGAGGACGGGGCCGACGACGAAGTTCGGCACGGTGACGCCGACGGTCGAGACCGACATGATCAGGAAATCGAGGAAACTGTTTTGCCGCAGCGCCGCGATCGTGCCGGCAAGCACGCCGCCGACCAGGGCCAGAAGCAGCGCGTAGAACCCGAGTTCCATCGAATAGGGAAGACCCTTGCCGATCAGTTCGGCGACGGTGTTGTCCTTGTAGATGTAGCTGGGGCCGAAATCGCCGGTGACGGCATTGCCGATGTAGGTGAGGTACTGGTTCCAGAGCGGTTGGTCGAGATGATACGTCGCCATCAGGTTCGCCATCGTCTGTGGCGGCAGCGGACGTTCGAGATTAAAGGGACCGCCAGGAGCGAACCGCATCAGGAAGAAGGAAATCGTGACGACGATAAACAGCGTCGGCACGGCGCTCGCAAGGCGGCGCAGGACAAAGGAGATCATGGCTATACTCTCTGACCGTGACGCGCGGCGACAACGGGCCGCCGCGCGTCAGAATCCGTTACTCGGAAACGCTCAGGAAGCGGCTCAGGTGCGCGTTGACCGCGTTATCCTGCCAACCCTTCACCCTGTCGGACACCAGCCAGAGATCGGCCTGGGTCAGGAACGGTGCGATCGGCTGTTCCTTCATCAGCAATGCTTCGGCTTCATGAAGCGACTTGGAGCGGACAGTCGGATCGATCTCTTCGTAGGATTTCTTCATCAGAGCGTCGAACTCGGGGTTCTCGAAATGCCCGTAGTTGAACGTCTTGTTCGAGGACAGGCTGAGCGCCAGGAAGTTTTCGGCGTCGGCATAGTCTGCCACCCAGCCAGCGCGGGCGACGTTGAACTTGCCGCCTTCCTGCAGGTAGGCGTAGTGCGAGGATACGTCGAGATTGACCAGCGACACCTTGGCGCCGAACGTGTTCTTCCACATATCGGCAACGGCAGTTGCCACGCGTTCATGGTTCGGGTTGGTGTTGTAGCGGATCTCGATATCGAGCGGCTTGCCGCCCTCGCCGTAGCCGGCCTCCTTCATCAGCTTGAGCGCTTCGTCTTCGCGGTCGAGCTGTGATTTGTCGGCAAAATCCGCCTTTGAAGGATCGCCGTAGCTTGCCATGCCCGGAGGCACCATCGAATAGGACGGCAACTGCGAGCCCGAGTAGATCTCCTTGGCGAGGAAGTCGCGATCGACGGCCATGGAGAGCGCACGGCGAACGCGCACGTCGCTATAGGGCTCCTGGCGGGTGTCGAAAGCGTAGTAGTAGGTCGCAAGCGTCGGTGAAACACGGACCTGCTCGCCGTAGGATTTGCGCAGGCGTTCCAGCTGGTCGGCCGAGAAGTTGTAGGCGAGGTCCATTTCCTTGGCTTCGAAGCGGCGGACGGAGGCTGCCTGGTCGTCGATCGGGTAGAAGATCACCTTGTCGATCTTGACGTTGGCCGCGTCCCAATAGGACGGGTTCTTTTCGGTCGTCAGGCTGTCGTTCGGCGTATGGGCGACAAGCTTGTAGGCTCCATTCGACACCATCACGCCCGGCTTGACGAAATCGGCGCCGTTCTTTTCGAAGCTGGCTTTGGAAACCGGCAGGGCGGTCTGGTGGGCGAGAAGCTCAAGGAAGAACGGAGTCGGGCGCTCAAGAGTGATTTCCAGCGTCTTGTCATCGATGGCCTTCAGGCCCAGCTGATCGACGGGCACTTCGCCCTTATTGACCTTTTCGGCGTTCTTGATCGGGAAAAGGATGTTGGCATAACCGGCAGCCGTCTTTGGATCTTCAACGCGCTGGAGCGAGAAAACGAAGTCCCCGGCTGTGACCGGAGAGCCATCCGACCACTTGGCGTCGGCGCGAAGCTTGAAGGTGTAGACGAGATTATCGTCTGACAGATCCCAGGTTTCGGCGGCACCGGGAACGACCTTGCCGGCTGCATCATAGATCGTCAGGCCTTCATAGAGGTCCTTCAGAATAAATTCTTCGATGTTGATCGAGGTATGCGCCTGGTCGAGCGTCTGCGGTTCGCCGGCATTGCCGCGATGCAGAACGGTTTCTGCAAGCGCAGGGCTGGCGCCGATGAGAATTGATCCAAGCAACATCGCTGCGCGGAGGTTGATTTTTGCCAGTGTCATTTTGTTATCCGTCCCCTTTTTTTAGGTTGTGAGGCGGCGATAGAATGCCAAATCTTTTCCAGTGGCAAGGCTCTTTATGTCGCCCATGGTGGCGCCATGTCGCTCGCTGACAGGTAATACTAGCGCCGTGGTTGCATTTCAATCTCGCCATTTTCTAATTAAGTTGTGTTGTGTGGTGTTGTTCCCGAAGGTCTCCCGGCAGCGTCCGCGCAAGCTTCCCAATTATTTCCGGCGGTTTACGTAATATGCGTGCGTGAGAGGCCGTCTTGCGAAAGTGATTGTGCACAACACCATCTTTGAGGGTGCGACCGCTGGTCGAGGATCACGCACGCATGACCCGCGTGCGACGATTCTATTTCAATCTCAGATTGCTTTGTTCGGTTCAGCAAAAAAATACAGGATAAATTGTCCGCAGCACTCGACCTGTAACGTTTCCGGATGCTCAACAATCGCATTTCCGCCGCTACAGCGGTTGCCAAACCCGGATCATCAATTATGGTGCCCTGGAAAATCCACCCTCATTCGCCAGGAGGCCTGGTCGCGATACCAGTTGGCTTTTGTGGGGAGCACTTCTGCTCACGCGGAGAATAAGGTGCGCATATCGTCCTCAGGAACGATGCGCTGAGACAATGGGAGACTTCTGACTATGGCATTGATCACCTTGCGGCAGCTATTGGACCACGCCGCTGAAAACAATTACGCGCTGCCCGCGTTCAATGTGAACAATCTGGAATATATCCAGGCCGTGATGCGCGCGGCCGATGCCACGGATTCACCGGTCATCCTGCAGGCAAGCCGTGGCGCTCGCGCCTATGCCGGCGACGCTTTCCTGCGTCATCTGATCCTCGGGGCCACCGAAGAATATCCGCATATCCCGGTCTGCCTGCATCTCGACCATGGCGACCAGCCCTCCACCTGCATCTCGGCAATCACCAACGGTTTTACCTCGGTGATGATGGACGGCTCGCTTCTGGCAGACGGCAAGTCGATCGCGTCCTATGAATACAATGTCGGCGTCACCGCCGAAGTCGTGAAGATCGCCCATGCCGCCGGCGTTTCCGTCGAAGGTGAACTCGGCTGTCTCGGCAACCTGGAAACGGGCGCCGGCGAAAAGGAAGACGGCCACGGCTTCGAAGGCAAGCTGTCGCGGGAGGAACTGTTGACCGATCCGGAACAGGCCTTCGACTTCGTCGAAAAGACCGGCGTCGATGCGCTCGCGGTCGCCATCGGCACCAGCCACGGCGCCTATAAGTTTACCCGTGCACCGGACGGTGAAATCCTGTCGATCGACACCATTGCCCGAATCCACAAGCGCCTGCCGAACACCCATATGGTCATGCACGGTTCGTCCACCGTTCCGCAGGATCTGCAGGACCTGTTCAACGAGTTCGGCGGCCAGATGAAGCAGACCTGGGGCGTCCCGCTCTCCGAAATCCAGAAGGCCATTCCGCTGGGGGTCCGCAAGGTCAATATCGACACCGACCTGCGCCTCGCCTTTACCGGTGAAATCCGCAAGCATCACCTGCAGAACCCGGACAATTTCGACCCGCGCAATTACCTGAAGCCGGCGACGGCCCGCATGGTCGATGTCTGCAAGGAGCGCTTCATTGCCTTCAACACAGCCGGCCAGGCATCGAAAATTCGCGTCAAACGCCTGCCCGATATGGCAAAGGCCTATTCAAAGGTCGCCTGAAGACGCATTGTGGCGGAAGCTTCTTCCGCCACATCCCGCTTCGAGGGCAATCGCATGAGCTTTCCGCTGTTTGACCTGGCCGGCCGGCGCGCACTGATCACCGGCTCCAGCCAGGGTATCGGTTTTGCCCTGGCGGAGGGCCTTGCGGCCCACGGCGCCGAGATCGTCGTCAACGGCCGTGATATCGACAAGGTCGAAGCGGCAGTCTCCGCTCTCAGGGACAGCGGCCATGTTGCCAATGCCGCCGCCTTCGACGTGACCAGCAGGGACGCCGCTGCCGAGGCTGTTGCCATCGTCGAGAGCGAAATCGGCGCAATCGATATCCTGATCAACAATGCCGGCATGCAGTTCCGTTCGCCGCTGGAAGATTTTCCGGCGGACAAATGGGAGCAGTTGCTGGCAACGAATATTTCCAGCGTCTTCTATGTCAGCCAGGCCGTTGCCCGTTTCATGATCGGCCGGGGGCGGGGCAAGATCGTCAATATCGCCTCGGTCCAGAGCGAACTCGCCCGGCCTGGGATTGCGCCCTACACGGCGACCAAGGGCGCGGTCAGAAACCTGACGCGCGGCATGTGTGCCGACTGGGCCCGGCACGGATTGCAGATCAATGCGATCGCGCCAGGTTATTTCCGGACACCACTCAATCAGGCGCTGGTCGATAATCCGGAGTTTTCAGACTGGCTGGAAAAGCGTACACCCGCAGCGCGCTGGGGAAATGTCGAAGAGCTGGTCGGCTCCGCGGTTTTCCTGGCCAGCAACGCTTCTTCTTTCGTGAACGGACACACGCTCTATGTCGATGGCGGCATCACAACCTCTCTCTGAAAACCCGGGCCTGCCGGTAATCGTCATGGGTGTCAGCGGCTGCGGCAAGACCTCGGTCGGCGAGCGGCTGGCACAAGCGCTGAACTGCCGGTTCATCGAGGGCGACAGCCTGCATCCGGCTGCCAATATCGGGAAAATGTCGGCCGGCATTCCCCTTGGAGATGACGACCGCTGGCCGTGGCTCGATATCATCGGCGGCCTGATCGGCGAGAGTGTCGCGCAGGGCGAGCGGGTCATCGTTTCGTGTTCGGCGCTGAAGAAAGCCTATCGTGACCGGTTGCGGACTGAAGCCGGTGGCCGTCTGGCCTTCGTTTTCCTGGAGGGATCGCGCGCCGTTTTCGACAAGCGCATGCAGGCCCGCGCCGGTCATTTCATGCCGGCATCGCTGCTGGACAGCCAGTTCGCGACGCTGGAGCCACCAACCGGCGAGCGCGATGTGGTGACCGTCGACGTTGACCTGACCGTCGATGAGATCGTCACGAAAGCCGTGGCCGGACTACAAGATTTGCTGACGCGCTGAGGTCAGTCCAGGGGCAAAAGCACTTTACATCGCCGCCTGCCTTTGATCTGTCAGACGGCAAGATTGTCTGGATTTCAAGGGAAGAGGAAAGATGAAACTTTTGCGCTACGGGCCGTTTGGGTCTGAAAAGCCGGGCGTCCTCGACAAGGACGGCCAGATTCGCGACTTGAGCGGCATCATCGCCGATATCGGCGGCGACGCGATCAGCGACATGGGCTGGGCGAAGGATCTCGATATCGACAGCCTGCCGGTGGTTGGCGGCAGTCCGCGTCTCGGCGCTTGCGTTACGGGCACCGGAAAATTCATCTGCATCGGCCTGAACTATGCCGACCACGCCGCCGAAACCGGTGCCACGGTGCCGCCGGAGCCGGTGATCTTCATGAAGGCGACCTCGGCGATCGTCGGCCCGAACGATGACGTCCTCATCCCGCGTGGTTCGGAAGCGACCGACTGGGAAGTCGAGCTGGGTGTGATCATTGGCAAAAAGGCCAAATATGTTTCCGAAGCGGATGCACTGGAGCATGTCGCCGGCTATTGCGTCATCAATGACGTTTCCGAACGCGATTTCCAGACCAAGCGTTCCGGCCAGTGGACCAAGGGCAAATCCTGCGACACGTTTGGCCCGACCGGCCCGTGGCTCGTGACCAAGGACGAGGTTATGGATCCGCAGAACCTGAAGATGTGGCTGACGGTCAATGGCGTCAGCAAGCAGAACGGGTCATCCAAGACCATGGTCTATGGCGTCGCGCATGTGGTCAGCTATCTCAGCCAGTTCATGACGCTGCATCCCGGCGATATCATCTCGACGGGAACGCCGCCCGGCGTCGGCATGGGCTTCAAGCCGCCGCAATATCTGAAGGCCGGCGATGTCGTCGAGCTGGGCATCGAGGGCCTGGGCACGCAGAAGCAGACCTTCGTCGCCGACGTCTGATTGCTGTCATACATTAGGGGAGGGCGCGTGCTGCGGCATCGCGCCCTTTTTCGTACCGTCAGGTTTCGAGCTTCAGCTTGACGCGGTCGGCGGCAAAACGGGTGCGGGAAAACTGCACAGGAACCCCGTCCGGATCGGCATTGATCGCCGTTGCGGCGATGACGATGGCGCCGGGCGAAAGCCGGAGCAGCGCCAACTCGTCGGCATCGGCGTGGCGGGCGACAAGCTCGGTTGAGACCCGCACGTAGTCGGCCAGGCCCTGCGCTGCGAAAGCCTTGGTGATCGAGCCGAGCCTTTCGAACTGTTCGGCCATCTGCCCGAAGCGTTCCATCGGGAAATAGCTGGTCGAGCAGGATACCGGGCGTCCATCGGCGCTGCTGACGAGATCCAGCTGAACACAGGCCGTTCCCGCCGCGATCTGCAATCCGGCCGCGACGTCTCCTGAAGCTGGCAAGGTGGCGTGGGCGAGCAATTTGGCTTCGATATCGCGCGCCTGATCGCCAAGCCCTTGCGAAAAGCGGGTACGCCGCGAAATCGGAAAACTCAGCCTCTCCTTCCGCTGGATGATCGTGCCGCGGCCCTGGATGGCTTGAACAAGGCCTTCATCGGCAAGAGCGGCAAGGGCGCTGCGCACCGTGTGACGGTTGACGCCGAACTGCGCGGCCAGCACAGTTTCGGGGGGAACCATGCCTGTCTGGTCGTGATCGCCATTGCTGATCGACAGCCGTATCAGATCGGCGATCTGCCGCCAAAGTGCGACACCGGTCTGCCGTTCGACTGTCTTTTTCGCATTCATGTCACAAGCCCGTCACGTTGTGGTTCTAGAAGAAAACATCAGATGTATGGTTGTCTAGCGTAATAGACATTTCGGACGGAAGCAATGGACGCGATCAAACAAAATACCGGCGCGGCGGTGAACGGGCGCAAACGGATCATGGGCCTTCTGGCCCGAGCCTCCGGCGAGGAACTGCAAGCGGGCTGGCTGGCCATCGAGCCAAAGCCGGATGTGCATTCGGTGCGTGGTCCCGAAACCGGCCTCGTCATGGTGCGTGGACGCGTCGGGGGCGGCGGCGATCCGTTCAATCTCGGAGAGGCGACCGTCAGCCGCGCCACAGTGCGGCTTGGCTCCGGCGAAATCGGCCATGGCCAACTGCTCGGCAATGACCGGGAGAAGGCGCGTCTCGCCGCCATCTTCGATGCGCTTCACCAGCGGGTGGAACATCGCGGTACCATCGATCGGCTGATCGATGCGGTGGAAAGCCGCATCGAAGCCGAAGACCGCAAGCATGCCGAACAGACCGCAGCAACACGGGTCGATTTCTTTACCATGGTCCGGGGAGACAACTGATGGGTGCTCACACCGAAATCCACGCCAGCGCCTATGCCGGCGCGTTCACCGATCCGGTTTTCCAGTCGCAGTCGGTTTTCCGCGCACTGATGGATGCCATGGCCCGGCCGGGCACGATCATGCCGCTCGGCGCCTCTGCCACGCCGCCTGCACCGCTCGGGGCCGGTGCTGGTGCGATTGCCCTCACGCTCTGCGATGACGGTACGCCCGTATGGCTGACGAGTGCGCTCGCTCAATCCTCCGTTCCCGCCTGGCTGTCGTTCCATACCAGCGCACCGGTGACGAGCGTCAAGCCGGAGGCCCGCTTCGTTTTCATCGAGGTTGGCGGCATTGTCCCCGGTTTCGATCAGTTCGCGCTCGGGACGCAGGAATATCCCGACCGCTCGGCGACGCTGGTGATCGAGATCGCTTCGCTTAACGGCGGACCAGAATTCGTGGCCGCCGGCCCGGGCATCAAGGACGAGATCGTCGTTGCCCCTCAAGGCCTGCCGGACATTTTCCTGACTCTTTGGACCGAAAACCGGGGTCTGTTTCCCCGTGGCGTCGATCTGATCCTGGTTGCCGGCACGGACGTCCTGTGCCTGCCGCGCACCACAAAACTTCGCCGCCGGGAGGTCTGATCCATGTATGTTGCTGTCAAAGGCGGCGAAGCCGCTATCGCCAATGCGCACCAGCTCCTCGCCGATCGCCGCCGCGGTGACAGGTCACTGCCGGCCATCTCGATCGACCAGATCGTCGCCCAGCTCGGCCTGGCGGTCGATCGGGTCATGGCGGAAGCCTCGCTCTACGATCGGGAACTCGCAGCCCTTGCCGTTCGCCAGGCGCGCGGCGACATGATCGAGGCGATCTTCATCTTGCGTGCCTATCGAACCACCCTGCCGCGTTTCGGCATGTCGGTTCCGGTCGATACTGTGAAGATGAAGATCGAACGCCGCATTTCGGCGACCTACAAGGACCTGCCGGGCGGCCAGCTACTCGGCCCGACCTTCGACTATACCCACCGCCTGCTCGATCCGTCGCTGCTGACCGACGAGCCGGTTGCCGAGCCGCTGCGCCGGACGGCAGATGAAAGCTCGATGATGCGGGTCTCCGACATCCTCGCCGGCGAAGGCCTGATCGAGGGTGACGGCCAGATGCCGGAGGATCATGTGCCGGGCGACCTGACCCGCGAGCCACTGGAATTTCCGCTGAACCGCGATCTGCGTCTGCAGGCCTTGGCGCGGGGCGACGAAGGCTTCCTGCTGGCGCTCGCCTATTCCACCCAGCGCGGCTATGCCCGCACCCATCCTTTCGTCGGTGAAGTGCGCATCGGCGAGGTCGAAGTGGAGCTCGATATTCCCGAGCTTGGTTTTTCGGTGTCGCTCGGCCCCATCCAGGTGACCGAATGCCAGATGGTCAACCAGTTCCAGGGTTCGGCCAAGAACCCGCCGCAGTTTACCCGTGGTTATGGCCTGGTCTTTGGCCAGAGCGAGCGCAAGGCGATGGCGATGTCGCTGGTTGACCGGGCGTTGCGTGCCGAGGAATTCGGCGAAGATATCGTCGCACCGGCGCAGGACGAGGAATTCGTCATTTCGCATTCCGACAACGTCCAGGCGACCGGCTTCGTCGAGCATTTGAAGCTGCCGCACTATGTCGACTTCCAGGCCGAGCTCGATCTCGTCCGTCGCATGCGCGCCGAATATGATGCACGGAACGGAGTGGAGAAAAACGACGCCATTCGGGACGCGGCCGAATGATCGAGGACCTCTCCCATATCACCTTCGTCGTCAGCGACCTTGAGCGGATGACCGACATTCTGCAGACGGTCTTCGGCGCGAAGCAGGTCTATGCCAGCGACGAGATGCAGTTTTCGCGTACGGCGGAAAAGTTCTTCACGATCGGTGACCTGTGGATCGCCATCATGCAAGGCGAGAGTCTGAGCGAGCGCACCTACAACCACGTCGCGTTCAAGATCCGCGACGAGGATGTCGACATCTATCTGGAGCGCATCCAGTCGCTGGGCCTCGACCTCATGCCGCCGCGTCCGCGCGTCGAAGGCGAGGGCCGCTCGATCTACTTTCACGATGCCGACAACCACCTGTTCGAGCTTCATACCGGCACCCTTGCCGAGCGGCTCAAAACCTATTCCCGTTTGAAGGAGGCAGCCGAATGACGGACCTTGCCACATACAACTTCGCTTATCTCGACGAGCAGACCAAGCGGATGATCCGCCGGGCAATCCTCAAGGCTATTTCGATACCCGGCTATCAGGTTCCCTTCGCTTCGCGCGAAATGCCGATGCCCTATGGCTGGGGCACCGGCGGCGTTCAGGTGACGGCGGCGATCCTCGGACCCAAGGATGTGCTGAAGGTCATCGACCAGGGCGCTGACGACACGACCAATGCCGTGTCGATCCGCGCCTTCTTCCAGAAGGTCGCCAATGTCGCTGTTACCACCAAGACCCGCGAAGCGACGATCATCCAGACGCGACACCGCATTCCGGAGGAGGCGCTGACCGCCGGTCAGACGCTGGTCTATCAGGTACCGATCCCCGAACCCCTGCGCTTCCTCGAGCCGCGCGAGACCGAAACGCGAAAAATGCATGCGCTGGAAGAATACGGCCTGATGCATGTGAAGCTCTACGAGGATATCGCCCGCAACGGCCATATCGCCACGACCTATGCCTATCCGGTCAAGGTCGAGGGCCGCTACGTCATGGACCCGTCGCCGACCCCAAAATTCGACAATCCGAAAATGCACATGTCGGAAGCGCTGCAGCTGTTCGGTGCCGGCCGTGAAAAGCGCATCTACGCGGTGCCGCCCTATACCGACGTCGTCAGCCTCGATTTCGAGGATCATCCGTTCGAGATCCAGCACTTCGACAAGCCCTGCGCGCTGTGCGGTGCCGAGCACGTTTATCTCGATGAAGTCGTTCTCGACGACAAGGGCGGACGCATGTTCGTCTGCTCGGATACCGACCATTGCGAAGATCGCCGCGAGCATGGGCATGCGGGCGAGATGCTGGCACGGCAGGAGGCGGCGGAATGAGCGGTCTGGCAGATAGCCTTACCCTCCCCTTGAGGGGGAGGGTCGGACCGCAGGTCCGGGGTGGGGTGATCCTTTTTCCGTCCCTGACCATCACCCCCACCCGCCGCTTTGCGGCGACCTCCCCCCTCAAGGGGGAGGTAGATGCGAGCCCGCAGCCATTTTTAAACATGGAAACCGCCCCATGACCCAGACACCGCTTCTCAAAGTCAACGACGTCTCGAAATTCTACGGCAGCCGTATCGGATGCCGCAATGTGTCCTTCGAGCTGTGGCCAGGCGAAGTGCTTGCCATCGTCGGCGAATCCGGCTCCGGCAAGACGACGTTGCTGTCCTGTCTCTCCACTCGGTTGATGCCCAGTTCGGGCGTTGTCGAATACCACATGCGCGACGGCCAGTACCGCGATCTGGCCCGCCTGGGTGAAGCCGAGCGTCGCTTCCTGATGCGCACCGACTGGGGTTTCGTGCACCAGAACCCGGCCGATGGCCTGCGCATGACGGTGTCGGCCGGCGCCAATGTCGGTGAACGGCTGATGGCGGTCGGCGACCGGCATTATGGCAATATCCGCGCCACGGCAGCCGACTGGTTGCGCCGTGTCGAGATCGAGGAAGACCGCATCGACGATCAGCCGCGCGCCTTTTCCGGCGGCATGCGCCAGCGCCTGCAGATCGCCCGCAATCTGGTTACGTCCCCGCGTCTCGTGTTCATGGACGAGCCGACCGGCGGTCTCGATGTGTCGGTTCAGGCCCGTCTGCTCGATCTGGTGCGCGGCCTTGTCCATGACCTCGGCCTGTCGGCGATCATCGTTACCCACGATCTTGCCGTCGCCCGGCTTCTGTCGCACCGGATGATGGTGATGAAAGACGGTCTGGTGATCGAGCATGGGCTGACCGACCGGGTTCTCGACGATCCGCGCGAGCCCTACACCCAGCTCCTCGTTTCCTCGATCCTTCAGGTGTAACCATGGCCACTCCCCTCGTTGTTTCCGAAGTCGCCAAGAGCTTCACCATGCACCTGCGCGACGGTATCCGGTTGCCGGTCGTCAATGGCGTGTCGTTCTCCGTCAAGAAGGGTGAATGCGTCGTGCTCGGCGGTCCGTCCGGGGTCGGCAAGAGTTCGATCCTGAAGATGCTCTACGGCAATTACGGCGTCGATGCCGGCCAGATCCTGATCGAGCATCAAGGCCATCTGGTCGATCTCGCCAAGGCAGCACCCCGCGCGGTGCTGGAAGTCCGGCGCGATACGCTGGGTTATGTCAGCCAGTTCCTGCGCGTCGTTCCGCGCGTGTCGGCGCTCGATGTCGTTGCCGAGCCGCTTCTGGCGCGCGGGGTCGATCAGGCTGTCGCGCGTGAAAAGGCGGCTGAGCTGCTGGCGAAACTCAATCTGCCGCGCGAACTCTGGCAGTTGCCGCCGGCCACTTTCTCGGGTGGCGAGCAGCAGCGCGTCAACATCGCCCGCGGTTTCATTACCGACCATGCAATCCTTCTGCTCGACGAACCGACGGCGTCGCTGGATGCGACGAACCGCCGGGTGGTGGTCGAGATGATCGCCTCCAAGAAGGCTGAAGGGGTTGCCCTGCTCGGGATTTTCCACGACGAGGAAGTCCGCGATGCCGTCGCCGACCGCATCCTCGACGTCTCCGCCTTTTCGCCGCGAAAGGCTGCCGCATGAGCCAGAAACTGAGTGTGGAACCGACGATCCACCCGACCGCCACCGTCAATCAATCGACCCTTGGGCGGTATACGGAAGTGGGCGATCGTTGCCGCCTCGACGAGGTCGAGTTCGGCGACTATTCCTATATCGAGCGCGACGGGATGATCTGGTGTGCGACGATCGGAAAATTCGCCAATCTGGCGGCATCCGTTCGCATCAACGCCACCAACCATCCGACCTGGCGGGCAACGCTTCACCATTTCACCTATCGCGCTTCGAACTACTGGCCGGATGCCGATGTGGAGCAGGACTTCTTTGCCTGGCGGCGTGAAAACCGGGTCGTCATTGGGCACGATGTCTGGATCGGCCACGGGGCGACGGTGCTGCCCGGTGTCACGATCGGCAACGGCGCGGTCGTCGGCTCCGGGGCGGTCGTCTCCAAGGATGTGGCGCCCTACACCATCGTCGGCGGCGTTCCGGCCAAGCTGATCCGCGAACGTTTCGGCAAGGAGATTGCCGGCCGTTTCGAGAAGCTGGCCTGGTGGGATTGGGATCACGCCAAGCTGCGCGAGGCCCTCGACGACTTCAGAATGCTCGATGCAGACGCATTCCTTGCCCGTCACAATGCCTGAGTTTTGGCACGCCAATCCCCGCCTTTGCGGGGATTGTGGACTGTAACAAAAACAACATCAAACTGACATTCCCCTTTCATCAACCGCCATTATGGCAAGGGCATACCGGTAACCGGTGCCACTGCCAGAGGACGACTGCCCATGTTTCAGCTGAAGAATGTAACCCGTCAGTTCGGCAAGAAGATTGCCGTCAACTCGGTTACTTTCAACATCCCGCAGGGCCAGATGGTCGGCATCATCGGCCGGTCCGGTGCGGGCAAGTCGACGTTGCTCAGGATGATCAATCGTCTCAACGATGTTTCGTCGGGCTCCATCCATTTCGGTGATCTCGAAGTATCGTCGCTGCGCGGTGCAGCCCTTCGCAACTGGCAGCGCGATTGCGCCATGATCTTCCAGCAGTTCAATCTTGTGCCGCGTCTCGACGTTTTGACCAACGTGCTGCTCGGCCGCCTCAATCACCGCTCGACGGTTCTCAGTATCCTCAACATGTTCACCCGCGAAGAGCGGATCATGGCGATCGGCGCGCTGGAACGTCTGGGTATCGAACAGACGGCGCTGCAGCCGGCCGGCACCCTGTCCGGCGGCCAGCAGCAGCGTGTCGCGATTGCCCGCGCCCTGATGCAGCAGCCGAAGATGCTGCTCGCCGACGAGCCGATCGCTTCGCTCGACCCGCTGAATGCCAAGATCGTCATGGACGCTCTGCGCGATATCAACGAGCGCGACGGCATCACTGTCGTCACCAACCTGCACACGCTGGATACGGCGCGCAATTACTGCGAGCGCATCATCGGCATGGCGCATGGAAGCGTTGTTTTCGATGGGCCGCCGCAGGAACTGACCGCGGCAGCGGTTGCCGAAATCTACGGTTCGGGCGCCGAGCTTGATGAATCGATGACGTCGACCAGCATCAATATTCCGGCTGCGCAGGACAACACGAAATCCGCCGGCGTCAAGCCGCTGGCACTGGCCGGGCTCTAGAGAGCGAGCCGGGATCGAAAGCCCGCGTCAAGGGCAGACGCTTTGCAACCGAATGTGAACCGGCGCCGCCGGGATAACAGGAGAAGACCCTTATGTTGAAGAAAGCACTTTTGAGCGCTGTTGCGCTCTTTGCCCTCGTTGGCCACGTTCAGGCTGAAGACCTCAAGGAATTCCGCGTCGGCATCATCGGTGGCGAAAACGAAGCCGACCGCCTGCGCAACTACCAGTGCCTCGGCGATCACCTGAAGACGGCGCTGAATGTCGAGAAGGTTTCCTTCTTCCCGGCCGCCGACTATGACGGCGTTATCCAGGGCCTGCTCGGCGGCACGCTCGATTATGCCGAACTCGGCGCGTCCGGTTATGCCAAGATCTTTCTCGCCAAGGCTGACGCCGTCGAGCCGATCCTGACGACCGAACAGTCCGACGGCTCGACCGGCTACTACTCGATCATGGTTGCCCGCAAGGACAAGGGCTATGCCAGCGTCGCCGACCTCAAAGGCAAGAAGCTCGGCTTTGCTGATCCGGACTCGACTTCGGGCTACCTGATCCCGAGCGTGACGCTGCCGGAGACGATCGGCATGCCGGTCAAGGAATTCTTCGCTGAAACCGGTTTCGGCGGCGGCCATGAAAACCTCGTTCTCGAAGTGCTCAAGGGCACTTTCGATGCGGGCACGACCTTCGGCTCGGGCATCGGCGAGTTCAAGGACGGTTACACGTCCGGCAACCTGCACAAGATGGTCGAAAAGGGCGTTCTCGACATGAACGACCTGGTCGAACTGTGGCGCTCGCCGCTGATCCCGAACGGCCCGATCGTCGTTCGCACCTCGATGAACAATGACATGAAGGCCAAGTTCAAGCAGTTCATGCTCGATCTGCCGAAGACCGATGCAGCCTGCTTTGCCGGCGTCATGGGCGGCGACTTCAAGGGCTTCGTCGAAGTCAACTCCGACTTCTACAAGCCGATCATCGACGCCCGCAAGTCGACCATCGGCGGCTGATATCGTCAAAATTCAAAGCGCTGGCCGGCCATTCCGACCAGCGCTTCCTTGTTTAAGCAGTCTCGGGGCATGACGCCCAGCGAGGCCTCGTGTTTGCCGGAGACTTCATGGCCACGTCAGCGCTTCCCACGACCTTGAGCGACAATGGCGCCGTGGTCGAACGCCACTGGCAGGAGCTCAATCTCCGCCGCCGCACCTACACGTTTCTTGGTCTTGCGCTCTTGGCCGTGGCTCTGTCCGGATCGCTGTGGTTTGCCAATGCGACCAATGCCGGCAAGTTCTTCGATCGCCTGCCCTATTTCTTCGATTTCGTCGGCGACCTCGTGCCCCGCGACGGTGCGGAAATCGGCCGGGCGATGTTCGATCTGCCCTCGCCCTATGACGACGGCAGCCTGAAATACAATTATCCCGAAGGCCGGATGTATCTGACCGACAGCATTTACGTGCCCGAATATTTCTACAAGATGCTGGAAACGCTGAATATCGCCATCTTCTCGACCATCTTCGGCATGTTCTTCGGCTTCATTCTCTGCTTCTTTGCCGCCCGCAACCTGATGCCCAACCCGTGGGTTCGCGGCTTGGCCCGGCGTGTGATGGAAATCCTGCGAGCCTTTCCGGAAGTGGTGATCGCCGGCTTTTTTCTCGCGATCCTTTCCCTAGGACCGATCCCGGCGATGATCGCCGTGTCGATCCATACGGTCGGTGCGCTCGGCAAGCTGTTCTTCGAGGTCGTCGAAAATGCCGACATGAGGCCGGACGAGGGTCTTCGGGCTGCCGGCGGCAACTGGTTCGAGCGGGTCTGGTTCGGCATCGTGCCGCAGGTGCTGCCGAATTTCATGAGCTATTTCCTGCTGCGTCTTGAAATCAACGTACGCGCCTCGACCATCATCGGAGCCGTCGGCGGCGGCGGTATCGGCGAGCCGTTGCGGCTGTCGATCAGCCAGGGGCATGAGGCTAAGACCTTGGCGATCATCATCCTGTTGTTTTCGACGATCATCGCCGTCGATCAGTTTTCCGCATGGCTGCGCCGCCGTCTCGTCGGCGACCAAGCCTTCCAGCTGGCGCAATAGGAGGCGGACCATGACCGTGAACACGATGATGAACACCGCGCAGATGGACGCGATCGCTGCCCGTCACCCGCACCTACTGCAGGGCTCGACCAGCAAGCGCATCCGGTCCATCCTGATCTTCGCCGGTATCGCCCTCTATATGATCTACAGCTGGTGGTTTTTCTCGATCGGCCAGGTTCTGGTCAATGCCAATTGGGGCATTGCCGGCACCTACCTGGCCGACTGGGTGTCCTACGAGGTCCGGCCCGACATCAAGATCGCCACCGACGGCACGATGCAGGTCGTTTATCCGCGTTATTCGCCGCTCGGTCCCGATGCCAAGCCTGAATGGGTGAAGATCGAGACGAAGATGGTGGCTCGCACCATCGATGTCCCGGCCGTGACGCAGCAGGCGGCTCCGAAAAAGAGTTCGAGCTTCAGCTTCATGGCGCCGAACTCGGCTGTTGGCAGCAGCGCCGAGGCGGGTGCCCGCACGGAGACGCGGACGGAGGAAGTCGTCAGCCGCGCCACCGTCAATTTCAACAGCACGACCAGCATCGCCGTTGCCGACGGCAAGGTCTCTGCCACCCATGCCGGTGAAACCCTGCTGATCGATCTCGAAAATTCCGCAGGCGTGACGCCGGAGGGTACCCTGCCGAAATGGGCGACACAGAAGCGGGTGGGCGAAAAGATCACGCTTGCCTTCGGCAGGACCGGCTGGGCCGATGTCGACAAGGAAAAGGTCAGCATCCACAACCGTTTTCCCGGCTGGGCCAACTTCATCTTCGATACCAATTCGCCCTTCTTCAACAAGTCGCTCAGTGAGGTCGCAAACCTGATTACCAGCGGCGACCGTCTCGATCCGAGCCGCTCCAACCTGTCGCTCGCCTGGAACAACATCCTCTACAATTCCGAATGGCAGCATCTCGATGTCTGGACCAAGCTGCTGCAGACCATCGTCATGGCCTTCGTCGGCACGCTGTTTGCCTCGATCATCGCCTTTCCGCTGTGCTTCCTTGCCGCGCGCAACATCACCCGCAATGGTGTGCTCAACCAGGTCATAAAGCGGTTCTTCGATTTCTTGCGCTCGGTCGATATGCTGATCTGGGCGCTGTTCTTCACCCGCGCCTTCGGCCCTGGGCCGCTCGCAGGCATGTCGGCGATCTTCTTTACCGATACCGGTACGCTCGGAAAGCTCTATGCCGAAGCGCTGGAGAATATCGACGACAAGCAGCGCGAGGGTGTGAAATCGGTCGGTGCCGCGCCGCTTGCGGTGCAACGCTTCGGTGTCCTGCCGCAGGTCCTGCCGGTGTTTGCCAGCCAGGCGCTGTATTTCTGGGAATCCAATACCCGCTCGGCGACCATCATCGGCGCCGTCGGCGCCGGCGGCATCGGCTTGAAACTCTGGGAAGCGATGCGGACGAATTCCGATTGGGAAAACGTCTGCTATATGGTTATCCTGATCCTCATCGTCGTCTTTATTTTCGACAGTGCCTCCAATTTTCTGCGCTCACGTTTGATGGGCCAGAAAACACATTGAACTATGCTGGTGGATCACCACCACGATCACGATAATGTCACGAAGAGCGCGTAGCGACAGCGTCAGTTCGGCTGTCCCAACCGCTCCAGCGGCATTTCTGCAGGGAATGACCAGTGCGCTACGCATTCTATATTTCGCCCGATGAAGACGATCCGCTGACGGCTGCTGCGGAGCGGTGGCTCGGAGCGAACCCGTTTACCGGTGGAACCCGCGACCTTAAGCCGGCCGGTGATTTCAGTGCTGCGGAACTGACGGCCCTGACGGCAGACCCGCGCCGCTACGGCTTTCATGGAACCCTGAAAGCGCCATTCACGCTTGCCCCCGCCGTCAGCGAATCGCAGCTTCTCGATGCGTTCACCACCTTTACCGAAGAGCGTGTTTCGTTCGACATCCCAAAAATGGTCCTTGGCCAGCTGGGGCCGTTCTTCGCACTGGTGCCGGCTGCCGATTGTCCGCAATTGCAGGATTTGGCTGATGAGACGGTGCGGCGCTTCTCAGCCTTCCGGGCGCCTTTGTCCGACGCCGATATCGCCCGCCGCAAACCTGAAACGCTCGGCTCCGTGATGCGAAGCAACCTGTTGGAATGGGGATATCCCTATGTCTTCGAGAGCTTCCGTTTTCACATGACGCTCACGGGTCCAGTCCCCGTGGACCGTCAGCCTGCCATGAAGGCTCTGCTGGAGCAGGCCTTTGCGCCGTTTATCGGCAAGCCGTTTCCGGTGACATCGCTGGCGCTGTTCACCGAGCCAGAACGCGGCGCGCCCTTTACAATTCACTCGCTTTTGCCGCTCGGCGGCACGTCCAAACGAAAGATGGCATGACATGACCGTTGAAACCGTTCTCTCAAACGCCCGAGTCGTCCTTGAGGACCAAATTCTTCACGGCTCGGTCCTCATCCGCGACGGCAAGATCGCCGACATTTCGGAAGGTGCCAGCCGTACCGGCGAGGATTTCGAAGGCGATTACCTGATCCCCGGCCTGGTCGAGCTGCACACCGATCATCTGGAAGCCCATTACTCACCGCGCCCCGGCGTTCGCTGGTTGAAGATGGCGGCGATCCAGGCGCATGACGCACAGATCGTCACGTCGGGCATCACCACCGTCTTCGACTGCCTGCGCATGGGCTCGGACGAGGATGGCGGTTTCGAGCAGGGCGAGATGCGCGACATGGCAAACGCGCTGGCCCAAGCGGCTAAGGAAAATCGCCTGCGCGCCGATCATCGCATTCATCTGCGCTGCGAGGTCTCGACCGACAACGTGCTTGATCATTTTCTGGAATTCGAAAACGACCCGCAGGTCGGTCTCGTTTCCCTGATGGATCATGCGCCGGGTCAGCGCCAGTTCCAGACGATGGAGCAGTACACGCTCTATTACAAGAAAAAGCGTGGCTTGTCCGACGAGGCTTTTGCCGCATTCTGCGCCCGTCAGCAGGCGTTGTCGGCCAAATATGCCGGACCGCATCGCACCGAGATCGCCAGGGCCTGTGCCGAGCGCGGCATCGCAATTGCCAGTCATGACGACGCCACTTTGGCGCATGTCGAGGAATCGGTTGGTTTTGGCATTCGTCTTGCGGAGTTCCCGACCAGTTTCGAGGCGGCCGAAGCCTCGCATGCGGCTGGCCTCAGCGTGCTCATGGGTGCGCCCAACATCGTCCGCGGCAAGTCGCATTCCGGCAATATCGCCGCGAAGGACCTTGCAGAGCGAGGCGTCCTCGACGTGCTGTCGTCCGATTATGTTCCGTTCAGCCTGATCCAGGCGCCGTTCGTTCTGTCCGATGAGCTGGAGAGCGTTAGCCTGCCCCAGGCGCTCGCCATGGTCACCGCGACCCCCGCCCGCACCGTCGGTCTTAACGATCGCGGCCGCATTGCCACCGGCCTGCGTGCGGACATCGTCCGGGTTCAGCGCCAGGACGGTATCCCGATCGTTCGTTCGGTCTGGCGCGAAGGCAGGCGGGTCGCCTGATGCACGGACAGGGCCAGACGGGCGCGATCATCGTGGTGGTCGGCCCCAGCGGTGCAGGCAAGGACAGCGTCATCGGTTTCGTGGCACAGCACTTTGCCGATCGCGCCGATATCGATTTCGTCCGCCGGGTCATCACCCGGCCGTCCGATGCCGGTGGTGAGGATCACGAAAGCATTTCCGGCGATGTTTTCGATAGCCGACTATCAGCCGGGGATTTCGCCGTTGCCTGGCAGGCGCATGGGTTGAAATACGGAATTCCCAAGGACGCGCTTGAAAAGGTTCGGGCCGGCCGGATTCTGATCGCCAATGGCAGCCGGGCGGTGCTCGGTCAGTTCCGGCAGGCCTTTCCGAGGGTGGCCATCGTCAACATCACCGCCTCGCCGCAGGTTCTAGCGAGCCGCCTCGTCGCCCGAGGCCGCGAGAGCGAGCAGGATATTCTCAACAGGCTGAAGCGGCAGGTGCCGGATATTTTCGATGAGCCCGATGTGACGACGATCGACAATAGCGGGCCGCTCGAGATTGCGGGGTCGCGATTTGCCGCGCTTGTCACTGAGTTGCATGGAACAACGCCCGCCGCCGGTTAGGCGTCATAGCGCGCTGTCGAGAAAATACCATTGGTCGAGATGGGCGCGGGTGATGGGTTCGATGATCGAGTTCAACAGAACTATGTCATCGATTATGCCGTCGTCAGTATTCTCCCTGGGCGGAAGAACAAGCGAGGGGAGGGCGAAAGCCTCGAAGTTCGCCCCGCTCGTGCGCAGGATGTACCCGGGGCAGATCGTTGCCCCTGTCATCCTGGCGAGACGCACGACAACTGCCAAATTGCCTTCCAGATGCGGAGGCCGACCCAGGAAGGGACCGCGAATTTTTCCGGCAAACCCTTCGTCGCAGAAGATCGAGATCACGCCGCCATTCCTCAGAATTTTGATCGCCGGACGTATTCCGTCCTTGCCCGGTGGCATCAGGCGGTATCCCAATTTCACCCGGAGGCGGTCGGCGATCCAGGCGCGCGCGCGTCCACTCGGCGGCGTATAGTTGGCGGATGGTTCAAAGCCGAGTTCCACCAGTTTTGGACCCAGGACCTCCCAGTTTCCCAGATGCAGTCCGACCATGATGACCGGGCCATTCTTCTTGGCGTCGATAACCCTCTCCAGATTGTGCCAGACAACACGCTTGGACAGCCGGCCGATGATCGAAAACTCGGTCATGATACGGCCCTGGCTCTGCCAGTTGCGCCTGAGGACGGCCTCGCGTTCTGCTTCGGTTGCGTCTGGAAGCAGTTGCAGCAGATTTTGCCGTGCCTTGCAGACTGCTCCCTTGTGCCAGCGCGGAATGGCAAAGGTGCCAAGCCAAGCGCCGATGTTCGAGCAGGTGTCGATCGGGAATGCTTTCAGTCCGAAATGGACGGCAAGATCCAGCGCGTTCTGGATGTTTCCGGTGACATGATAGCGAAAGGCTATGCGCCGGCGCTCGGCACCCGCAAACAGATCCCACAGGGGTGGCGAGGGCGGTCTCTGATAAATCCAGGCTTGGCGCTTCTTCGGTTCAACTTGCTGCTCGGCCATGCCATCATATCCTTTCGCGCCGGTGAAGCGTCACCGGCAGGCCGCCGCGCGGCCGCAGCGTTAGCCGGCTCTGCGGTTCAACTTTGGTCCCGTCGGCCACCCGCACCTTGAAGCGCTGGGCAAGGATCGCCAGGCACAGGATCGCCTCCTGGAGCCCGAATTGCAGGCCGGGGCAGACGCGGGGGCCGCTGGCGAAGGGGATGTAGCTGTAGGGTATGGCCTTGCCGCCGTTCATGAACCGCTCGGGCTTGAAGAGGTGGGCGTCCTTGAAGAAGGCTTCCGTCCTGTGCAGAAGCCAAGGCACGATCAGGACGAGTGACGCCGGCTTGACGTCGATATCGCCGATCCTGTCCGCTTCCTTCGCCTGGCGGGCAAGGATCGGCACCGGCGGATAGAGACGCAGCGTCTCCTCGATCACAGCACGGCACCAGTCCAGTTGCGGAATGTCGTCGAGCGTCGGGACGCGATTACCGCAAACCTGGGCGATTTCCTCATGCAGCGATTTTTCCACCCATTGCGCCCGTGACAGCAGATACCAGGCCCAGGTCAATGTCGCTGCAGTAGTCTCGTGGCCGGCCATGAAGATGGTGGCAGCCTCGTTGCGGAGCGCGACTACATCGAGCTTCAGTTCCGGATTGCGCTTCTGGCGGCGAACCAGAAGCTCGACCATCGAATTGTCGTCGCCGCGCCCGGCCAGATGGTCTTCGACCACCTTGTCGATGATCTGATGGATACGTGAGACCGACCGGCGCAGCTTGGCTGTCCGCAACACGGGCAGGCCGTCGTCGAAGCCGAGGAAATAGCCGATATTCACCGAATCGATCAGTGACTGGTAGCTCTCGAAACCCTCGCTGACACTCTTTGCACCCTCTTCGCCCAGATCGTTGCCGAACACGGCGCGGGAAATGATTTCCGCTGTCAGACCGGCCATTTCGAACAGCGCGTTGACAGGCGCACCGTCGGGAAGGGATTCCCAGCGGCGCACCAGTTCGGCCGTGGTGTTTTCCATGATCTTGCCGAAGGCCGGCACGCGGTTCTTATGGACGATGTCGTTGACCAGCGGGCGGCGCTGTTTCCAGGTTTCGCCGTCGGAAATGAACAGCCCGTCGCCAAGCAAGAATTCCAGCGCGCGCCGCATCTGCGGCGTCTTGCGCTCGAAATTTTCGTGGCGCTTGGCAACGACGTAGCGGATCGCGTCCGGTGAATTGACCACGACGATCTGCCGGCCGAAGATTTTCGTGACGTTTACCCGGTCGGCATAGTCGCCTTTGCGCCAGACCGAGAGAAAGTCTTGGCGGGCTTTCAGAATGAGACTGAGCGGGCGGCCGGGCTTGCCCTGGTAATAGTCGGCATGGGCGGGTTCGAATGAATTCTCCCGCAGCTTTTCAATGATATCCGTCGATTGCCGTAAACTGGAGAACATGCGCCGGCTGCCCCTGTCTTTATCCGGTGACGGCACCATGAGTGCTGTTGGTTGCAATTACCGGATAGCAGCAATTTCGGGCGCCGCAAAATTCTTTCGGCAGAGAAAACCCCGCCGTCGCAAACGGCAGGGCTGACCTTCATCGTGACTTTAACAGAAGGATCGAGGGGCTTTACCGCAAAGCGGCGCAAGCCTTGGCAATTCGCTCCAACGCTTCGCGCAATTCCGCTTCGGACGTCGCATAGGAGATGCGGAAAAACGGTGACAGACCGAAGGCTGACCCCGGCACGACGGCGACGTGGGCATCGTCGAGAAGATAGGCGCAGAAGTCTACATCGGTCTCGATCCGTTTGCCGCCGGGCGTGGTCTTGCCGAGTACGCCGGCACACCCGGAAAAGGTATAGAAGGCGCCCTCGGGTGTGCGGCAATCCAGACCATCGATGGCGTTGAGCGCGGTGACGACCAGATCGCGGCGATGCTGGAAGCTGGCGGTGCGTTCTTTCAGGAAATCCTGCGGGCCGTTCAGCGCGGCGACCGAGGCGGCCTGGCTGATCGAGGAGGGGCAGGAGGTTGCCTGGCTTTGCACCACGGCCATCGCCTTGATCAGCTCGCGCGGGCCGCCGGCATAGCCGATGCGCCAGCCGGTCATGGCATAAGCTTTGGAGACGCCGTTGACGGTCAGGGTCCGGTTCTTCAGGGCCGGCTCAAGCGCTGCCGGAGTGACGAACTTGAAGCCGTGATAAACGATGTGCTCGTACATGTCATCGACCAGCAGCCAGACATGCGGATGCTTTAGAAGCACGTCGAGCAGCGGGCGATAATCGTCAGCGCTATAGGCGGCGCCCGACGGGTTCGATGGCGAGTTCAGCATCACCCAGCGGGTCTTCGGCGTGATCGCCGCTTCCAGCTGCGCGGCCTTCAAGCGAAAGCCGGCTTCGGCATCGCAGGCGATCAGGACCGGCTTGCCTTCTGCGATTTCAACGATATCGGAATAGGAGGTCCAGTAGGGCGTCGGGATGATCACTTCGTCGCCGGGATTCAGCGTCGCCATCATGGCGTTGAAGAGGATCTGCTTGGCGCCGGTTGCCACCGTGATTTCGTCGAGTTCGTAGGAAACGCCATTTTCGCGAGAGAACTTGTCCCGGATCGCCTGCTTCAGCTCGGGCGTACCGTCGAGTGCGGTATATTTGGTCTTGCCGCTCTGGATCGCCTCGCAGGCGGCCTGCTTGATGTGATCGGGCGTGTCGAAATCCGGCTCGCCGGCGCCCAGAATGATCACCGGCTTGCCGTCGCGTTTCATAGCCTGTGCTCGAGCTCCGATCTTCAGGATCTGCGAGACGCCGATCGTGGAGATCCGCGAGGCGGGCGCAAAGCCCGCCTCCTCAACCTTGGTATTGATGGTCATGACCGATCCTATCAATTATTCGATGTCGAAAGAGACGCCCTGAGCCAGCGGCAGGGCCTTCGAATAGTTGATCGTGTTGGTGGCGCGGCGCATGTAGGCGCGCCATGCGTCCGAGCCGGATTCGCGGCCGCCGCCGGTTTCCTTTTCGCCGCCGAACGCGCCGCCGATTTCAGCGCCGGATGTACCGATATTGACGTTGGCGATGCCGCAATCGGAACCGTCAGGCGACAGGAAGCGCTCGGCTTCCTGCAGGTCGAGCGTGAAGATCGACGAGGAGAGGCCGGCGCCGACAGCGTTGTGATCGGCAACGGCAGCGTCGAAATCGCTGTACTTCATGACGTAAAGGATCGGTGCGAAGGTTTCTTCGGTAACCGGGCCATCCTGCTTCGGCATTTCAACGAGAGCCGGCTTGACGTAGTAGCTGTTGGCATGGCCGAGGTCGACACGTTCGCCACCGGTGACGGAGCCGCCGTGGGCTTTGGCCTCGCCAAGTGCCTTCTGCATGTTGTCGAAGGCGGGCTTGTCGACCAGCGGGCCAACGAGGGCGGTGGATTCCAGCGGATTGCCGACCGAAACGCTCGAATAGGCCTTCTTGAGGCGCGGAACGAGCTGGTCGTAGACGCTTTCATGGACGAACAGGCGGCGCAGGGTCGTGCAACGCTGGCCGGCCGTGCCCATGGCACCGAAGGCGATGGCGCGCAGCGCCATGTCAAGATCGGCAGACGGGCAGACGATGCCGCCATTGTTGCCGCCGAGTTCGAGGATGGCGCGGGCAAAACGCTTGGCAAGGCGCGGGCCGACATCGCGGCCCATACGGGTGGAACCGGTCGCCGAAACCAGCGGGACCTTCGGGTGATCGACCATGACTTCGCCGATGGTGCGGTCGCCGATCAGGACGTGCGTCAGGCCTTTCGGTGCATCGCCGAAGCGAGCGATAGCGCGATCAAGGATCGCCTGGCTTGCAAGTGCGGTGAGCGGGGTCTTTTCCGACGGCTTCCAGACGACGGCATTGCCGCAAACGAGAGCAAGTGCCGAGTTCCAGGCCCAGACGGCAACCGGGAAGTTGAAGGCGGAGATGACGCCGATAACGCCGAGCGGATGCCAGGTTTCCATCATGCGGTGGCCGGGGCGTTCGGTGGCGATGGTCAGACCGTAGAGCTGGCGGGAGAGACCGACGGCGAAATCGCAGATGTCGATCATTTCCTGGACTTCGCCGAGGCCTTCCGAAGTGATCTTGCCGGCTTCGATCGACACCAGACGGCCGAGATCGGCCTTGCTGGCGCGCAGTTCTTCGCCGAGCAGGCGGATCAGTTCGCCGCGTTTGGGTGCCGGCACCAGGCGCCAGGCGCGAAACGCTGCATCGGCCTTTTCGATCTTGGCGGCGGCTTCAGCGGCGGAGACCGTCTTCAGGCTGGCAATCTGTTCGCCGGTGACCGGCGAGAAGGAGGCCATGTCGCCGCCCGTGTAGAGATCCTTGGAGACGCCGAGCTTCTCCAGAAGGGCGGCCGTTTCCTGAACGACATTCACCGACTTCGTTGCAATGTTCATGATGAGCAAACTCCCGTTTTCTTGGTCAAAGGACTATCCGAAGCGCACCGCACCGAGTTCTCCCGGCGAGGTGATGGCTTTGAGGCCTTGGGCCATGTCCTTGATTTTCTGTTGCGTATAAAGGTCGTAATAGGCCTGGTTCTTGCGGCCGATGGCATGTTCGGCACTGAAACTGCCATTGAAATCCTGGACGGCGATGGCAAACACCCAGTCGCGCAGCCGCCGCTCGAAATTCGCGTCGGACGCCGAAGCGCTGTCCTTCGGCACGACGAGATTGAAATGCACACCGCCATCGCCGATATGACCGAAATCGCAGATCGTCACCTCCGGAAAGGCTTGCGGCATATCGGCCTTCATGCGGTCGCAGAAGGCCATGATATCACCTCTGCGGAAGGAAAGATCGAAGGCGATCAGTTTTCCCGAGTGCTTGACGCCTTCCGATAGGGCATGACGCAGCGACCACATTTCATGGGCAGGACCGACGAAGGCATCGGCAAGCGGCGCTTCTTCCGTTTCCCAGATATCG
The DNA here is from genome assembly GCF_049898205.1 of Pararhizobium sp. DWP3-4. Lineage (NCBI taxonomy): Bacteria > Pseudomonadati > Pseudomonadota > Alphaproteobacteria > Hyphomicrobiales > Rhizobiaceae > Pararhizobium > Pararhizobium sp. DWP3-4. The sequence continues at coordinate 144,586 of NZ_JAFCXF010000007.1, read as the reverse complement.
GCAAGCACCGTTTCCAGCACCGCATCGAGCGACTGCTCACCCTCGCGCGGTTCCCAGGTGCGGGAAATCTCGGCGAGGATCACATAGTCCGGCACATTGCCGCCCTGGAAGGGATTTTTCAGCGACGGCACATGATCGAGCGCCGCTGCAATGGAGTTTTTCGAGATGCCCTCGAAGGCAGAGAGGTAAGCGCCGAGCTTGTCTTCCATGGCCCGCAGCAGCGGCATGACATGGGCGCCGGTGGTGGGCACCAAATAGGCGGTTGCCACCTGCTTGGGTAGCGGCTCTAGATTAACAACGCATTCGGTAATGATGCCGAAGGCGCCTGATGTGCCGATGAAGATCTGCTTCCAGTCGATGCCGGTGTTGTTCTTGCGTAGTTCAGATGTCAGGTCGAGGATCGTGCCCTCCTCGTCGGCCAGAACCACCTTGATGCCCAGCGTGTTGCGGCGCACGTCGCCATATTTCAGGAAGCGCGAACCGCCGGTATTGGTGGCCAGCATCCCGCCGAGACGTGGATCGGCACCAAGGTCGATCGGGAAGAAAAGGCCGTGTTTTTCGAGCTTCTGGTTTACGTCGGAGAGGCGGAAACCGGCATCGGCACGCAGCGATCGGTTGTCGAGGTCGAGATCGAAGCGCTTCGTCATCCGGTCGAGGCTGAGGACCGCCTGCGAGCCTGTCGTATCCGGGGTCGAGCCGGAAACAAGACCGGTGTTTCCGGATTGCGGAATGACAACGATGCCGTTCTTCACGCAATAGGAAACCGCCGCCGAGACCTCTTCGGTGGTCTGCGGACGCAGGACGATGGCGGCGCGGCCCTGGTCATAGCGCGCGCCGGTCTGGTAGGTCGCCACATCACTGCCTTCGGTGACAATGCCCTTGTCACCGAGGAGTGCGGTCAATGCTGCGACGTGGTTCTGGTCGATCATCGTTTCAGCTTTACTCCGCTGCCTGCGCAGACGAAAGCATCTGTCTGATATCGGCGATCGAAGCCTGTTCTATACCGGCATAGTGATCGAACTCGTTCAGCACCCTGGCACCGAGATCAAGCTCGAACCGCTGCTGGTTGGGGCTTGCAACGAATTCCTGGGCAGCGTCGTCGCCGAGATTGGACTGGAAGATGCCGGCGGCGCTGACGGGCAGGAAGTCTTCGTAGACGATCGGGTCGAACTGAACGAGGCCGTCAGCGATCAGGCTGTCGAGGCTCCTGGACGTGTCGGCCTTTGCCTTGCGGCCCCTGGCGGTCAGCGAATAGGCGAAATAACCGAGGCCTTCGGCACGGATGCCTGCCCATGTATCGGGGAAGGGGATGAAGGCATCCGAAAGCGCCTTTTCGTATTCCGCCGCATTCGAGCCGTCGGCCGCCGGGCGGACGATCTTGCGCGACGCGTTGAGCAGGTCGTCGTAGAGCGTCCGGCCCTTCGGGGTCAGGGCAATGCCGCGCTGTTCGATCTCGCCGAAACGGGCGGTATGCGAGCCCTCATGCCAGCTGCCATCGGCAGCCTGGAAGGAAACCGGTTCTTCCAGCGCCTTGAACGAGGTCTGGCGCAGAAGCATGGCGCATTTGCGGGTCGGCGGGCCTTCGATCGTCGCCTTCGGGGCGATCGCGTAATCGGGCATGCGGGCCTGGACGGCATCGATATCCAGCGTGCGCGGCGTCAGATGGTTGATATGCGGGCCCTTGAACGAGACGACATCGGCGATCAGCCGGTGAGCGTCATGCAGCCGGTGGTACATGTCGGGGCTGACATTGGCCTTGTCGTGCCAACGGAAGGTTTCCAAGGCCTCGGCTACGAAACGCTCGGCATCGGCCTTATCAAGGCCGCCCTGCTTTTCCGCCTTCTCCGTCAGCGCGATGGCGCCGTCGGTGAAAATCTGGCGCCGAGACAAAATCTGTTCGGCTTCATTGCGCAAAGCTGCATCGGCGATCAGATCAAGCCGCAGCAGCGATGTGAAGACGCGAAAAGGGTTTTTCTTCAAGGCGGCATCGCCGACCGGGCGGAAGGCCGTCGAATGGACCGGCACGCCGGCGGTCGACAGATCGTAATAGCCGACCGGCAGCATGCCCATGATGGCAAAGACGCGGCGCATCATCGACAGCTCGGCAGGCGTGCCGAGCCGGATTGCGCCGTGGCGCTCTTCGGAGATGCGTTCCAGCGAATCCGTGTCGTCGAGACGGGCCTGTAAATCCGGGTCGGCAGTCAGCGTTTCGGCGTTCACCTTGCCCACCAGTTCCATCAATGTGCCATAGGCCGGCACCTCTGTGCGGTACATGGCCGACATCGCCGCGGAAAAGGCCGAGCGGATAAGGTCGGTGGATACGAAACTATTCTCTTTCACGGCAACGCGCCTCGCAGTATGGAAGGGATAATGGTGATCATTCTCATTTCGTATCATATATGGTGCGAAGGGGCATTGATTGCGACGGTTATGACTATGATCATGCGAGGCTGGAATGAAGTTGAGCAGAAGACTGGTCCCGGACGTCACCACGCTGCAAGCATTCGAATGTGCTGCGCGTCACGGCAGTTTTACGCAGGCCGCCGCAGAGCTGAACCTGACCCAGAGCGCCGTCAGCCGCCAAATCAAGGACCTCGAAAGCCAGATCGGCGTGCTCCTGTTCGAGCGCATCCGCCAGCGGGTCATTCTATCCGATGCCGGCCAGAAATTCCTGCCCGAGGTGCGCCGGCTGCTGACCCAGTCAGAAGAACTGATGGTGCGCGCCATGGCCTCTGCCCGCTCCGAATCCACCCTCTCCGTCGCATCGCTGCCGACCTTCGGCAGCCGCTGGCTGACACCGCGCCTGCCGGACTTTCTCAACCAGCATCCCGGCACGGTGATCAATATCGCCTCGCGATCGCAACCATTCGACTTCGAAGAACAGAATTTCGATCTCGCCATTCACTACGGCCAGCCGGTCTGGGCGCATGCCACCTGCAGCTATCTCTGCAGCGAGATCATCGTGCCGGTGGCAAGCCCGGCGCTTCTGTCCCTTAACCCGATGCAGGAGCCGGGCGAACTGGAGCACAAGCCGCTGCTCCACCTCGCCACCCGGCCGAAGATGTGGGCGCAATGGTTCGAGAGCAATGGTGGCGAGATGAAATCGGCTTATCGCGGCAATCGGTTCGATCAGTTCTCCATGGTCATCGAAGCCGCCATCGTTGGTCTCGGCTTTGCACTGTTGCCGCGTTATCTGATCGAGCAAGAGTTAGCGGCCGACCGGCTGCGTGTCGTCTTCGACCGGCCGATGCAGACGGAAAACAGCTATTATCTTGTGGTGCCGGAGGGAAAGCTGGAAAATCCGATCAGTCAGGCGTTCCGGGCCTGGATCGTCAGCCAAGTTGGTTGACGCGAGCGGGCGACGCCTTGCTGCAATGCAATATGAAGGCTGGAACATTTTCCGGCCGGATGCGTTGCGATCTGGATGAAAAGCCTCAAAGACACAGTTGCGAATGATTTCCCGGCATTGATTGAGACGAAAAAAGTGTATGCTGCGCTTTCATTTGCGCGGCACACGCGAATTCGCCCCGAACGTTGGCCGCGCTTCTTGCAACATATTGGCACTACGGCTAAAAAATGCCAATTTCTTGCACCACGCAGCCTTGTTAGCGAAGCGACTGTCGTCTTCACACCTTCCAAAGCCCGTCCGGGCAATGCCAAACTCTTCGGTTTCCCGTGCGCGCGAGACCCAGCGGCTTTCGGCAGAGCGCAAACGGACAGCTAGGATCGTGGCAGCGCAGAACCACAAATCAGGGCAGCAGCCCATCCGGCACGACCACCGGACCCTTTAACACCGCCTGGATCCAGAACCCGTACCCATGCCCCTTCATAACACGCCGTCCACGCCTCCGCACGAAGCCGAGATCAAGCCGATCGATTACAACGATTCGATCCGCTCGACCTATTTCACCATCGACGAGCTTCATGAATGCGGTGCAGCGCTCGCCCGTGACGGCGTTTCGTCCCTTCCGGGGTTCTTTCCTTTCGAGTTTCGCCAGCGCCATCGGGAAAATGAAGACGAGATTTTCCGCGTCTACAAGGTAACGGCCACCGATGTCGAAGCCGGCGCGTCGATCACGCCTGCTGCCGAATGGCTGCTCGATAATCACTATCTGGTCGAGGAATCGATCCAGGAAGTGCGGCGCGATTTTCCGCGCAAATTCTATCGTCAGCTGCCCACCCTGCCGGTGGCGGGCGCAACGATCCCGCGCACGATGGCGCTTGCCTGGCTGTATATAGCCCATACCCACAGCACGGTTTCGCGTGAAAGCCTGACGGCCATGGTTGCCGGCTTCCAGGAGCATGAGACCTTAAAGATCGGCGAATTGTGGGCGCTGCCGTCGATCGTCCGGTTCGTGCTGATCGAAAACCTGCGGCGCATCGCCATTCGCGTCGACCGGTCGCGCAACATGCGCAACAAGGCGAACGACGTTGCCGACCAGATCGTCCGTCTCGGGTCGCCTGAGAAATTCAAAGCGGTGCTGGCGGAAGCAGAGCAGCTCTGTGCGGACAACACCTTCGCCGCCCAGCTGCTGTACAGGCTGCGTGACGGATCGCAGACCTCCGGCTTCGTCATCACCTGGCTGGAAGACCAGCTGGAAAAGCGCGGCAGCGACGTCGAGGAGGCTTTGGTCGCGGAGCAGAACCGGCTGTCGTCGGGCAATGCGACGATGAGCAACATCATCCGCAGCCTGCGTGAAATCGACGACAATGACTGGGCCGTCTGGTTCGAAAGCGTCAGCAAGCTGGACGGCGCTTTACGTGAGGGGTCGGATTATTCCGCCCTCGATTTCGGATCGCGCAACAAATATCGCAACACCATCGAGCGGCTTGCCCGCCGCTCCGGCAGTTCCGAGCTTGAAGTCACGCAGATCGCGCTTGCAATGGTCAAGGCCGATGCCAGCACGATCGATATGCCGCATGAGCCGAATGTCGGGGGCTTTCTCGTCGGCAAGCAGCGCCGCCTGCTCGAGGAAAAGATCGGCTATCGTCCGTCCGTCCTGCAGACCATTATACGCCTTGGCCGCAAGCTCGACTGGCTTGCCATTGCCGGTCCGAATATCTTCCTGACCATCCTTGCGATGATCGCCGTCTACGTTTTCGTCAGCCCGATGGCGATTCCGACGGGTGCCAAGCTGATCATGCTGTTGTTGTTCGCTCTTCCCGCCTCGGAAGGTGCTGCCGGCCTCTTCAACACGCTGGTCACGCTCTTCGTGACGCCGTCGCGGCTGGTCGGTTACGAGTTCCTCGAGGGGATACCGGAGGATGCGCGAACGCTCGTCGTCGTCCCCTGTCTGATTTCCAAACGCGACCATGTCGATGAACTGGTGCGCAATCTCGAAGTTCACTATCTCGCCAACCCGAAGGGCGAAATCTATTTCGCACTGGTCAGCGACTGGGTCGATAGCCTAGAGGAGGAAACTGCGGCCGATCTCGAAGTGCTGGAATATGCCAAGGCCGAGATCGAAACGCTGAGCGCCCGTTACGCCCATGATGGACGCACGCGCTTTTACCTGCTGCATCGCCGCCGCCTCTACAACGAGGCCGAAGGCGCCTGGATGGGCTGGGAGCGCAAGCGCGGCAAGCTGCATGAGCTGAACCTGCTTCTGCGCGGCGACAGCGATACCAGCTTCCTTGCCGGCGCCAACACGGTTCCCGAAAACGTTCAGTATGTCATGACGCTCGATTCCGACACGCGCCTGATGCGCGATGCGGTGACCAAGCTGGTCGGCAAACTCTATCACCCGATCAACCGCCCGGTCGTCGATCCGGTCACCCAGAAGGTCACGGCCGGTTACGGCATCCTGCAGCCACGCGTCACCCCCTCCTTGACCACCGGCAGCGATGCGTCGGCGTTCCAGCGCATCTTCTCGGTCAATCGTGGTATCGACCCCTATGTCTTCACGGTGTCCGACGTCTATCAGGATGTCGCCGGCGAAGGCACGTTTACCGGCAAGGGCCTCTATCACGTCGATGCCTTCGAGGCTGCCCTGAAGGGCAAGATCGAGGAGAACGCGGTGCTCAGCCACGATCTGCTCGAAGGCTCGCTGGCGCATTGCGCGCTGGTCAGCGATGTCGAGCTGGTCGAGGATTTCCCGATCCGCTACGAGGTCGAGATGTCGCGCCAGCATCGCTGGGCACGCGGCGACTGGCAGCTCCTGCCATATATGTTCAATCTTTCGAACGGCGTCAGCATGCTCGGCCGCTGGAAGATGTACGATAACCTGCGCCGTTCGCTGATCCCCTGTGCCTGGCTGATCGCCTCGGTCATGGGATGGTACTATATGGAGCCGACACAGGCGCTGGTCTGGCAGTTCGTGCTGATCTTCAGCCTGTTCGTCGCGCCCACTCTGTCGCTGATTTCCGGCATCATGCCGCGCCGCAACGATATCGTCGCGCGCGCTCACCTGCATGCCGTCCTGTCCGAAATCCAGGCGGCCAATGCACAGGTCGCCTTGCGTATCGTCTTCATCGCCCACTCGGCCGCGATGATGATGGATGCGATCGTGCGCTCGATCTACCGGACCTTCGTCAGCGGCAAGCTGATGCTGGAATGGCGCACGGCCGCGCAGGTGCAAAGTTCGGCCGGCGGCAGCATACTCGACTATTACCGGTCGATGTGGATCGCACCGGTCCTTGCGGTCATTTCGCTGCTGCTGGCGGCAATTTCCGATACCGGTCTTCCCTTCATCGGCATTCCATTTGCCTTGCTCTGGGCCTTGTCACCCGCCATTGCCTGGTTTGTCAGCCAGTCCGCCGAAACGGAAGACCAACTGGTGGTAGCGGATGAGGTCGTCGAGGAATTGCGCAAGATCGCCCGGCGGACCTGGCTCTATTTCGAACAGTTCGTCACCGCCGAGCAGAATTTCCTGCCGCCGGACAATTTCCAGGAAATCCCGCATCCGATCCTGGCCGAGCGCACCTCGCCGACGAATATCGGTGTCTATCTGCTGTCTGTCATGTCCGCCCGAGATTTCGGCTGGATCGGTTTCGAGGAAACCATTCGCCGGCTGGAAGAAACAGTCGCCACGGTCGATCGCATGCCGAAATATCGCGGCCATCTGTTCAACTGGTACAAGACCGACACGCTGGAAACGATGGAGCCGAAATATGTCTCCGCCGTCGATAGCGGCAATCTCGCCGGCCATCTGATCGCCGTATCCTCGATGTGCCGCGACTGGGCCGAAGCCCCGTCCGCGCATGTACAGGGCAATCTCGACGGCATCGGCGACGTCGCTTCGATCCTGGCCGAAATTCTGGCGGATCTGCCGGATGACCGCAAGACCGTGCGGCCGCTGCGCCGCCTGATGGAAGAGCGGATCACCGGCTTCCAGAACGCACTTGCCGCCGTTAAGCGCGAGCGTGAGTTCGCCTCTATCCGGGTGATCAACCTGGCCGTTTTGGCGCGCGACATTCACAAGCTCACCGTCAATCTCGACCATGAGGTGAAGAGCGCCCAGAGCGGCGAAGTGACGAAATGGGCAACCATGCTCGTCAACACCTGCGAAGCCCATATTGCCGATGGCGTGTTCGACCTCGGCGCTATCGAAGCGCTGCGCCAGCGCCTGATCGTCATCCGCGACCGGGCCCGCGACATCGCGTTTACGATGGATTTCAGCTTCCTGTTCCGGCCGGAGCGGCGTCTGCTGTCGATCGGTTACCGCGTCAACGCCAACGAGCTGGACGAAGCCTGCTACGACCTTCTGGCATCTGAGGCCCGTCTCACCAGCCTGTTTGCCATTGCCAAGGGCGACCTGCCGACGGAGCACTGGTACAAGCTCGGCCGTCCGATCGTGCCGATCGGTGCGCGTGGCGCGCTGATCTCCTGGTCGGGATCGATGTTCGAATACCTGATGCCGCCGCTGGTCATGCAGGAGCGCCAGGGCGGTATTCTCAACCAGACCAACAACCTGATCGTTCAGGAGCAGATGAACCATGGCCGCCGGCTCGGCACGCCGTGGGGCATTTCGGAAGCAGCCTTCAATGCCCGCGACCATGAACTGACCTATCAGTACACCAACTTCGGCGTGCCGACGCTGGGTCTGAAGCGAGGTCTCGGTCAGAACGCCGTCATCGCCCCCTATGCCTCGATCCTTGCCAGCATGTACGATCCGAAAGCGGCGATCGCCAATCTGGAGCGTCTGCGTGGCCTTGGCGCGCTCGGGGCCTACGGCTTTCACGATGCCGTCGATTTCACCCCCACCCGAGTGCCGGAAGGCAAGACTTGCGCCGTCGTGCGCAACTACTATGCCCACCATCACGGCATGTCGATCGCGGCCGTCGCCAACGTTGTCTTCAATGGACGTCTGCGCGAGTGGTTCCATGCTGATCCGGTCATCGAAGCCGCCGAACTTCTGCTGCAGGAAAAGGCACCGCGCGATATTCCGATCATCAACACCAAGAAGGAGCCGGAATCGCTTGGCAAGGGCCAGGAAGATCTGCTGCGCCCCGAAGTCCGCGTCATTACCAATCCGCTGGCCAAGGACCGCGAGACGGTGTTCCTGTCGAACGGCCACTATGCCGTGATGCTGACCGCGACCGGTTCGGGCTATTCCCGCTGGAACGGCCAGACCGTTGTCCGGTGGAAGGCCGATCCGACCGAAGACCGCTCCGGCACGTTCATCTTCCTGCGCGACACGACCACCGGCGACTGGTGGTCGGCAACGGCGGAACCGCGCCGCGCCGAAGGTGAAAAAACCACGACCCGCTTCGGCGACGACAAGGCCGAATTCATCAAGACCGTCGGCGATCTCACCAGCGAAGTCGAATGCATCGTCGCCACAGAGCATGATGCGGAAGGTCGCCGGGTGATCCTGCTCAACACCGGAACAGAGGATCGCTTCATCGAAGTGACATCCTATGCAGAACCGGTTCTGACCACCGATGATACCGACAGCGCCCATCCGCTGTTTGCCAAGATGTTCCTGAAGACGGAAGTCGATCCGAAGGGTGACGTCATCCGCGTCACGCGCAACAAGCGCAGTCCCGGCGAACCGGATATGCAGGTCGCGCATCTGATCGTCGATAATGCCGCCAGCACCCGCCATACCGAAGCAGAGACGGACCGCCGCCGCTTCATCGGCCCGGGCCGCACGCTGGCCGAAGCGCAGGCTTTCGATACCGATGCCAAGCTTTCCGGCTCGGACGGCTATACGCTCGATCCGATCGTGTCGCTACGCCGCGTCGTGCGCGTACCGGCCGGCAAGAAGGTCAGCGTGATCTTCTGGACCATCGCTGCGCCGAACCGTCAGGATATCGACAAGGCTGTCGATCGTTATCGCCATCCCGACAGCTTCAACCATGAGCTCATCCACGCCTGGACACGCTCGCAGGTGCAGATGCGCCATGTCGGCGTGACCTCGCAGGAAGCCGCAAGTTTCCAGATGCTCGGCCGCTACCTTGTCTATCCCGACATGCAGTTGCGCGCCGATACCGCTACGGTGCAGGCCGGTCTTGCCCCGCAATCGGCACTCTGGCCGCTGTCGATCTCGGGCGATTTCCCGATCTTTGCCGTCCGCATCAATGACGACATCGATCTTGGTATCGCGCGGGAAGCCTTGAGGGCGCAGGAATATCTGCGCTCGCGCGGCGTCACCGCAGACCTGGTGATCGTCAACGAGCGCGCCTCGTCCTACGCGCAGGATATGCAGCACACGCTCGACGCGATGGCGGAAAACCTGCGCCTGCGTGGCCTGTCGGACGGCCCGCGCCAGCATATCTTCGCGGTTCGCCGCGACATCATGGAACCGCAGACCTGGTCGGCGCTTTTGTCCGCATCCCGTGCCGTGTTCCATGCCCGCAACGGCAAGATCTCGGACCAGATTTCGCGTGCTGAAAATCTCCTGGCAAAACCGTCGCGGAAGGAAGTTATTCCTGCTGCGCCGTTGCTGGCGGTCATTCCAGAGGACAGCAGCGCCAAAAGCGTCGACATCACCGGTGACGGGCTGGACTTCTGGAACGGCTATGGCGGTTTCTCCGCCGACGGCCGCGAATACGTGACGCGACTGCGGGGGGGCGAAGCGACGCCGCAGCCGTGGATCAATGTGATTTCCAACGAAACCTTCGGTTTCCACGTTGCCGCCGAAGGCTCCGCCTTCACCTGGGGCCGCAACTCGCGCGACTATCAGCTGACGCCCTGGACCAACGATCCGGTCATCAACCGTCCGGGCGAAGCCATCTTCATCCGCGACATGAACAGCGGTGCTGTCCTGTCCCCCTATGCTACCTTGTCCCGCCGCAAGTCGGTCGCGTTCGAGACGCGGCATGGTCTGGGCTATTCCGTGTTCAAGAGTGTTCAGGATGGGCTGGAAATCGAGGTCGGCCAGACTGTTCATCGCACCGCGCCGGTCAAGTATCTGCGGCTGCGGTTGAACAACACCACCAACGAAGCCCGTAGTCTGAAAATCTACGGCTATGCCGAATGGGTGCTCGGCAACAATCGGGCAAAGACGGCACCTTTCATCCTGTCGCATCGGGATGAGGCGAGCGGGGCCGTGCTGGCGACCAATCCCTACAGCATCGACTATTCCGGCCGTACCGCATTCCTCGCGGCGAGCGACATGCCTTCGGGGTTCACCTCCAGCCGGCGCGAGTTTCTCGGCCAGGGGGGTAGCATCTACGCGCCGCAGGCCGTGCTTGGCGGCGGTGCGTTGTCAGGTGCCGTCGAAGCCGATGGCGATCCCTGTGCGGCGATCGTTGTCGATGTGATGCTGGCGCCGGGTGCCAACCGCGAACTGACGTTCTATATCGGCGATTCCGACAATGCCGGGCAGGCCCTCGAGCATCTGACGGAGGCTCGCAAGAGCACGTTCGAAACGGTTCTCGAAGCGTCCAACAGCTACTGGCAGGACTTTACCGGTGTGCTCCAGATCGAAACGCCCGACAAGGCGTTCGACAACATGGTCAATGCCTGGCTCCCCTATCAGAGCCTTGGCTGCCGGATCCTGGCACGCTCGGCCTTCTACCAGGCAAGCGGCGCTTTCGGCTTCCGCGACCAGCTGCAGGATACGCTCGCCTTCATCGTGCACCGGCCGGAGCTTGCCCGGGCGCAGATCCTCAACGCCGCCGGGCGGCAGTTTATCGAGGGCGACGTGCTGCATTGGTGGTTGCCGAACACCGGCGCCGGCGTGCGCACGCTGATTTCCGACGATGTCGTCTGGCTCGGCCATGCCGTGCAGCACTATTGCTCGGTCACCGGAAACAAGGACATTCTCGACGAGCAGATCGCCTTCATCGAAGGGGCGGCTCTGGAGCTTGGCCAGCACGACAGCTTTTATCAGCCGACCGTATCGGAGCGGCGTGCCAGCCTCTATGAGCATTGCGCTCTGGCACTCGACCTCGCCATCGCCCGCAAGGGCGAGAACGGCCTGCCGCTGATCCTCGGCGGCGACTGGAACGACGGCATGAACCGCGTCGGTATCGAAGGCCGCGGTACCAGCATCTGGCTCGGCTGGTTCCTTGCATCGACGCTGCGCTCCTTCCTGGTCATTGCGCGCGAGCGTGGCGACACCCAGCGGGTTTCCGCCTGGGAGGCGCATCTTGACAGCCTGAAGAAGGCGCTTGAAACAGCCGGTTGGGATGGCAACCACTATCGGCGCGGTTACTATGACGACGGCACGCCGCTTGGTTCTGCCGAAAGCAGCGAGTGCCGGATCGATTCGATCGCCCAGTCCTGGAGCGTGCTTTCCGGTGAAGGTGATGCTGCCCGCTCGGCCGAGGCCATGGATGCGGTGCTGGCAGAACTGGCCGACGGCGATCACCAGATCATCCGCCTGTTCACCCCGCCGCTGTCGGGAACCGCGCAGGACCCAGGTTATATCAAAGCCTATCCGCCTGGTGTTCGCGAAAACGGCGGACAATATACCCATGCGGCGACCTGGGTGGTGCTGGCGCTGGCGGCACAGAACCGGAGGGAAGACGCCTGGCGCGCCTTCGAGATGCTCAATCCGGTCAATCATGCGAAGGACCGCGAAAGCGCCGATCACTACCGGGTCGAGCCCTATGTTGTCGCCGCCGATATCTATGGCGACGGCATCCTGACCGGACGTGGTGGCTGGACCTGGTACACAGGCTCTGCGGCCTGGCTCTACCGTGCCGCAGTCGAAGGTATTCTCGGCATCCGCCGGCAGGGTGACAAGCTGATCGTCCAGCCGGTCCTGCCGGAGGACTGGGATGGGTTCTCGGCAACGTTGACCATCGACGGCAAGGCACATGTAATTTCCGTGACAAAAAATGCGGAAAACGGCGAGCCGATCGTCAGCGTCAATAATACTGTCACAAAAAACGCGCATGAAGGCGTTTTGCTGTAGCTGCCGGCGTCATACCAAGGATTGAAACCGGCTTTGCACCAGAAGGCGCAAAGCCGGTTTTGTTTTGATCGCCTGCATCGATATCGCGTCAATGGGGGCAGGGGCACTGAACTCGGACGAGACCATTCTGAATGCTTCAAAAGCTGCAATTCCAGGCATCTCGCGGTGATGGACAGGTGGGAGAAACCCAGACTGTCTCCTCCCAGCGCGACACCCGCCTCGACGTCTTTCGGGCGCTTTGCCTGCTGACCATCTTCGTCAATCATGTGCCGGGACAATATCTCGAATATCTGACCACCAAGAATTTCGGCTTTTCGGACTCGGCCGAGGCATTCGTGCTGATCTCGGGACTGTCCGCTGGGCTGGCCTATGGCCGGAAGTTTACGATCGGCAACCGCCTCGCGCTGAGCCTGAAAATCTGGCGGCGCGCGTTCACCCTCTACATCGCGCATATCATGACCAGTATCATCACGCTGGCGATCTTTGCCGGCGGAGCGCTCTATTTCGGCCGGCAGGACCTGATCAGCGAGATCAATATCCGCCCGCTGGTCGATCATACCGAGCAGGGATTTGTCGCCATGGTTCTGCTCGGACATCAGCTGGGCTATAACAACATCCTGTCGATGTACGCGGTCGTCTTCCTGCTGTTACCCGGAATGCTCTGGCTGCACGGGCGCAGCCCCTTCCTGCTGTTCATGGCATCTGCGGCACTGTGGCTTGCGGCCGGCATCTTCACGATCGTGCCGATCAACTTCCTCGACGAGGGCTACTGGTTCCTCAATCCGTGGTCGTGGCAGTTCCTGTTCGTCATCGGGATGATCTGCATGATGCGGTCGCGTACCGGAAAGCCGATCGTGCGTCATCCGGCACTCGTGGCGATCTCAGGCTGCTATGTGACGGTATCGCTGTTCTGGGTGCTTCTGTCCTGGTGGAACCTTGATTTTTCCTACGGCTTGCCGGCGGTCCTGACGGGGTTCGACAAGACCTTCCTCTCTTTGACACGCTTGCTGCATGTTCTGGCGCTCGGATATCTGCTTGCGGTCTTTCCAGTCTTCAGCCGGATGACGCGCCTGCGCATCGATCACCCGCTCGTCCTGATCGGCCGGCATTCGCTGCCGGTGTTCATCTTCGGCACGATTCTGGCGATGGTCGGGCAGGTGCTGCTGTTCGTGACGGGGCGCGATCCTCTCTGGGGCGCTCTGTTCGTGCTGGCCGGTATCGGGCTGCACTTCGCCTATGCCCGCTACCTCGACTGGATCGGCGGCCTCTCCCGGCCCACTGCGGCACAGGCATAAAAAAGGCCCCTGTGCGGGGCCTTTTCTTGTTGACTGGGTCGGTCTGTTATCAGGCTGCGGCGTGGCTCATACGGACATCTTCGTCCGTCAGAATGCCGCTTGCGCGCAGAAGCGAGGCAAACCGGCCATTGCTCTGGCTCAGTTCGTGGAAGCCACCCATCTCGACGATCCGGCCATGATCCATAAAGATCACCAGATCGGCTTCACGTACCGTCGACAGGCGGTGGGCGATGATGAAGGTGGTGCGATCCTTGCGCAGATTGTCGATCGCAGCCTTCACCCGGTTCTCGGTCTCGACGTCGAGCGCGCTGGTTGCTTCGTCGAGCACGAGGATCGGTGCGTTCTTCAGGATCGCCCGGGCAATGGCGATACGCTGGCGTTCGCCACCGGACAGCCGGTTGCCACGTTCGCCGACGCGGGTATCGTAGCCACCCTGGCGGCCTTCGATGAAATCGCCAGCAGCGGCAGCTTCGGCCGCAGCCATCACTTCGTCGAGCGATGCATCCTCACGGCCGAGACGGATGTTCTCGCAGATCGACCGGTTGAGCAGGCCCGCATCCTGGAACACGGTAGCGATCGAGCGGCGCAGCGACTTGCGGGTGACGGTCGAGATATCGACGCCATCGACAAGGATCTGGCCACCAGCCGGCTCATGGACACGCTGCAGGAGGTTGACCAGCGTCGTCTTGCCGGCGCCGGTCGGGCCGACGATGGCGATCGTCTGGCCGGCCTTAGCGGTGAACGACACGTTGCGCATACCTTCGGTCGAATTGGCGAAGTTGAAGGAGACGTCGCGGAATTCGACTTCGCCACGAACATTGTTCAACTCGCCGGCATCGGCAGGCTCTTCCCGTTCACGCACCGAGTCTTCCAGAACGAAGAAGTCTTCAAGCTTGGCACGGGCTTCGAAAATCTGCGTCACGAAGGCTTTCATCTGGTCGAGGCGGCCGATCAGCAGTCCGGCAAAGCCGATGAAGGCAATGACGTCGCCGATGCCGAGTTCGCCCCTCTGCACCAGCACGGTGCCGATGACGAGGATGGCCATCATCGAGATGGTTGAGGCCATACGGTTCAGCGCGCTGGCCAACGCCCACCAATCGAGGACCGGCAGCTGGGCAGAGATCAGCTTCTGCGTAAAGTTCTTCAGTTCGCGGGTTTCAGCTTCGATACGGTTGTAGCTGTGAACGACCGAAACGTTGCTGATCGAGTCGGAGACGTGCGAGAAAACCGTGTGGTAATGGTCCTCGACCGAAGCCTGACCTTCCTTGGTCCGGGTCATGACGAACTTGCCGACGACGACATAGAGAACGCCGAGGACGACGAGAACCAGCGACAGGCGAACGTCCATGGCAAAGGCTGTCGGGATCAGCAGCGTCAGCGCCACGGCGGTCGCTAGATGCTGGCGCATGAATTCGAGCCAGAGGCCGAACAGCGTTTCACAGGCACGCAAAAGGGTGTGCAGCGCATTGGAGGTGCCGCGCTGGGTATGCCACGAAAGAGGCATCGAGATGATGCGGCCGAAGGCTTCGGTGATCAGCGTCGAACGGCGCGTATGCGCCAACCGGTCTGCCTCACGGGCAACCAGAACAAACGCTACCGTATTGAAGACGCCAAGGCCCGCCCACATCAACAGCAAGGGCGTGACGGTCTGCTTGGACGTGATCGCGTCGATGATGCGCCCGAACAGGATGGGTTCGGCGATCGTGATAACGGCCAAAACAACGTTGGCGACCACGATGGCCGAAACACGGAGCTTGTGGACGGCAAGATACTGAAGTGCTCGTATATAGACCTGGAACAATGACACTGTCTTATCCCTCTTGGGCAGTTGGTTTGCGGTGCAATGAAAAAGCAACTGGGCATTTGCATCGCGGGAAATGGTCTGGGAGGAAAAGAACTGATTTAAAACTATTCATTCTCTCATCTTTGGCTGATGGAATGAAAATTCCAAAACTGAACGTCTTCTTCCCTCCATCTTTATTGTCGTGAATCACGGATGCCGAAAACCAACTTTTTACTTCGCCGCGCAAACTTGGTTATGCTAAACCGGCGATGTGACTGGAAATTCCAGGCGCCGTAGGCTCAACATTCATAGCTCGCTATTTTTCGCGCCTTGCAGTTCGTTGACGATGCGGTGTTAGGTGCTTCCGTGACTGATGGGGGGATTATCGCGCTTGCAACATGAATGGGTGCTGAACGACACGATCATGTTGCGGCGCGGTAGAGCGGTCAGAGACTGAAAGCAACTTTTTGAAGGGGTGTTTATGAATATTACTTTGCTGGTGCAATTTTTGGCACTGATTGACGAGATGCGCAGCAGGGACGAGATCGTTCAGGAATTTGAACGGGTTCTCGACCGCTACGGTTTCGACTTTTACGGAATTGTCCGCCAGCCGAAGCCCGACGAAAATCCGCTGAGCCTTCTCCTTGCCGGGCGGTGGCCGGACGGCTGGCCGCAAATATATATCAAGAAAAAATACGTCATCATCGACCCGACCATCCGCTATCTCGGACATGCGCAACGCGGCTTCCGCTGGCGCGAGACGCTGGTAGCCTTCCGCTCCGACCCGCATCGCAAGCGCATGGAACGCATGATGGTCGATGCGCGCGGCCATGGCCTCCATGACGGGTATATTTTTCCTGTCCACGGAAGGCGCGGGCTGCTCGGCAACATGACATTGGGCGGTCGCGTTGTTGATCTCAGTTCCGTGGAAATGAACATTTTCGACGGCATTGCCAAGAAGTTGTTCTGGCGCCTTCTGGAACTGGCCGATCCGAGCGTGCTTGCCGATATGGTTTCCAACGTCGATGTGCAAATGACCCGCCGCGAGATGGAAGCGCTACATTACCTCGCAGATGGCATGACCTCCAACGAGATCAGCAAGATTCTCGAAATCTCCACCCACACCGTCGATTGGTACATGAACGGCATCCAGGACAAACTGAACGCGAAAAATCGCCATCATGCGGTGGCGCTGTCTTTCCGTCTCGGACTGATTTCCTGAACGAAAATGAATCTTGCTTCCGCATCACTCTGAAATTGAACTTCAAGTCATGAAACGCTAATAATTCTTTTCGCGGTGCAGCATTACCGTGTTTCAAGTCTTGAGGAGTCCGACTTGCCCATTTCGAAGATCCTTGTCGCCAACCGTTCTGAAATTGCCATTCGCGTTTTTCGCGCTGCAAACGAACTGGGAATAAAAACGGTTGCGATATGGGCGGAAGAGGACAAGCTGGCGCTCCACCGCTTCAAGGCGGATGAGAGTTATCAGGTCGGGCGCGGGCCGCATCTGGCCCGCGATCTCGGGCCGATCGAAAGCTATCTGTCGATCGAGGAAGTCATCCGGGTTGCCAAGCTCTCGGGGGCCGATGCCATCCATCCCGGCTACGGCCTTCTGTCCGAAAGCCCGGAATTCGTCGATGCCTGCAAGGCTGCCGGTATCATCTTCATCGGGCCGACCGGCGATACGATGCGCCGGCTTGGCAACAAAGTTGCTGCGCGCAATCTTGCCATCGAAATCGGCGTTCCCGTCGTTCCGGCCACCGAACCGCTTCCAGACGACATGGCTGTGGTGGCAAAGATGGCCGAGGAGATCGGCTATCCGATCATGCTCAAGGCCTCTTGGGGCGGCGGCGGCCGCGGCATGCGGGCAATCCGCGACCCGAAGGATCTGGCGCGTGAAGTGACCGAAGCCAAGCGCGAGGCGATGGCTGCCTTCGGCAAGGACGAGGTCTATCTCGAAAAGCTGGTCGAGCGTGCCCGTCACGTCGAAAGCCAGGTTCTGGGCGATACTCATGGCAATGTGGTGCATCTGTTCGAGCGCGACTGTTCGGTACAGCGCCGCAACCAGAAGGTCGTCGAGCGCGCGCCGGCACCGTATCTGACGGAAGAGCAGCGTCAGGAACTTGCCCATTATTCGACGAGCATTGCCAAGGCGACGAACTATATCGGCGCCGGCACAGTCGAATATCTGATGGATATGGACTCGGGCAAATTCTACTTCATCGAAGTCAACCCGCGTATCCAGGTCGAGCACACGGTCACCGAAGTCGTCACCGGCATCGATATCGTCAAGGCGCAGATTCATATTCTCGACGGCTTTGCCATCGGCACGCCGGAATCCGGTGTACCAAAGCAGGAAGACATCCGCCTCAACGGCCACGCGCTGCAGTGCCGCATTACCACGGAAGATCCGGAGCAGAACTTCATTCCCGATTACGGCCGCATCACCGGCTATCGTTCGGCTTCGGGTTTCGGTATCCGGCTGGACGGCGGCACGGCCTATCCGGGCGCCGTCATCACCCGCTATTACGATCCACTGCTGGTCAAGGTTACCGCATGGTCGCCGAGCCCACAGGAGACCATCGCCCGCATGGACCGCGCGCTGCGCGAGTTCCGTATCCGTGGCGTCGCCACCAACCTGACCTTCCTTGAAGCGATCATCACGCATCCGAAATTCAAGGACAACACCTATACGACCCGGTTCATCGACACGACGCCGGAACTGTTCCAGCAGGTCAAGCGCCAGGACCGCGCCACCAAGCTGCTCACCTATCTCGCCGACGTCACCGTCAATGGCCACCCGGAAGCCAAGGGGCGGCCGAAGCCGAGTGCCGACGCGGCAAAGCCGGTCATTCCGCGCCTTCAGGGCGAGATCGCCGATGGTACCAAGCAGAAGCTCGATGCGCTCGGCCCGAAGAAATTCGCCGAATGGGTACGCGCCGAAAAGCGCGTGCTCCTGACCGATACGACCATGCGTGACGGCCACCAGTCTCTGCTTGCCACCCGCGTGCGCACCTATGATATCGCCCGCATCGCCGGAACCTACGCGCGTGCATTGCCGAACCTGTTTTCGCTGGAATGCTGGGGCGGCGCCACGTTCGACGTTTCGATGCGCTTCCTGACAGAGGACCCATGGGAGCGTCTCGCCAAGGTGCGCGAGGATGCGCCGAACCTGCTGCTGCAAATGCTTCTGCGCGGCGCCAACGGCGTCGGCTACAAGAACTATCCCGATAATGTCGTCAAATACTTCGTCCGCCAGGCGGCCAAGGGCGGCATCGACGTTTTCCGCGTGTTCGACTGCCTGAACTGGGTCGACAATATGCGTGTCTCGATGGATGCGGTGGCCGAAGAGAACAAGATCTGCGAAGCGGCGATCTGCTACACCGGCGACATCCTGAATTCGGCCCGTCCGAAATACGACCTGAAATACTATACCGCGCTTGCTGCCGAACTGGAGCGGGCCGGCGCCCACATGATCGCGCTGAAGGACATGGCCGGTCTGTTGAAACCGGCGGCAGCCACCGTGCTGTTCAAGGCGCTACGCGAAGCGACCGACCTGCCGATCCATTTCCACACGCATGATACATCTGGCATTTCCGCTGCGACGGTTCTGGCCGCTGTCGATGCTGGTGTCGATGTCGTCGATGCGGCGATGGATGCTTTCTCCGGCAATACCTCGCAGCCCTGCCTCGGTTCGATCGTTGAGGCGCTGCGCGGTTCCGAACGCGATCCGGGCCTCGATCCGGAATGGATCCGCCGCATCTCGTTCTACTGGGAAGCCGTGCGCAACCAGTACGCGGCCTTTGAAAGCGACCTCAAGGGACCGGCGTCCGAAGTCTACCTGCATGAAATGCCGGGTGGCCAGTTCACCAACCTCAAGGAACAGGCCCGGTCACTCGGCCTTGAGACCCGCTGGCACCAGGTGGCGCAGGCCTATGCCGACGCCAACCAGATGTTCGGCGATATCGTCAAGGTGACGCCGTCTTCCAAGGTGGTCGGCGACATGGCGTTGATGATGGTCTCCCAGGACCTGACGGTTGCCGATGTGAAGAACCCGGCCAAGGATGTCTCTTTCCCGGAATCTGTCGTGTCGATGCTCAAGGGCGATCTCGGCCAGCCTCCGGGCGGATGGCCAAAGGCGCTGCAGGAAAAAGCGCTGAAGGGCGAAAAGGCCTATACGGAACGTCCGGGCTCGTTGCTTGCCGATGCGGATCTCGATGCCGAGCGCAAGGCGATCGAGGAAAAGCTGGAACGCACGGTCAGCGATTACGAGTTCGCCTCGTACCTGATGTATCCGAAGGTCTTCACCGACTACGCGCTGGCCGCCGATACCTATGGTCCCGTCAGCGTGCTGCCGACACCCGCCTATTTCTACGGGCTTTCGGCCGGCGAAGAACTGTTGCCGGAACTCGAAAAGGGCGTCTCGCTGGTTGTCCAGCATCAGGCCATGAGCGAGCCGGACGAGCAGGGGATGGTCAAGGTGTTCTTCGAGATCAACGGCCAGCCGCGCCTGATCAAGGTTCCGGATCGCAACCGCGCAGCTTCCAGCACGGCCCGCCGCAAGGCCGATCTCGGCAATGCCGCACATCTCGGCGCGCCGATGCCCGGCGTCATCTCGACCGTGACGATATCGGCCGGTCAGACGGTGAAGTCCGGCGACGTGCTGCTCTCCATCGAAGCGATGAAGATGGAGACGGCGCTGCACGCGGAAAAGGACGGCACGATCGCTGAAGTCCTCGTCAAGACCGGCGACCAGATCGACACCAAGGATTTGCTGATCGTCTATGGGGCGTGAGGACTTGCTCTCCGAATGAAAAATGGCCGGGCAAAACCCGGCCATTTTCATGTTCAAATATCGTAGCTATTCCCAGCGCTCAGCGACGAGATGAACTTCTTCGTCCGCTCCCGCTCAGGCGTCTGGAAGATGTTCCGGGGCGCGCCGCTTTCGACGATCAGGCCACCGTCGAGGAACAGGACCTGATCGGCGACTTTCGAAGCCAGTCGAAGGTCGTGGGTGGCCATGATCATCGTCGTGCCTTCGGCAGCGAGACGGTTGAGGACCTCGACAACTTCTTCAGCCAATTCCGGATCGAGCGCCGAGGTCGGTTCGTCGCAGAGCAATACGCGCGGGGAGGGGGCAAGCGCCCGGGCGATGGCGACGCGTTGCTGCTGGCCGCCCGAGAGCGTCGATGGCCAGGCGTCGGCCTTGTGCGACATGCCGACCTTTTCAAGCAATTCCTGCGCCCGCGCTTTCGCTTTCTCCTTCGGCCATTTCAGGACCGTGACCAGTCCCTCCATGACGTTTTCAATGGCGGTCTGGTGCGGGAAGAGCTGGAAATTCTGGAACACCATGCCGGTCTGACGGCGCAGGCGCTGGATGGCATCCCAGCCGGTTTTCTTGTTGGGTTCGAAGGTGATCTTTTCCTCGCCCAGCCGGATCGTGCCGGCGGTCGGGATTTCCAAAAGATTGACGCAGCGCAAGAGCGTGCTCTTGCCGCCGCCGGACGGGCCGACCAGTGCGGTCACGGTGCCTTCAGCGATCCGCACGCTGATATCCTTCAACACGACATTGTCGCCGAAGCGTTTCTCGATGTGGGTGAGCTCGATCATGTGCGCGCCTCCAGGAAGCCGCCATAGCGGGCGAAGCGTTTTTCCAGCCTCACCTGCAACGACGAGAGGACCGAACTCAGCGCCAGATAGAGCAGCGCCGCCTCGATATAGAGGATCAGCGGCTCATAGGTGGTGGCGACGATGCGCTGGGCTGTCTGGAACAGTTCCGGCACCGTGATGGCGGCGGCAAGCGAGGTGTCTTTTACCAGCGAAATGAACGTGTTCGACAAAGGCGGCACGGCGACGCGGGCTGCCTGCGGCAGGATGGTGCGGCGCATTGCCTGGCTCCAGCTCATGCCGATCGAATAGGCAGCCTCCCACTGGCCGCGGGGCACCGAGGAGATCACCGCCCTGATGATCTCGGAGGTATAGGCGCCGATATTGAGCGTGAAGCCGATCAGGGCGGCCGGGAAGGCATCAAGCAGGATGCCGAGGCTCGGCAGGCCGTAGAAGATGACGAACAGCTGGACGAGCAGCGGCGTGCCGCGGATGACCCAGACATAGAACCGTGCCACCGCAACCAGCGGCTTTGGCCCGAACAGCCGTGCGACTGCGGTCAACAGACCCAGCCCCAGGCCCAGCGTGAAGGACAGCAGCGTCAGCGGAATGGTGAAGATCAGCCCGGCGCGGATGAGCGGCCAGAGCGAATCGAGCATGAGTTGGAGCCAGGGGGGCACGGCTTTTCTTTCGTGGGGTTCATGACGGCGGGTGGCAGAATACACTTCCACAGCGACAGAGATACCCCTCCCCAACCCCTCCCCACAAGGGGGAGGGACTTATTCGCGGCGCCCCCTTTTTCAACAATGAGGCCGGGCGGATGGTAGTTTAAAGATTGCAGATGGTACGGCATCGGAACCCCTCCCCCTTGTGGGGAGGGGTTGGGGAGGGGACTTTAGCAGCCAGCAGATAATTACTTCGAAACGTCTGCGCCGAAATACTTCTGCGAGATGGCCTCATAGGTGCCGTCGGCCTTGATCTCCGTCAGCGCCTTGTTGATGGCTTCGAGAAGTTCAGGTTCGCCCTTGCGCACGATGATGCCGGAATAGTCGGCATTGGCCTGTTCGGCAGCGATCTTGACCGGCGCATCCGGCTTCTTCTTCTTGAAGTCGAGGAAGGACAGGCTGTCGTTGATCGTTGCATCGGCACGGCCGGTCAGAACCAGCTGGATCGACTGGTCGAAGCCGTCGGTGCCGATCAGTTCAGCGCCGGAAGCCTGGGCCAGCTTGCCGAAATTGCTAGTCAGCGACTGGGCGGAATTCTTGCCCTTCAGGTCCGGGAAATCCTTGATGTCGGCATTGTCCGACTTGACGATCAGAACGGCCTTCGAAGCGATATAGGGCTCGGAGAAATCATACTTCTTCTTGCGCTCTTCGGTGATGCCGACCTGGTTGATGACGGCATCGTAACGGTTGGCGTCAAGGCCGGCGATCAGGCCGTCCCACTTGCCTTCGAGGAATTCGGCCTTGACGCCAAGCTTCTTGGCCACGGCTTCGCCGATTTCGACGTCGAAGCCGACGAGCTTGCCGCTTTCATCGTGATAGGTGAACGGGGCGTAGGTGCCTTCCGTGCCGATCTTCAGCGCGCCAGCCGACTTGACGGCTTCGAGGTTTTCACCGGCTACGGCCGAGCCGAACGATACCAGCTGGGCAAAGGCGGCAGCGGCGAGAAGTGTGGGAACCCATTTCATTTTGTTTTTCCATCTTTTTTGGTCCGGCCCGTCTGCCGGTGTGAGGACACAATCGCATAACACTCGACGCATGGCAGCGCACAAAACTTCAATTGCGCACTGCAACAGCGAAGGTTTTTCTCAAATTCCTGCCATTTCAATGCAAAATTGGCGCCGGACGGCTAAAATCAAGGCGGAGCGCCGATTTTTACGGCAGAGCAGTCGCTATTTTCGATAAACAACACATGAATCGATTGAAATCGCTACTGCAGCGGGTTATGCACGTTTATGCCGATTTGCACTCATTCATGCGTGATTTGATTTTCCCATGCAGACAGAACTCCTTTTACGACAGAGACAAAGCCTGATTCAGGATCGCCTGCGGACATCCGGCCGCGTGCTTGCGGTCGATCTGGCGCAAGAATTCAACGTCTCCGAGGATACGGTCCGAAGGGACTTGCGCGAACTGGCGGCCGCGGGCCTGTGCGAGCGGGTCTATGGGGGTGCGCTACCGATCGCCCCTGGCGGTACGACGCTTTCGCAGCGCGTCGGTGAAGCGCCCGAGCGCAAGGCAGCCCTTGCCGCCGCAGCCCTACCCTTCATTGCCCCGGGCATGACCGTCTTTTTCGATGCGAGCTCGACCAATCTCGCGATCGCACAGGCGCTTCCTGCCGGGCTGGAGCTGACGGCGGTGACCAATACGCCGCTGATTGCGGCCGTGCTGATGGAAAAGCCGGGTATCGATCTCATCCTGATCGGCGGCAAGGTCGACCGGCTGGTCGGGGCTGCCATCGGCGCCAGGGCACAGCGTGATGTTTCGATGCTGCGGCCGGATCTCTGTATTCTCGGGGTCTGTGGTGTCGATCCCGATGCCGGGCTGACAGCCATTGAATATGAGGACGCGGAGTTCAAGCGGCTTGTCGCCCGCAACAGCGCTGCCGTTCTGGCGGCAGTGACCAACGACAAGCTGGGCACATCGGCGCCACACGCGGTCATTACGGCACAGGAATGCAAGACGCTGATCGTCGAGCATGATGCGGCCCGCAACACCGCCGATCTCTACACCAGCCAAGGCATCACGGTCGTTTACGCAGAAGGAACAAGATCATGAGGATCGCCCATGTCGCACTCTGGACCACGGACCTTGATCGCCTCTGCCGCTTCTGGGCGGACATCTTCGGCGCTACCGTGGGCGATCTTTATGAAAGTGCCCGGCGCCCCGGGTTTTCTTCACGGTTTCTGTATTTGAAGGACGGGCCGTCGATCGAGCTGATGCAAGGCCCGTGGATCAGCGGGCAGGACGAGCAGACCGAGCGCCAGGGTTACGCGCATCTCGCCTTGTCTCTCGGTAGCCGCGAGGCTGTCGATGCCTTGGCAACGAAGGCCGCCGCATTGAGCATTCTTATGTCACCCGCCCGCATGACGGGCGACGGCTTCTACGAGGCGGTCCTCAGCGATCCCGACGGCAACCCCATCGAAATCACGGCCTGACGCCGCCACCGAATTCTACAGGAAAAAACCATGGATCAGCATACCATAACCCCGCCGCAGGCCGCTGTCCGGCAAGGCTATATGCCCAAAAGCCGGCTCGCCGTTTCGCTGCTGTTCCTGATGAACGGCTTCGTCACCGGGAGCTGGGCGCCGAAAATCCCGGAATTCAAGGACAGGCTCGGCATCAGCGAAAGCGTGCTGGGTCTGCTGATCCTCGCCTTCGGTCTTGGTTCGCTGATCCTGATGCCGATTGCCGGTGGTTTCATCGCCCGGATGGGGTCGCAGAAGGTGGTCAAGGTCACGGCGATCCTGTTGTCGCCGATGCTTCTGCTGTTGACGCTTCTTCCCAATGTCTGGACGGCGGTGATCGGCATGCTGCTGCTTGGCGGTTTCGTCGGCGCCATGGACGTGGCGATGAATGCCAATGCGGTCGAGGTGGAAAAATCGATGCGCCGGGCGATCATGTCGTCCTGCCATGCCTATTGGAGCCTCGGTGGTTTGATCGGTGCTGCGAGCGGCGGTCTGATCATGGCGCATTTCGGCGTCTATGTGCATGTCATCCTCGTCACGCTGGTCTGCCTTTCGGTGCTGGCCGTCGCGTGGCCGATGATCCTTGCCGATCAGCCGCATCCGGATACCGCCAAGCAGAAGCTGCGGCTGCCGTCCAATCCGCTGCCCTGGCTGATCGGCCTGGTGGCGCTGTTCTCGATGGTGCCGGAAGGCACGGTGCTGGACTGGGGCGCGCTTTATCTGCGTAACGAACTCGGTGCTTCCGTGGCTATGTCCGGCTTCGGCTTTGCCGCCTTCTCGGCCACGATGGCGATCATGCGTTTTGCCGGCGACCATGTCCGCGACCGCTTCGGTGGCGTGAGAACCCTGCGGGTCTGCACGCTGACCGCATTGGTCGGCCTCGTGCTTGCCGGTCTGGCACCCAATGCGCCGCTTGCCATTCTTGGCTTTGCCCTTGCCGGTGTCGGTATTTCCAACATGGTGCCGATCGCGTTTTCGGCCGCCGGCAACATGCCCGGCCTGGCTCCCGGCATCGGTTTGTCGGTCGCAACGTTCATGGGTTATTCCGGCATGCTGTTTGCACCGTCGCTGATCGGCTTCGTCGCGGAGCATACCGGTTTCTCGATCATCTTCACCTGCGTGCCGATCCTGTTCATCGTCGTTCTGGCGCTGTCGCATCACGCCGTGCATGCCGATCCGAAGGGGCACGACTGAGCTGCGTTGACGGCGGCCTGTCATCAATTCGCCGTCAAACCATGAATGTTGCCGTTGACAAGGCGGCTTTCCTCATCCACCTCAGGGAAAGTCGCCGCAACAGCACGTGCAAGGGGCTTTCATGTCTTCCGCCTTCGATTACGAACCGCAACCCCGCAGGGCCTCCGTTGCCGTCGATGTTGGCGGGGTGATCGTCGGAGGGGCCGCGCCCGTGGTCGTCCAGTCGATGACCAATACCGATACCGCCGACATCGATGCCACTGTCGCGCAGGTTGCCGCCCTTCATCGGGCCGGCTCGGAGCTGGTGCGCATCACCGTCGATCGTGACGAAAGTGCCGCTGCCGTGCCGAAGATCCGCGAGCGCCTCGAGCGCCTCGGCCTCGATGTGCCGCTGATCGGCGATTTCCATTATATCGGCCACAAGCTGCTGGCCGACCATCCGGCCTGCGCCGAAGCTCTCGCGAAATACCGCATCAATCCCGGCAATGTCGGCTTCAAGGCCAAGAAGGACAAGCAGTTCGTCGAGATCATCGAACGTGCCATCCAGTTCGACAAGCCTGTGCGCATCGGCGTCAACTGGGGCTCGCTCGACCAGGAACTTCTGACCCGCCTGATGGATGACAACCAGGCTAAGGGCTTTCCGCTGACGGCGCAGCAGGTGATGCGCGAAACCATCGTCCAGTCGGCGCTGATTTCGGCGGAACTGGCGGAAGAAGCTGGCCTGCCGCGCAACCGCATCATCCTGTCGGCCAAGGTGTCCAACGTGCAGGATCTGATCGCCTGCTACTCGATGCTGTCTTCGCGCTCCAACCACGCTTTGCATCTGGGCTTGACCGAAGCCGGCATGGGCTCGAAGGGCATCGTTTCGTCTGCAGCCTCGCTCGGCATTCTCATGCAGCAGGGCATCGGCGATACGATCCGGATTTCGCTGACGCCCGAGCCGGGCGGCGACCGCACCCGCGAGGTGCAGGTGGCGCAGGAACTGCTGCAGGTCATGGGTTTCCGTCAGTTCATTCCGGTCGTTGCCGCCTGTCCCGGCTGCGGGCGCACCACCTCGACGGTGTTCCAGGAGCTGGCGCAGAAGATCGAGGCCGATATCCGCCGCAACATGCCGGTCTGGCGCGAGAAATATCCGGGTGTCGAGGGCCTGAAGGTCGCGGTGATGGGCTGCATCGTCAATGGCCCCGGCGAAAGCAAGCATGCCGATATCGGAATTTCGCTGCCCGGCACCGGCGAGCTGCCCGCCGCTCCGGTCTATATCGACGGCAAAAAGGCGCTGACCATTCGCGGCACCAACATCGCCGGTGATTTCGAGACGCTTGTCGGCGAATATATCGAAAGACGTTTTGGCCAGGGTCAGGCTGCGGCCGAATAGACTAGATTTTTGCTGTCAGAAGCTTCAGGCCGGCAAAGGCGAAAAAGCCGGCCATGGCGCCTTCGATCCAGCGGCGGGCTTTTCTGTAGCCCCGGTGTACGGGCTCGATGGAAAATAGCAGTGCAAAGCCCATGAAGATGATGACGCCGAGCAGCATACAGCCGCCGATCAGGATGGGCATGACCTGCGGCGCATCCTGCGGCGTGCCGAGCGAAACCAGCGTCAGCCAGGAAAAGATCGCCTTCGGGTTGGTCAGGTGGATGCCGAGACCCTTGAAGTAGAGACGGCGCAGCGAGGGCGGCTGCTTGTCGAGCGGTACTGCTGCTTCGCTTTCCTTCCGCATCGCCGATTTCAGCGCCTTGAACGCCAGCCAAAGCAGATAGAGCCCGCCGGCAATCTTCAGTATGAACAAGGCGTTGCCATAGGTGCGGATCAGCGCCGAAAGTCCTGCGGCCGCCAGCATCGCCCAGGTATAGGATCCCGTCAGGACGCCAAAGGCCAGTGCCAGCCCGGCATTGCGGCCCCGGCTGATGGCCGTGGAGATGATCGCGACGACAGCCGGCCCCGGCGACGCGGTGGCGATGACATAGGCACCCCAGGCGACCATCAGCTGCGGCAGGTAGGGCAGAAGGGTGGACATGCGCAATCTCCGGTGCCGCGCATTCAAACGCGGTAGGGTGCCATGATGCCGACTGCGCCCGGAAAGAAAATGCGCTTTCTTGTTGCGGTGACAATTTTTGCCTTTTGCGGCGGGCTGGGTGTCAGGCGCAGATGCACCGCATCTGCCCTCCCTGCTTGCCAAGGTTGGCAGGACCGCTGCCGTGAACACGAAGAGGAGCGAGCGGAAAGTTCCGTTGTTCCACCTCATGTCTGCGGGGAGAGAGTTAGGGTGGGGGCCGGCATAGCCGTGCGGCTGTTAATGGCTGCGGTTGGCGATAAAGCGGGCGGTTTGGTTGAGAATATCCGCACGAGAGCCAAAAGGATCGAGCAGAACGGCAGCATCTGCGACCAGCGCTGCCAGCCGGCTTTCCGCCCAGGCCTGCCCGCGTAGCGAGATCAGCGTGCCCTTGCCCCGGGCGGCGTCCTTACCGGTCGCCTTGCCCATCGTCTCGGCATCCGCCGTCAGGTCCAGCAGATCGTCGGCAAGCTGGAAGGCAAGGCCGATGGTTTCGCCATATCGGCGCATCAGCTGCCGGTCACTGGCACTGCCGCCGGCGATGATGGCGCCGGCTTCGCAGGCAAAGCGGATCAGCGCGCCGGTCTTCATTGCCTGCAGCGTGACGATTGCCGCCTCATTCGGTGCCGATGTTTCGGCAGCCAGATCCAGCGCCTGCCCGCCGGCCATGCCGCCGATGCCGGAGGCGCGCGCAAGAGCGAGCACCAATTCGGTTTTTTGCCGGTCAGTGAGGTGCGTTTCCGGTGCTGCGATGACGTCGAAGGCGAGCGTCAGAAGGCTGTCGCCGGCAAGGATCGCATTGGCCTCGCCATGGGCGATATGGACCGTCGGCTGGCCGCGCCTGAGATCATCGTCGTCCATCGCCGGAAGGTCGTCATGCACCAGCGAGTAGCTGTGCACGCACTCAAGCGCTGCACCGACACGCAGGGCCGCTTGCCTGTTGCCGCCAAGGAGGGCGGTGCTTTCCATGACCAGAAAGGGGCGCAGGCGTTTGCCGCCGTTCAGGAGGCCGTGGCGCATCGCGGCGATGAGGGATGCCGGCCGTGCGATCTCGTCTGCCTGCGGTTCTTCGTGGAGGATACCGATGAGGCAGGCCTCGACCTCTGTGGCGCTGCTCTTCAGGCGAATTTCGAAGGGTGTCTCGCTCATGCGGCGTTGTTTGGCATGACTGCGCGCCCGCTGGCAACGGGATTTTACCATATCGGCGTCCGGTGGCGCGGCTTGCTGTGCGTTACCGAGAAAACCGTTCAATTTTAGCCGCGCTTGTTCTATGAAAATTGAATGGATCATCAGGCGGGCGTTTCAGGGGTGGACATTGTACCGGAAACTCGGGAGGAGCAGGACGTGTCTTCCAGCCGTTCGCGGGGATGGGGTCAGGCCCTGCGCCGGCGCTGGCGCAAGATTCTGCTGATCGCGGTGGCGATTGCGATCCTGCCTTACGTGCTGATCGTCCTTTATGCGCCAAGCTTCATCCATCCGATTTCGACGCTGATGCTGCGCGATCTGCTGCTTTTCCGTGGTTATGACCGCCAATGGGTCGCCTTCGAGGATATATCGCCCAATCTGGTGCGATCGGTGATGATGTCGGAGGATGGCCAGTTCTGCATTCACGACGGTGTCGACTGGGTGCAGATGCGTGGCGTCGTCACCGATGCACTGGAGGGTGAAGCGACCCGGGGCGCCTCGACGATCCCGATGCAGACAGCCAAGAACCTGTTTTTGTGGAACGGCCGCTCCTTCATTCGCAAGGGGATGGAATTGCCTTTGGCGCTGGCAGCCGATTTCGTCTGGAGCAAGCAGCGGATGATGGAACTCTATCTCAACGTCGCGGAATGGGGGCCTGGCATCTACGGAGCAGAGGCGGCAGCAAAACACCATTTCGGCGTTCCTGCTGCAAAGCTGACCCGGCGGCAGGCAGCCCTTCTTGCCGTATCCCTACCCAATCCGATCGAGCGCAATGCCGGCAAACCGGGCCGTGGCCTGCGCAGCCTGGCCTCGCTGATCGAGCGCCGTGCCAGCCGGTCGGGCGAATATATCAAATGCCTTTATGAGTGAGATCAGGTCTTTTCATTAGAGCCTCTCCGGGAACGGTGTCATACTGGCGTTGTGAAACTCTGCCATCCGGGCCTCATTCCTATCCTTGAAAAGGCTCGATTGTCCCATGGTCCCGATTGATTCATCCCTTATCGCGTTTGCGCGAAGTGCCAACAATATCCCGCCACGGCATTTGGGAATCCGCTACGATGCTGAAGGCCGCTTTCTGCACGAGCCTGGCAACACCGTCGTTTCCCATGTTGCTGCAGGGTCGTCTTCGCATGATGCCATCCTGACGGTGCGCGACCGATTGATGGCGATGCCGGAAGCCGATCAGTTCGCCTTCACGCATGCGTCCAGCCTGCACATGACCATCTTCCAGGGCATCATAGAATATCGTCGCAATCCGCCCTATTGGCCCACGGATATGCCCCTGGACACGCCGATCGATGCGATGACGGCCCACTTTCGCGACAAGCTGAAGAATTTTCCGCCGCCGTCGCCCTTCCGTGCGCGTATTACCGAGGTGACGCCGCTTGGGCTGACGCTTGAAGGTGACAGCGTTGATGACCGGCGGTGCCTGCGGGAATGGCGTGATGCCTTGGCGGGGGTTTTTGGCTATCGTCATCCGGACCATGACGATTACGTGTTTCACATCACTTTCGCCTATATGATCGATTGGCTCGCTGACGCGGCGCTGCCGCGCTGGCAGGAGATGCTGGCGGAAACGCTGGCCTATCTCAAGGCGCGGTCGCCCGTCGTCGATCTCGATCCTCCGGCTTTCTGCTCGTTTGAAGACATGAACCATTTCGAAGAGCTGATTGTCTTCGGATGCTCACCAAAGACAGTAAGGAATGCGCCATGACCCAGCTGACGCTCTATATCGGTAACAAAAACTACTCCTCCTGGTCGTTGCGGCCCTGGCTTGCGCTGGAGGCTTGCGGCATCCCGTTTGAGGAGGTGCTTATCCCCTTCGATTTTCCGGCCGGTAACCCGAAGTTCAAGGATATTTCCCCGACAGGACAGGTTCCCGTCCTGCATCACGGCGACGTGCGTGTCTGGCAGTCGCTGGCAATCATCGAATATGCCGCCGAACTTTTCCCCGATTCCGGGCTCTGGCCCAAGGATCCGGCAGAGCGGGCGGTGGCGCGGGCCTATTCGATGGAAATGCTGTCCGGTTTCCGGGCGCTACGCAATGCCTGCCCGATGAACATCCGCCGGGAAAAGCGGGCGATCGATCTGCCGGATGGTGTGATGGACGACGTCGAGCGGATCGAGACGATCTGGCGCGAGGCGGTGGCCCGCTCCGGCGGTCCGTTCCTGTTCGGCAGTTTTACGGCTGCCGATGCGATGTTTGCCCCGGTGGTCAATCGTTTCGAGATTTATGACCTCACCCGCAATCCCGGCTCGCTGGAATATATGGATGCGGTCAAGACCCATCCGGCCTTCCGCAAGTGGCAGGAGGCTGCTCTCCAGGAAACCTGGATCGTGCCGGAGGACGAGGCGTGATGCTTTTCCTCGCCGGGGTTTGCGAAAAAATGCCTGCAGGGACTGGTCAAACGCCTGTTGGGCATGTATAAGCCCGACAAATTCCGAGATTGACATCTGTTTTTCCCGGCCAACAGACTGGCTGCGAAACAGAGTTTTGCCCGATAAGTGGAGTATGAAATGGCTGTACCTAAAAGAAAAACAAGCCCGTCCAAGCGTGGCATGCGCCGCTCCGCCGATGCGCTGAAGACACCGACCTACATCGAAGACAAGAACTCCGGCGAACTGCGTCGTCCGCACCACATCGACCTGAAGACAGGCATGTACCGCGGCCGTCAGGTTCTGACCCCGAAGGCTTCCGCTTAATCAGCGGGCCGTCAGGCTGTGATTGGAAGGGCTGGCTTTTCGCCGGCCCTTTTTCTGTTGTCCGTTGCGAGCGGCGCGGTGCGTGTACCTTTTCACACGCACCATAGTTTCCCCAAATCCTTACGCTATCTGCCAGCCGCAGCCGTTTTGTTGACGCTTGCTGCGCCGTAAGGCATATCGATCAATGCCCGGCCGGAGAGGCTGGCGCGAGAAACTGGGAGCCGTTGCTGATGATTGCCGCCATTCCATTGCTGATCTTGCCGTTCATTCTCTACAATCTCGGAATGATGGGCGTCTTGGGAAGCGGCGGTGTCGCAGTTTTCGAAAACACCGTTTTCTCGATGACTATGCTGTCCGGTGCCGTCTGGACGATGAGCATGGGCGACTTGATGATCGTCATCGCTCTGATGCTGCTTTTCGTCGAAATCCTCAAGGCAACCCGCATCAGCTCCAAGGCGCTGATGGATCACCTTTTGTCGATGGTTCTGTTCATCGTCTTCTTGGTGGAGTTCCTGCTGGTCGCCAATGCCGCGACCCACGTCTTCTTCATCCTGATGACGATCTGCTTCATCGACGTCATCGCCGGCTTTTCCGTGTCGATGCGCACGGCCGGGCGGGATGTTTCCATCGGGCTCTGACGGAGCCCTGGAAGGGTGCCGCAGGCCGTTCAAGACGACAGCGCGGCACGAAGGCTTGTCAGCCGAGATTTTCCAGCTTGGTCTGCAGGGCGCGCAGCTGTTCCTTCAGTTCATCGATGTCCTTGGCTTCCGCCTTGCGCGGTTCCTTGGCCGCGGGCGTTGCCGCCATGAAGGGCGAAAACATCTGCATGGCCTGATGGAAAAGGTCGGTGTTGCGCTTGACCTGTTCTTCCACCAGTTGCAGCGGAACAGACAGGTTCTTGCCGAGCGGCGTATCGCCGAAGGCCTTGTTGATCTGCTCGCGCATCGTCACCTGCTGGTCGGTGAAGGCCTGCATCGAATGCTCGAGATAGCTCGGAACCACCATCTGCATCTGGTCGCCGTAAAACGAGATCAACTGGCGCAGGAAAGAGATCGGCAAAAGCGTGTTGCCGGTCTTGGATTCCTGTTCGAAAATGATCTGGGTGAGTACCGAATGAGTGATGTCATCACCTGACTTCGCGTCCTGGACGGTGAATTCTTCTCCCTTTTTCACCATCACCGCGAGATCATCGAGCGTCACATAGGTGCTTGTTCCGGTATTGTAGAGCCTCCGGTTGGCGTATTTTTTGATTACGATCTGACCGTCGTGTTTAGCCATCTGGGTCTCCTCCCCATGCTCCCGTCTTTATTACGTTTTTCAGAGTACCCGTAAAAAACGGGTTCTGACAATCTCTTTGTGCGATGCGTGGACGCAGGTGCAAAATTTTGCCGCCTGCGCGGATTACGGAATGAAACGGCAGCAGGCGCATCAAGGTGTTTGACTTGCGCGGTGACCTTTGCCAGTCTTCAGCAATTGCGAAAAAAAGAACGAGGAAATATCTGATGAGCACTCCCTCCATCGTTATCGCCAGCGCCGGCCGAACCGCCGTCGGGTCGTTCAACGGCTCCTTTGCCAACAGTCCGGCCCATGAACTTGGCGCAGCTGTCATCAAGGGCGTACTTGAGCGCGCCGGTGTCGAGGCCGCCGAAGTCGATGAGGTCATCCTCGGTCAGGTCCTGTCGGCCGGCGAGGGCCAGAACCCGGCCCGCCAGGCGGCGATGAAGGCGGGTATCCCGCAGGAAGCGACGGCCTGGGGCATGAACCAGCTCTGCGGCTCGGGCCTGCGCGCCGTCGCGCTTGGAATGCAGCAGATTGCAACCGGCGATGCCAAGATCATCGTTGCCGGCGGCATGGAATCGATGTCGATGGCGCCGCACTGCGCGCACCTGCGCGGCGGCGTCAAGATGGGCGATTTCAAGATGGTCGATACCATGATCAAGGACGGCCTGACCGACGCTTTCTACGGCTATCATATGGGAACGACCGCCGAGAACGTCGCCAAGAAGTGGCAGCTTTCGCGTGAGGATCAGGACGTGTTTGCGCTGGGGTCGCAGAACAAGGCCGAGGCTGCTCAGAAGGCCGGACGTTTTGCCGACGAGATCATTCCCTTCATCGTCAAGGGCCGCAAGGGCGACGTCACCGTCGATCAGGACGAGTATATCCGTCATGGCGCAACGCTGGAATCGATGACGAAGCTTCGTCCGGCCTTCGACAAGGAAGGCACGGTCACCGCTGCCAACGCCTCGGGCTTGAACGACGGCGCCGCCGCAACGCTTTTGATGACCGAAGCGGAAGCCGGACGCCGTGGCATCCAGCCGCTTGCCCGCATCGTCTCCTGGGCAACGGCCGGTGTCGATCCGCAGATCATGGGTACCGGGCCGATCCCGGCTTCGCGCAAGGCGCTCGAAAAGGCCGGCTGGTCCGTTGCCGATCTCGAGCTTGTCGAGGCCAATGAGGCTTTCGCTGCCCAGGCCTGCGCCGTCAACAAGGATCTCGGCTGGGATACTTCCATCGTCAACGTCAATGGCGGCGCCATCGCCATCGGTCATCCGATCGGCGCTTCGGGCGCACGCGTGCTGAATACGCTTCTGTTCGAAATGAAGCGCCGCGGTGTCTCCAAGGGGCTGGCAACACTTTGCATCGGTGGCGGCATGGGGGTCGCCATGTGCGTCGAACGGCTATGACAATCAAACGTTAGTCGATCGCTCCGGCCCTCGGGCCGGAGCAAAATCCACGGCAAGAGCCTAAGCTGGGTTTGCGTCTCAAGGTGCATGCGCAAATACAAAACGAAAAACGGGGGGAAACCATGAGCAGAGTAGCATTGGTCACCGGTGGTTCACGCGGTATTGGCGCCGCGATATCCATCGCCTTGAAGGCAGCTGGATACAAGGTCGCTGCAAACTACGCCGGCAATGACGAAAAGGCCAAGGCCTTCACCGAGGTTACCGGGATTCCGACCTACAAATGGGACGTTTCCGACTACTCCGAATGCACCAAGGGTATTGCCCGGGTGGTGGATGAACTTGGCCCCGTTGAGGTTCTGGTCAACAATGCCGGCATCACCCGCGACGCCATGTTCCATAAGATGACGGCGGAAAGTTGGAATGCGGTTATCGACACCAACCTCACGGGCCTTTTCAATATGACTCATCCCATCTGGACCGGCATGCGTGACCGTAATTTCGGCCGCGTGATCAACATTTCTTCGATCAATGGGCAGAAAGGCCAGATGGGGCAGGTCAATTACTCCGCAGCAAAAGCTGGCGATCTCGGCTTCACCAAGGCTTTGGCCCAGGAAGGTGCGGCCAAGGGCATCACCGTCAACGCGATATGCCCCGGCTATATCGGTACGGAAATGGTGCGGGCCATCCCGGAGAAAGTGCTGACCGAGCGGATCATTCCCCAGATTCCCGTCGGCCGCCTTGGCGAACCGGAGGAGATTGCTCGTTGCGTCGTATTTTTGGCATCGGATGACGCCGGCTTCATCACTGGCTCGACCATTTCGGCCAATGGCGGTCAGTTTGTCGTCTGACGGAGGGGACTTCTTATTGCCAACGGCGCCGTCGATGGCGCCGTTTTCTTCTGCGGCAAAGGTTAACACGCGAGGCGAGAGCGGATGACGAAAGCACAGTTATCCACCATTCTGTATGGTTAACAATTTGATTTAACACGATATATCGCTGTGAACAAATGGGGAAACAGGTTGTGTCCGTGATTCGTCTCCGGTTTGTTCCCGCTTTGGCTGAGGTGTTAATGATGGTGCGTGACATCGCCTGAAACGGCTGCTCGCGCCGCCGGTCTCCGATGCTGTGAATGTGAGCAAAGCGAGAGTGCGCGGAGGATTTTTTCCGGGTTTCGAACCTGATCGGAATCTGGCGAACAAAGTGGCATCGTGCCCGGGCGGTTTTGTCTCTGCTTTGCCGTTCCTTGTGCTGAGGATACAGGCGGCAATGGAACGATCACTATTTGTATCTGTTTTGTTCTGGTGTCTATTTTAAAAACTACTAATATTTAGGGGTGTTTTGTTCTCATCGGGGCATGGACAATTTTTCCCGAAATTTCAGCTATCCGGATTCCGAATCTCAGATTCGTTCTGCTTGGCGCATGGCGTGCAATGTTCGTTTTTCGAGGGATTTGGCACTGAAAGTGTCGATTCAGCATCTGGTGCGAATCCGGCTTACGAAATCAACATTTAGCGGTGAACAAACCCTGAATCCGTTCGAGTCTTCCTTTCGTCGCTGATTCGTTCCACCGCTGTTCCAAATTCGGCACGCAAGGGGTGGAAATGCCGGTCAAAGGCCCCATTTGAATGTTTCATGGCCTCATGCCCCTTGCGTTTCTATTTTGGCGTGGGCATGTGTTCCGCGCCGGTTGAAACGGCTTTGAAACGCTGTGAATGGCCTTCGCAGATTGAAAGTGCGCAGGATCGATATAGTGCCTGACCAACCGATGATCTTGAGTGGCCGCGGCGTGATCGCGGTGCTCGGCCCCACCAATACTGGCAAGACGCATTACGCGATCGAGCGCATGGTTGCGCACGAAAGCGGCGTCATCGGCCTGCCGCTGCGCCTTTTGGCGCGCGAGGTCTATACGCGTGTCGTCGAAAAGGTTGGCGCCCACAATGTCGCGCTGATCACCGGCGAGGAAAAGATCACCCCGCATATGGCGCGCTTCTCGGTTTGCACCGTCGAAGCCATGCCGCGCGAGACCAAGGCCGCCTTTGTCGCTATCGACGAAGTGCAGCTGGCCGGAGATCTGGAGCGTGGTCATATCTTCACCGACCGGCTGATGCATCTACGCGGCCGCGTCGAGACGTTGCTGCTGGGTGCCGCGACCATGCGGCCTATCCTCGAACGTCTGCTCCCCGGCATCACCGTTGTCGAGCGCCCGCGCCTGTCGCAGCTTCTCTATGCCGGCTCCAAGAAGATCACCCGCCTGCCACAACGCACGGCGATCGTGGCGTTTTCGGCTGAAGAGGTCTATGCGATCGCCGAATTGATCCGCCGCCAGCGCGGCGGTGCGGCCGTCGTGCTCGGCGCCCTGTCGCCCCGGACGCGCAATGCACAGGTGGCGCTCTATCAGGCCGGCGATGTCGAATATCTGGTGGCGACCGATGCGATCGGCATGGGGCTCAACCTCGATGTCGATCACGTCGCCTTCGCGCAGGGACGCAAATATGACGGCTACCAGTTCCGCGATCTCAATCCCGGCGAACTGGCGCAGATTGCCGGACGCGCAGGCCGTCACCTGCGCGACGGGACGTTCGGGGTCACCTCGCGGGTCGAGCCGTTCGACAACGAACTGGTCCACCGGATCGAATCACATCAGTTCGATCCTGTTCGCGTGCTGCAATGGCGCTCCAAGTCGCTGAATTATGCCTCGATCCCCGCTCTCAAGAAGAGTTTGGATGCCGCTCCTGCCATCCATGGCCTCACGCGGGCCTTGCCGGCGGTCGATCAACAGGCTTTGGACTATCTTTCGCGCTATCCGGAGGTTACCAGTGTCGCAACCACACCGGAGCGTGTAGAGAAACTGTGGGAAGCCTGCGCGCTTCCCGACTACCGGCGTATTACGCCGGCGCAACATGCCGATCTGATTTCGACGATCTATGCCGATCTCGTCCGGCGTGGCACAGTGAATGAAGATTTCATGGCCGAACAGGTCCGCCGGGCGGACCATACGGATGGTGAAATCGACACATTGTCCGCGAGAATTGCACAAATAAGGACGTGGACCTATGTGTCCAACCGTCCAGGATGGCTTGCCGATCCGACACACTGGCAAGAAAAGACGCGGGAAATCGAAGATCGATTGTCTGACGCGTTACATGAAAGGTTGACGAAACGCTTTGTTGATCGCAGGACATCTGTGCTCATGAAGCGCCTGAGAGAGAATGCGATGTTGGAAGCTGAAATCAGTGTAAATGGCGATGTCTTCGTTGAAGGTCATCATGTGGGACAATTGGCCGGGTTCCGTTTCACGCTGGCGACAGTGGCCGATGGTCTTGACGCGCGCGCCGCTCAAGGGGCAGCCCAAAAGGCGTTGGCTCTTGAGTTTGAAGCGCGTGCCGCACGATTGCATGCGGCGGGCAATGCCGATCTGGCCTTGTCGTCGGATGGTCTCGTGCGCTGGCTCGGCGATCCCGTGGCCAAGCTGACAGCCAGCGACCATATCATGCGTCCGCGCGTGCTGTTGCTCGCCGACGAGCAGTTGCAGGGCAATGCCCGCGAGCATGTGCTCGCCCGCATCGAGCGCTTCGTCAATCATCACATCTCGACCGTGCTGAAGCCGCTCGACGATCTGTCGCGTGCCGAAGACCTCGAAGGTCTGGCCAAGGGTCTGGCTTTCCAGCTGGTGGAAAACCTTGGCGTGATGTTCCGTCGCGATGTCGCCGATGACGTCAAGTCGCTGGATCAGGAAGCGCGTGCCTCCATCCGCCGCCACGGCATCCGCTTCGGCGCCTATCACATTTTCATGCCGGCCCTTTTGAAGCCCGCTCCGGCGGAGCTCATCACACTGCTCTGGGCGCTGAAGAACGACGGTCTCGACAAGCCAGGCTATGGCGATTTGATCCCGGTTCTGGCCGCAGGCCGCACCTCGGTGGTTACCGACCCGACCTATGAACGTACTTTCTACAAGCTGGCCGGTTTCCGGTTCCTTGGAAAACGTGCTGTCCGCATCGACATCCTTGAGCGTCTGGCCGACCTAATCCGTCCGCTATTGCAGTGGAAGCCGGGTACGACGGCGCGTCCGGACGGTGCCTATGACGGCCGCCGCTTTACTGCGACGACGGCCATGCTGTCGATTCTGGGCGCGACACCGGATGATATGGAAGAGATCCTCAAGGGTCTTGGTTACCGTGCCGACGCCGTCAAGGTCGAGGAAGCCGCTGCTTTCCTCGCCGCACAGTCCGGATCTGCCGCACCGGCAACCGACGCTGCAGCGTCCGACGCACCGGCTGAAACCGCCGATCACGATGATGCGGACGCAGCGGCCGAAGAGCCTCATGCTGCTGAAGCGGCACCGGAGCAGGCAGCAGAGCCTGTTGCCGTTGTTGCGGAAGCCGATGCTCCCACAGAAACCGATGCGACAGCGACCGAACAGGTCGTCATTGCCGAGCAGGCTGGCGAGCTGGCCGAGCCGGTCGAAGCCAAGCCTGTTCTTCTGTGGCGCCCGGGCAGCCGCAACGACAACCAGCGTTCGGGTGGACGCCCGCAGGGTGATCGCCGTTCAGGCAACAATCGTGCGCCGCAGGGTGAAGCCCGCCGCGAAGGTGGCGAGCCGCGCCGCGAGGGCGAAGGCCGTCGCGAAGGCCGCGATGACAATCGCAAGCCGGGTGGCGGTGGCAGGCCTGACCGCAATCGCGGCCGTGACGGTGGCAAGCCCCAGGGCGGCCAGAGGAATGAGAAGGGCGACCGTCAGGATCGTCCCGATCGCAACGACCGCGGCGGAAAGCCGCAGGCCGCCAAGTTCGAAGCTCGTCCTCCGCGCAAGGAAAAGCCGATGGATCCGGATTCGCCTTTCGCCAAGCTCGCTGCTCTGAAGGAGCAGATGAAAAAATAAGGGCAGGTGACGGTATGGGTGGAAAACAGCCTCAGTCCCTGCCGGTTCTGCGCCAGCGTCTCGACAAATGGCTGTTCTTCACGCGCCTGCAAAAGTCTCGCTCGATCGCCCAGAAGGCGATCGAGTCCGGCGATATCCGGGTCAACGGCTCCCGCATCACCCAGCCATCCCATGCATTGAAAGCCGGCGATGTCGTCATCGTCTCGCTTGACCGGCACGACACCGTCGTGCGTGTTTTGCTTCCCGGTGTCCGGCGCGGACCCTATGAGGAGGCGCGGCTACTTTACGACGACCTGACGCCTGCGATCGTTCCCGGCGAAAAGCCGAATGCCTTCGAGCAGGCAACGCGGGAGCGTGGCAGCGGACGGCCGACCAAGAAGCAGCGCCGCGATGTCGATAGGCTGAAGCAGGATTGGCATCAGGAATAGCAAACAGGATTAGAAAACTGTCCCGCCGGGCGCCGGTTTCGCGCATGGATTATTCTTGCAAAGCCCCCGCAAAGCCTTTACCTCACGGGGTAAATGAGCAGCCGTGTTGCGTCACGAGAGACGTTGGCGGGCTGGGATCCCCGAACGGATGCGGATAAGCGGACCTCGCTTTTGGTTCCTGTCTGCTGCAACGTGAGAAATCGCTGGAGTACCTCATGACGTATGTCGTGACAGACAATTGCATACGCTGCAAATATACCGATTGCGTCGAAGTGTGCCCGGTGGACTGCTTCTATGAAGGCGAGAACTTTCTGGTCATTCATCCTGACGAGTGCATCGATTGCGGCGTCTGCGAGCCGGAATGTCCGGCGGGCGCCATCAAGCCGGATACCGAGCCGGGCCTGGACATGTGGCTGAAGGTCAACGCAGACTTCGCCACACAATGGCCCAATCTCACCGTCAAGCGTGATGAGATGCCGGAAGCCAAGGAAATGGACGGCGAAGAAGGCAAGTACGAAAAATACTTTTCGCCGAAGCCTGGTCAGGGCGACTGACGTCATAGGTTCCGGGTGGCCGGTTGATTCCCGGTTGCAAAAGATGGCGAAATTTGGGGAATCATGGCTTAACCATGTCCGTGACGGGCTGGTTGGCCTTGATGGCCGTTGTAAAGCAAATTATTGATTTCCGCAGTTTTTTATGATAGGGTCTAAAAACTGATCCACATCGTGGCACTTGCGTGTGCCCGAAAAACCATCACGAAAGCAAAAAAATCCCACTGCGCGGCTGACCCCAAATACGCAACTGCAGTTGCTTGTGTGTGATCGCCCCGCAGAAGATCGATTTGATGACCGTTGGAACGGATCAGCATGGAGTCACCCGACGGTGCCCCCGTCCATCCCGGGCCTGACTGACCCGGCCCCGGCTTATTGCCGGGAGCGTAACAGGGAGTTTTTGAAACGAATGACGACCCAGCAGAAAAAATCTTCAACACGCCATGGATTCAAGACCGGTGAATCGATCGTTTACCCAGCCCACGGCGTTGGACAAATTGTAGCAATTGAAGAACAGGTGGTTGCGGGCATGTCCCTCGAACTGTTTGTCATCGATTTCGAAAAGGACAAGATGCGTCTCAAGGTGCCGGTAGCAAAGGCCGTCTCCATTGGCATGCGCAAGCTCTCGGAGACCGATTTCGTCGAACGTGCATTGAAGGTCGTCCAGGGCAGGGCACGCGTCAAGCGGACCATGTGGTCCCGGCGTGCGCAGGAATATGATGCAAAGATCAATTCCGGTGACCTGATCTCGATCGCCGAAGTGGTTCGCGACCTCTATCGTGCTGAAAACCAGCCGGAGCAGTCCTATTCCGAACGTCAGCTTTACGAAGCTGCGCTTGACCGCATGGCGCGCGAAATCGCAGCCGTGAACAAGATGTCGGAAACCGAAGCTGTCCGTCTTGTCGAAACGAACCTCAACAAGGGTCCGAAGCGCGGCAAGGCCATCGAAGAAGACGAAGCGCAGGAAGAAGCCGCGTAAGCATTCTTCAAGCACTGCTTCCATCTCAAAAGCCCTGTCAGCAATGACGGGGCTTTTTTGTGTCTGCTGTCCGGCTCTTTGGCTACGCCCGGATAAGGCGGGTCCGAGGAGACTCTTTCCGTCGTCGTGATATGCTACCGCTTGAGGCGCCTTGCCGCGATCTGCCGGCACGGGAGGCGAAGGAGATGAACCGGCACGGGAGGAGAACATGCCTGCTACCGTTTCTCTACATCCATTGCTCGACAAGGGTGCGCTCAAGGGGGCGCCGGGCTTCACTGGCGGCGTTCTGGTCTGTGCGTGTACCGACAGGCCTGTAAGGGTCAAGGTCGAGGGCGACGTCGCCCACAATCACGCCTGTGGCTGTACCAAATGCTGGAAACCGGCCGGAGCGACCTTTTCGATCGTCGCCGTTGCCGCGCATGACAAGATTACCGTGCTTGAGAACGGCGACAAACTCGAAGTCGTCGACAAGACTGCGTTGATCCAGCGCCATGGCTGCAAGGGCTGTGGCGTCCATATGTACGGCCCTGTGGAGCGGGAACATCCTTTTCAGGGGCTGGACTTCATTCATCCCGAACGTTTTGAGAGCGATGGCTGGTCACCGCCCGGTTTCGCCGCCTTCGTCTCCTCTATCATCGAGTCCGGCACCGATCCTGCGGATATGCCCGCTATCCGCGCACGGCTGACCGAGCTGGGGCTCACGCCATCCGATTGCTTGAATAATGCCTTGATGGATTATATCGCCACCTGGACGGCGAAGAAGAGCGGCGTGCTCAAATCTTGATCCGCAAATGAAAAGGGCGCAGCGATCGATATCGCTGCGCCCTCTTTTATTTCGCTGGGAAGCGTCTGCTTATGCAGCGCCGCGCGACTTTTCGAAACGCTTGCGGTCGTTGCTATCGAGGTACATCTTGCGCAGGCGGATGTTCTTCGGCGTCACTTCTACCAGTTCGTCGTCCTGGATCCAGGACAGCGCGCGGTCGAGCGTCATGCGGATCGGCGGGGTCAGCTTGACAGCTTCGTCCTTGCCGGAGGCGCGCATATTGGTGAGCTTCTTGCCCTTCAGCACGTTGACTTCGAGATCGTTGTCACGCGTGTGGATACCGATGATCATGCCGGCATAGACCTTCTCGCCGACGTCGATGATCATCGGGCCGCGGTCTTCCAGGTTGAACATGGCGTAGGCGACGGATTCGCCAGCATCGTTGGAGAGCAGAACGCCCTGAACGCGGCCGCCGATATCGCCCTTGTAAGGCTGATATTCGTGGAACAGACGGTTCATGATGGCCGTGCCGCGCGTGTCTGTCATCAGTTCCGACTGGTAGCCGATCAGGCCACGGGTCGGAGCAAAAAACTTCAGACGAACGCGGTTGCCGCCGGAGGGACGCAGTTCGGCCATTTCAGCCTTGCGCTCGGACATCTTCTGGACGACGACGCCGGAATATTCCTCATCGACGTCGATGACGACTTCTTCGACCGGTTCCAGCATCTGGCCGGTGGCTTCGTCCTTGTGCATGACGACGCGCGGACGCGAAACGGCAAGCTCAAAACCTTCGCGGCGCATGGTTTCGATGAGAACGGCGAGCTGCAATTCGCCACGGCCGGAGACGTAGAACGAATCCTTGCCTTCGGCTTCCTCGATCTTCAGCGCGACGTTGCCTTCGGCTTCCTTGAGCAGGCGGTCACGAATGACGCGGCTCGTTACCTTGTCGCCTTCGGTGCCGGCAAGCGGGCTGTCGTTGACGATGAAGGACATGGTGACGGTCGGCGGATCGATCGGCTGGGCATGCAGCGCCTCGGTGACCGAGGGATCGCAGAACGTGTCGGCGACCGTGCCCTTGGACAGGCCGGCGATGGCGACGATGTCGCCCGCATGCGCTTCCTCGATCGGCGTACGCTCGATACCGCGGAAAGCGAGAATCTTCGAGATACGGCCGTTCTCAATCAGCTTGCCGTCCTGGCCAATAACCTTGACGGCCTGGTTTGGCTTGATCGAGCCGGAATGGATACGGCCGGTGATGATGCGGCCGAGGAAGGGGTTGGCTTCCAGGATCGTGCCGATCATGCGGAATGCGCCGTCTTCTTCGCCGACGCTCGGCTCTGGAACGTGCTTGAGAACGAGGTCGAGAAGCGGTGCGAGACCCTCTTCCTTCGGACCTTCCGGATTGAGGTTCATCCAGCCATTGCGGCCAGAACCGTAGAGGATCGGGAAGTCGAGCTGCTCGTCGGTTGCATCGAGATTGGCAAACAGGTCGAAGACTTCGTTGATGACTTCCTCGTGGCGGCCGTCCGGACGGTCGATCTTGTTGATCGCGACGATCGGGCGAAGGCCGACCTTCAGCGCCTTGGAGACGACGAACTTGGTCTGTGGCATCGGGCCTTCCGAGCTATCGACCAGAACGATCGCGCCGTCCACCATCGACAGGATACGCTCGACTTCACCGCCGAAGTCGGCGTGGCCGGGGGTGTCGACGATATTGATGCGAACGCCCTTCCACTCGATCGAGGTGGCCTTGGCCAGAATGGTGATGCCACGCTCTTTTTCGAGGTCGTTCGAATCCATCATGCGCTCGGTCGTGCGCTGGTTGTCGCGGAAGGAACCCGACTGCTTCAGAAGTTCGTCGACAAGCGTGGTTTTCCCATGGTCAACGTGTGCGATGATCGCGATGTTGCGCATTTTCATGTGTGAATACTCGGAGGTTTCGGGGCGTATGTGATGAACGCCGCATCTTCAATTGCGCGGCTCATACAGGTTTTTTTGCATTTGCGAAAGGGGGGAGGGCGGCAAAGTCTTGAGAGAGAGTGAATCCGGTGGTCGTTTCATACGGAATTGCCGATTGGGTCGAGCGTGATCTGCCAGAGTTCCTGATCGTCGCGATCCATCAGC
This sequence comes from Pararhizobium sp. DWP3-4, assembly GCF_049898205.1. Lineage (NCBI taxonomy): Bacteria > Pseudomonadati > Pseudomonadota > Alphaproteobacteria > Hyphomicrobiales > Rhizobiaceae > Pararhizobium > Pararhizobium sp. DWP3-4. Next base: position 100,862 of record NZ_JAFCXF010000007.1, on the reverse strand, counting down.
CGGACCGTCATCTGCTCGGTCTGGCCGTTGATATCGACAAGGCCGAAGAACTGCAGGCCGGCAGACGGCGGCAGGTTCTGGTCTATGCCGCTGCCGGCCGCCTTGATGAAACGAACGTCCGGACCGAACGTCATATCCAGTTCCTTCGGTCCATAGGTGCCGGAATGCAGCGGACCGGAAACGAATTCCCAGAACGGCAGGAAGTCCTTGAAGGCGGCGCGGGAGGGGTCGTAGTGGTGGGCGGCAGTGTAATGCACATCCGCCGTCAGCCAGACGGTGTTCTGGATGGCATTGTCGCGGATGAAGGTGAGGATATCGGCGAATTCCTTTTCCCGGCCGGTGGGCTGGCCGTTGTCGCCATTGGCGATCGCATCGGAGCCCTGCCTGTTGGCGAAATCGTCCCAGACGACGAGCCCGATCGGCATGTCGCAGGCAATCACCTTCCACGTGGCTGTCGAGGCCGCCAGTTCCCGCTTCAGCCAGTCCGCCTGCCGCCAGCCGAACAGTTCGTTGCCGCCGCCCTGATTGGCTTCACGGTAGGAACGCAGATCGACGAAGAAAACATCGAGCAGCCGGCCATAGGGGATCTTGCGGAAGATGCGGCCGGGCTGGGCGGGAATGGCGCGGATCGGCGTCATCTCCTGAAAAGCCTGCATGGCGCGGGCCGCATAAACCGAGACGTCCTTGTCCGGATAGCGGTGATCGTCACGCAGATCGGTCGAGGGCGACCAGTTGTTCAAAACCTCATGATCATCCCACTGGTAGAAGGTCGGACACGTGGCATTCAGGGCGCGAACATGATCGTCGAGTAGATTGTATTTCCACTGGCCGCGATATTCCTCGAGCGTGCGCGCCACCTCGCGTTTTTCCGGCGTGACGATGCGGTTCTTCCAGATCGTGCCGTCGCGCAGCGGAATTTCGTCGGGGATGGGGTTGTCGGCATAGATCGTGTCGCCGGAATGGATGAAGAAATCCGGCTCGTGCAGCTGCATGGTCGAATAGGTCTTCATGCCGGTATCGTCGATGCCCCAGCCTTGGCCGGCGGTATCGCCCGACCAGACGAAACGCACCGAGCGGCGGCGCAAGGGTGCTGTGCGAAACCGGCCGATGACCGGTTCGGAAACGCTGTTGCTGTCGTAGAGATCGGTTGCGGTGAAGCGGTAGAAGATGTCCTGGTCCGGCAGCAGGTTGTTCAGCGCACATTTTACGGCGTAGTCGCTGCCCGGCAGCGCATCGATCAACGGCAAACGCACCGGAGAAGAAAAGCTCTCGGTCGTCGAATATTCGACAGCGATGCGCGACGGCCGGTCGGCCCGTGTCCAGATCATCCCGGATTTCGTATCGACATCACCGGACTGGACACCATGCGTGAAGGACGGCCTGCCGTAGCTTCGGGAATAAAAGGGCGTGGCGAGAACGGATGTGGCGGCAAACCCGGCGGCGCCTGCAGACAGCAGGAAGGAACGGCGGGTCAGCGTATCCTGTATATCGACCAAATCGGCCTCCGGTACCATCTCGGGAATCACGTGAAACCCGAGGCGGACCTTTGGCGAAAGCGATGTCAGTTCGTTTACAGTTGGATGAATCTATTCCAACGGTTTGGCGACAGTTCCGTGACGTGATGACATTCCGTGCTGTTTATTGACAATATTCAGCACAAGTATCATCCTGACGGCTGTAATTGTGAGATCAGCATGGCGTCGGAAAGCATTCATGTCCGGGTCACAGGCCCCTTGCAGGACCATGTCCAGCAGCAGATCGGCCAGGATGGCCTCTACGAAAACGCCAGCGAGTACATCCGCGCTCTGATCCGCCGTGATCTGCAAAGCCGGACAGAGGCCTGGGACTGGCTGCAAAAGAAACTGGAACCTGGCTTGAGGGCTGACGAAAACGAGTTTGTCGCCGTTTCGGCAGAAGACGTCATTCGCCGCAACACAAGCCGATAGGATGGCCGGATATCTGTTTTATCCTCCAGCCGATGCCGCACAGGATCGGATTTGGAGGGATACCGTCGTGCAGTGGGGTGAAGCGCAGGCGGTTACCTATATTACAGGCCTTCACACTCATCTGCAGACCCTGTCTGAGACCAAAGCCCTGTGGCGCCGTTTGCCAAGCGCTCTCGCAGTCCCGGCCGGTCTGAAAGTCCAGGCCTTCTTCAGCCGCTCCGAACGGCACTATCTGTTTTTCGCGAACTCCCGAGCGGCAAGATTGGGGTCATGGCCATCCTGCACGACCGGATGGATATCCCCGTGCGGCTGCACGAGGATATGAGCGGTATTGCCGACAAGTTCGAAGACCCGTAGCCGTTCAGGCGTCGGAGCCCGATAGTTCTTCCGTGACCGCCAGCCCCTTCTTCGCCAGCATCGCATCCGGACTTGGCAGTTTGCCGCGAAAAGCCTTGTAGGCATCTTCCGGATCGAGCGAGCCGCCGGTGGAATAGATGTGGTCCTTCAGCTTCTTGGCCATCGCCGTATCGAACGCATCGCCGGTTTCCTCAAACGCAGCGAAGGCATCGGCGTCGAGCACTTCCGACCACATGTAGGAATAGTAGCCGGCCGAATAGCCGCCGGCGAAGATGTGCTGGAAGTGCGGCGAGGCATGGCGCATGACCAGCGACTTCGGGATGCCGAGTTCGGCCAGGATTTCCGCTTGAACCGCCATCGGGTCGTCGATCGGGCCGCGGGTGTGGAATTCCATATCGACGATCGCCGATGAGGTGAATTCCACCGTGTTGAACCCGGCGTTGAAGGTGCGGGCGGCCAGAACCTTGTCGAGCAGCGCTTGCGGCATCGGCTCGCCGGTTTCGACATGCACGGCATATTGCTTGAGGATATCAGGCACCGTCAGCCAGTGTTCGTAGAGTTGCGAGGGCAGTTCGACGAAATCGCGGGAGACTGCAGTGCCGGAAACGGACGGGTAGGTGACATCCGACAGCATGCCATGCAGCGCGTGGCCGAATTCGTGGAACAACGTGCGGGCATCGTCGAGCGACAACAGAGCCGGCTTTCCTTCCGCCGGTTTTGCAAAGTTGCAGACATTGTAGATGATCGGCAGCTCGCCGGTCTTGCCGTTCTTCATCGGCAGCTTGTGCTGCGACTGGAACGCGCTCATCCAGGCGCCGGAGCGTTTCGAGCTGCGGGCAAAATAGTCGCCGAGGAAAAGGGCAACAAGCTTGTCGTTCGCATCGCGGATTTCAAAGACGCGGACGTCCGGGTGATAGGCGGCAATGCCCTTCTTCTCGACCGCACGAATGCCGAACAGCCGGTTGGCGACATCGAAGCAGGCCTCGATGATCTTTTCGAGCTGCAGATAGGGCTTCAGTTCGGCTTCGGAGAAGTTGAATTTTTGCGCGCGGATGCGCTCGGAGTAGAAGCGCCAGTCCCAGGGCATCACGTCGTGGTTCTTGCCATCCTCGGCGATCATTCTTGCGATATCGGCTTCTTCCTCGCGGGCGCGCTTCACGGCTTTTTCCCAGACAGCGCGCAAGAGATCGTTCACCGCAGCCGGTGTCTTTGCCATGGTGTTGTCGAGCTTCATTTCGGCGAAGTTGCCGTAGCCGAGCAGCTTGGCAACCTGGCTGCGTAGCGCCAGCGTTTCGCGGATGATGCCGCGATTGTCGGTTTCGCCGGGATTTTCGCCACGGGCAACCCAGGCCTTGAAGGCCTGTTCGCGCAGATCGCGGCGTTCCGAGAAGGTCAGGAAGGGCTCGATGATCGAGCGCGACAGGGTAACGGCATATTTGCCGTCTTCGCCGCGTTCGCGGGCGGCTGATGCCATGGCGTCCCTGAGGAAATCCGGCAGCCCTTCGAGTTCCGGGTCGTCCGTGAGAATCAGCGACCATTCCTTCTCATCGGCAAGGACGTTCTGGCCGAACTGGGTGCTGAGGCCGGCGAGCTTTTCGTTGATCCCGGCAAGGGTTTCCTGCTCGGGCTTCGGCAGCTTGGCACCGGATTTCACAAAACCCTTCCAATGGCGTTCCAGCACGCGCAATTGTTCGAGCGAGAGGCCGAGAGCCTCGCGCTTCTCCCACAGCTGATCGATCCGCTGAAACAGCGCTGCATTCATGCCGATCTTCGAATAGTGCCGCGACATTTTGGGCGAGATGTCCCGCTCCAGTGCCTGGATGGCGTCATTGGTATGCGCACCAGCCCGGTTCCAGAACAGCGACGAAACCCGTGACAATGCGTCACCGGCGGTCTCAAGGGTGACGATGGTGTTTTCGAAGGTGGCAGGCTGCGGATTATTGGCAATGGCGTCGATTTCGGTTTCGTGTCCGGCAAGGGCCGCCTCGAAGGACGCTGCAAAATCGTTATCGCTGACCGCCTCGAAGCGCGGCAGCCCATCCGGGCCGTTCCAATCGGTGATGGCAGGATTCAGCGCGGGGTTCGACGTCATAAGGCAGTCCTTTCGCATTCCGGTATGTCCCGCTTAAAGCAGGTACTGCCAAGCGTTGTCGGCAGCGATTGTGGAAATATCAAGATTGTCAGGTGGGCGCTGGCGGGCGGCCGGTCAAGGCTTGCGCAGTCCCAAAAGTCCAGGTGCCGCATGCCAGACGGCCTGCACGGCAAAGCCCATGAACAGCACGCCGGACAGGCGCACGATCGCCAGTTCGTGGCGGCGGTAGAAGCGCCGCACCACCGAGGCGCCGATGATGCCGATCAAAATGATATCTGCGACCAGGAATCCGAGGAAGGAAACGGCGAGCAGCGCCGGAAGTGCATGAAAATCGAGCGCGTTGGAGGAGCCGGCAAGAAGCGCCGTAAAGGTCGCCAGTGCAACCGGATAACCCTTCGGGTTGGTGAGGCCGAAGATCAGGCCGCGCCGGTAAGGACGCTCAACGGTTATCAGCGGCTGGTTTTCGCCACGCGGCTTGGCCCGCAGCGCGTTCCAGCCGATCCAGGCAAGGTAGAAGCCGCAGAGCATGCCGAGAATGTCGAACACCGTGCTGCCGATCGTCTTTGCGCCGACGATCGCGATGAGCGCCAGTGCCGACCACAGCAGGTCACCGGCCAGATGGCCGCCCATGAACATCGCGCCTGCCTTGCGGCCTTGTCCGGCTCCGATGCCGAGAAGGGCAAGAAAGGCAGGGCCGGGGATGAGAACGTAGAGAAGGGCGGCCAGAAAGGCGCCAAAAAGCAGGGTCTGCGTCATGGAATCTCCTCGCGCGTGAAAATCCATTCGACCTTGCGACGCTGATTCCGTCAAGATGCAGTTGGGCGGATGCGGACAGGGCCAGGCGGAGCCCTGCCGCGCGGAACAGAAAAGCTTATTTCGCTTCGGTTGCCTTCATGGCGTTGTCGAGATGCATGGAGCAGTCGTCGGTCTTGCCGTCTTTCATTGCCATCTTGGCGCTATCGACTTCCTTCATCGCCATCATCATGGAATCCTTCTTCATCGGATCGGTCATGCCCTTGGCCATTGCTTCTGTCTTCATGATCGACGCGTCATCGCAAGTCATCATGCCGGCGGCGAAAGTTGGAGCCGAAAGGCTGGCAATGATGGCTGTGGCGGCGAAAATTGTCTTAAGCATGGTCTCTCTCCCAGTGAGGCGGGAGCATGATTGCTCCCGCCGCGAACTCTGCTCCCAGGTTATGAACACGTTCAATTCACGCATGCGCGATGCACGGCGTTGTCATAACGCGTGCTTTTCATTGTTACTTTCGTGATCGATTTATTACCGACTGCGTATGGTTTACCGAAAATTTTCTTGAAACTTGCCGGTCTACCTTCCGCTTGATAAGTAAAGCTTACGATTAACCCGAAGGCGAATCCCCATGCCGGTCAGATTGGAAACCGATACGATCGGCATGCTGCTGACCGATGTGTCACGGTTGCTGCGCGGCGCGTTCGATCGCCGCATTACCGCGTCGGCTCTGGGGGTGACGCCGGGAGAGGCCCGGGCGCTGATCCAGGTGGCGGCGACAGAGGGCATCAAGCAGGCCGAGATCGCCATCAGGATGGGCATCGAGCCGATGACGCTCTCCACCTATCTCGACCGTCTCGAAGGACTAGGGCTTGTCGAGCGTGTTCCCGATCCTTGCGACCGCCGGGCGAAAAATGTCGTGGTGACCGACAAGGCGGATACGTTGCTTCTCGACATTCGCAGGGAGGTTCGTGACCTGATGGATCAGGTCACGCTCGGCCTCGATGCGGAGGGCCTTGAGGCGCTCAGGGCAAGCTTGAAGGGCCTGCGCGACAATCTCCAACAACTGGATCGCTGCGCGTCCTCTGACAAGAAAAGTGTCTCCGAATGAACCTGCGGATGAGCGAACGCCGGACCAGCGTGCTGGGCGCTTTGCTGGCGACCCTTGGGCCGATCTCCATGTCGATCTACACGCCGGCCATGCCCGAACTGGTTCAGGCTTTTGCCACCACGGAATCGATGATCAAGCTGACGCTGTCGGTTTATTTCGGCGGTTTCTCGGTGGCGCAGTTGATCGCAGGTCCGATGTCGGACGCGTTCGGCCGGAGGAAGGCAACACTTGCCTTCGTCGGCATCAATCTTCTGGGCAGCCTCGTCTGCGCCTTTGCGCCCACGGTTGATTGGCTGCTGGCCGGGCGGCTGATCCAGGGGATTGGCGCTTCCGTCGGGATCACCGTGGCGCGGGCCATCGTGCGGGATCAGTTCACCGGTGCCGAGGCATCCCGGATCATGAACCTGATCGGCATCATGCTGGCCATCGGCCCGGCCATGGCGCCGACAATCGGCGGGCTGGCGCTGGCGGCCTTCGGCTGGCAGGCGATCTTCTTCCTGCTGGTCGGTTTCGGGCTCATCGCCATTGCTGCCGTCATCGTCTTCATGCGCGAAACCACGGTGCCGGACCCGCGCCGCGCCCGGCCGGGTCCGCTTCTGTCGGCCTATGGCGAACTTATCCGCGATTCCCGCTTCGTCGCCGCTGCCATCGTGCTCGGCGGCTCGGTCGGCGCGCTCTATGCGCAGTCGACCATGCTGTCCTTCATTCTGATCGACAGGGTCGGGATGACACCGACGGGTTTCGGGATCGGTATGCTGATGCAGAGCGGTTGCTATTTTTCAGGTTCGGTCTGCCTCAAGCTGACGGCGGCAAAACTTGGCGGCGAATGTTCGGTTCGCGCCGGGCTTGCCCTTTGTGCGATCGGCGGGCTGCTGATCGCCCTGTCCGTCCATTTCATCGCGCCGACCTATCTGTCGGTGATGCTGCCGATTGCCTTTTCCGCCTTCGGCACCGCCTTCCTGACACCGCATATGACCACGGCGGCGCTGCATTCCTTCCCGCATATTGCCGGTTCGGCGTCGGCGATGATGGGGTTCATCCAGATGGCCGGCGGTTTTCTCGGCGGTCTTGCCGCTGCCCTTCTCGGCACGCCCTTCACTGCCTTCGGCATGATCATCCCGATGATGCTGTTTGCCTCGGTGGCCAGCTATGTCTGGTTTCTGCGTTCGACGCGGAGACTGGTGCTGGATACCGCGAAGCCGCCGGGCGAATAGGCAGAGTCTTGTTGCTTTAAGGCTGGACTTAGGCCGCTGACGAACGTCGCAAGCCGGCTCATCCTCGGGCTTGCCCCGAGGATCCAGGCTCCAGCACGCGCTTTGGAATCTGCAATTACGCAGGCCTGCGGCTGGATGCTCGGGTCAAGCCCGAGCATGACGGAGCGTGGGGTAACGGATACCCAAATGGACTTTGCCAGCGGACAGAGCCTGTCACAAGAAACAGGCTCTGTCGTCTCACAGGCTCTGCGGTCTACTTGTCGCGGTTGCGGGCGGCGAGCGTGCGCAGGCGCAGAGCGTTCAGCTTGATGAAGCCGGCGGCGTCCTTCTGGTCGTAGGCGCCTTGGTCGTCCTCGAAGGTGACCAGCTTGTCGGAATAGAGCGACTTGTTGCTTTCGCGGCCGGTGACCATGACATTGCCCTTGTAGAGCTTCAGCGTCACTTCGCCTTCGACATGCTCCTGGCTCTTGTCGATCAGCGCTTGCAGCATCTCGCGTTCCGGCGAGAACCAGAAGCCGTAATAGATCAGCTCGGCGTAGCGCGGCATGATGTCGTCCTTGAGGTGCGCTGCACCCCGGTCGAGCGTGATCGATTCGATGGCGCGGTGAGCAGCCAGAAGAATGGTGCCGCCCGGGGTCTCGTAGACGCCGCGCGACTTCATGCCGACGAAGCGGTTTTCGACGAGATCGAGCCGGCCGATGCCGTTGTCGCGGCCGAGCGCGTTGAGCGCGGTCAGGATCGAGGCCGGGCTCATTTCCTTGCCGTCGATCGAAACGGCGTCACCCTTGCGGAAGCCGACCTTGACGGTGGTTGCCACATCCGGTGCTTCTTCCGGCGAAATCGTGCGCATGTAGACATAGTTCGGGGCTTCGACGGCCGGATCTTCGAGAACCTTGCCCTCGGACGACGAGTGCAGCAGGTTGGCGTCGACCGAGAACGGCGCTTCGCCCATCTTGTCCTTGGCAACCGGGATCTGGTGCTGTTCGGCAAAGGCGAGCAGGTCGGTGCGGCTCTTGAACGACCAGTCGCGCCAGGGCGCAATGATCTTGATGTCGGGGTTCAGCGCATAGGCCGAGAGCTCGAAGCGAACCTGGTCGTTGCCCTTGCCGGTGGCGCCATGGGCGATGGCGTCAGCGCCGGTTTCGCGGGCGATGTCGATCAGGTGCTTGGAAATCAGCGGGCGGGCGATCGAGGTTCCGAGCAGGTAGACGCCTTCATAGACGGCATTGGCGCGGAACATCGGGAAAACAAAATCCTTGACGAACTCTTCGCGCACATCGCGGATGTAGATATCCTTGATGCCCATCATCTCGGCCTTCTTGCGGGCCGGCTCGAGCTCTTCGCCCTGGCCGAGATCGGCGGTGAAGGTGACGACTTCAGCGCCGAGTTCGGTCTGCAGCCATTTCAGGATGATCGACGTATCGAGACCGCCGGAATAGGCGAGAACGACCTTTTTCACTTGCTTTGCCATGTTTGTCTGTCCGTCTTGTCAGAGAAAACGCGGGCTTGCCCGAGAAAATGCGGGATCGCGCCCAAGAAAAATTCTGCGGCACTTTTAGCGAGATTGCCGTGCCACGCAACCCTTTCGGCCAGAGAATAGCGCACTTGTCGCCTCGTTGAGGTTTGAGGCTCGGGCAATTCGGCGTCGCCTTTCGACCACAAAGCAAAAAGCCCGCCGACCTCATGGGCAGCGGGCTTGATGGCGTTATAGCGGCGTCGAACAGCTATTGCCTAGTTGCACTGGCGGCGCGGTCCGTAATTCGGCTGGTATGTGTTGTCGGACGCCCGGTACGAGCGATACCGCGCATAGCAGGCCTGAGTGTGGGAGTTGCCATTGGAATAACGCGGCTGCGATGCGATTGCACCGCCGATAATCGCTCCGGCAGCCAAGCCGCCGATGATTGCAGCGGCATTGTTGTTCCGGTCGCGGCGGCGATAATCGTCCCGGTAATAGCCACGGCGATCGTCGCGGTGGATGCGATCCCATCTGTTATTCCGGTCACGGTCCCAGCCGTTGCCCTGGTGGCTCCTGCGAATGATCGTAGGTCCGCGATGGTCACCCACCTCGAGGATATCGGACTGCGCGGTCTGAGTTTTCATAGGCGTGCCTGGAAAGGCATTTGCGGGAGCGAAACTGGTCAGCGCTGTTACGGCTGAAATGAAGAGGACGGCTATTTTTCTCATGAATTCTTCCTTTTGTCGTGGCGGAAACGGCGGAGGCGAACATTCGTTCCGGTTGTATGCCATCACCATTTGGTGATGCGTGTATTCGGATGTCTTTCGACACCCGGTGGCTGGCGAAATGCCGAATTGCTTTCAGCCGCCATTTGGGACATTCAATAAGCGTGCATCGAACGAATGCGCGGCTTCACCGTCCCATAGGATTGAAAGATGGATTTCCTGCCGAGCCTGCCGACACTTCTGGCTTTCACTGCAGCGACGCTGCTTTTGGCGGCGACGCCGGGTCCCGACATGACGCTGTCGATCAGCCGGGCGCTGTCGCAGGGCAAGGCCGCTGCCTTTTTCATCGTGGTTGGAACCAGCCTTGGCTGCGTTGTACACACGCTACTCGTCGCTTTCGGCATCTCGGCGCTGATCACCGCCTCGCCGACAGCCTTCATGATCCTGAAGACCGGCGGTGCCGCCTATCTGTTCTGGTTGGCCGTGCAGGCGATCCGCTATGGATCGACGCTGACAGTCAAGAAGGTCGATGATACCGGCGCCTCGCCGCTGGCCAACATTTCCACCGGGCTCTGGGTCAACCTGCTTAATCCGAAGGTCATCATCTTCTTCATGACCTTCCTGCCGCAGTTCGTTACTGCGAATGATCCGGCCGTGACGCAGAAGCTCCTGTTCCTCGGCTTCTTCTTCATCGTCGCGGCCATGCCGGTCAATGTTCTGGTCATCCTGACCGCCGACGGCCTGTCTGGCTGGCTGCAGCGCCGCAAGAGCGTCATGCGCGGCATCGACTACACGTTTGCCGGTGTGTTCTCGATCTTCGCGGTAAAAATCCTGTTCACGCAGACGCGCTGACCAGAATCACCCGATCAGCAGCGCGTCATCATCCAGCGTCTGGCCGCGAATCTTGCGGAACATGGCGATGAGGTCTTCGACCTGCAGCGTCTTGCGGCTATCGCCGGAAACGTCGAGCACGACCTCGCCGCCATGCAGCATGATGGTGCGATGACCGAAATCGAGCGCCTGGCGCATCGAGTGAGTGACCATCAGCGCCGTCAGCTTGCGCTCGGACACGATCTTCTGGGTCAGGTTCATGATGAACTCGGCCATGCCGGGATCGAGTGCTGCCGTATGCTCGTCGAGCAGCAGCACTTCCGAGCCTGCAAGCGTTGCCATCACCAGCGAGACAGCTTGCCGCTGGCCGCCCGAAAGCAGGTCCATGCGGTCCCGCATGCGGTTTTCGAGGCCGAGGTTGAGTTCGGCGATGCGTTCGCGAAAATGTTCGCGGCGCTTGGGGCCAAGCGCCGGCGTCAGGCCCCGGCTTTCGCCGCGCCGCGCGGCAAGCGACAGGTTTTCCTCGATCGACAGGGCGCCACAGCTGCCCGCCAGCGGATCCTGAAAGACGCGGGCGACGAGGCCGGCACGGGCGGCGGTGCCCTTGCGGGTGACGTCGGTGTTGCCGATGGTTACCTGGCCTGCGGTCGGGATGACATCGCCGGCGAGCACGCCGAGTACGGTGGATTTTCCGGCACCATTGGAGCCGATGACGGTGACGAAGGTGCCTTCCTCGATGGTCAGGCTGACGCCGTTGAGCGCCTGCTTCTGCAGCGGCGTTCCCTTGCCGAAGATGACCTGGATATTGTCGAGCTTGATCATGCGGCACCTCCGCGGCGCAGGCGGGGAAGGACGAGGGCGACGGTGACGAGAGCCGCGGTGACCAGATTGAGGTCAGAGGCCTGCAGGCCGAGCATATCGGTGGAGAGCGCCAGCTGGATGGCGATACGGTAGAGGATCGAGCCCAGCACGCAGCCGATCAGCGCAATCAGGATGCCGCGCGCTCCAAGCAGGGTTTCGCCGATGATGACGGCAGCGAGACCGACGACGATTGTGCCGACGCCGGAGGTGACGTCGGCAAAGCCGTTGGTCTGAGCAAACAGCGCGCCGCCAAGCGCGACCAGCGCGTTGGACAGCGCCATGCCGAGGTAGATCTGGCGGCTGGTATCCACCCCTTGCGCCCTTGCCATGCGCGCATTGGCGCCGGTGGCCCGCATTGCCAGTCCGGCGTCGCTCTCAAGGAAGCGCCAGACGGCGATAACCGCGACAACGACGAGAAGCCCAATGAACAGCGGGCGAAGGTAAAAATCCCGAAGACCAAGGCCATAGAAGGGCGACAGCATCGTATCTGCATTGATCAGCGCGACATTCGGCTTGCCCATGACGCGCAGGTTGACCGAGAACAGCGCAATCATCGTCAGGATCGATGCGAGAAGATTGAGAATGCGGAAGCGGACGTTGAGGATGGCGGTGACGATGCCGGCGGCGGCGCCTGCGATCATGGCGACGCCCGAGGCGATCCATGGATTGACGCCGGCAATGATCAGCACGGCGGCAACGGCAGCACCCAGCGGAAACGAGCCGTCGACGGTCAGATCCGGAAAATCGAGCACGCGGAAGGCGAGGAAGACGCCGATGGCGACGAAGGCATAGACGAGCCCAAGCTCGACTGCTCCCCAGAAGGCAATTTGGCTCACCGCTGTCGGTCCTCTCTCAACGTCGTCAAGCCCGGTCCGGTAGCCGGGGCTTATTTTACAAATGAACCGCCCCCGTATGGAAGGAGGGCGGCTCAAAATCAATCAGATTGTGCAAATATAGGCGGCTTGGTCTTATTCGATGACGCGGGTGGCGCGGCTGAGAACGCTTTCAGGGAAGGTGACGCCCATCTTGACGGCAGAGCCCTTGTTGATGACCAGATCGGTACCGGCGGCAACCTTGACGGCGATGTCGCCCGGGTTTTCACCCTTCAGGATGCGAACGACGATGTCGCCGGTCTGCTTGCCGACATCATGATAGTTGAAGCCGAGGGCAGCAACGGCGCCACGCGAGACGGAGTCCGTGTCGGCGGTGAACAGCGGCAGCTTGGCTTCGACGGCCACGGCAACAGCGCCTTCAAGCGCCGAGATGATCGTGTTGTCGGTGGGCACGTAGATAACGTCGGCGCGGCCGACCAGCGCGCGGGCTGCGCCCTGGACTTCGGCCGACTTGGTGGCGGCCGATTCAACCACCGTCAGGCCAGCCTTTTCGGCTTCGGTCTTCAAGACGGCGAGCAGCGATACGGAGTTTGCCTCGCCGGAATTGTAGAGATAACCGATCGACTTCACGTTGGGCAGGATTTCCTTGATCAGCGCGACATGCTCGGCAACTGGCGACAGGTCGGAAAGACCGGTGACGTTGCCGCCTGGCTTGTCCATGTCCTTGATCAGCTGGGCGCCGAGCGGATCGGAAACAGCGGTGAAAACAATCGGAATGTCACGCGTCGAGGATACGACGGCCTGGGCCGACGGTGTCGAGATCGGCACGATAACATTCGGGGCTTCGCCGGCGAACTGGCGGGCGATCTGGGCTGCCGTTGCCGGGTTGCCCTGCGCGGATTCGTAGAGGAATTTGAGGTTCTCGCCTTCCTTGTAACCGGCAGCGGCCAGGGTTTCCTTGACGCCATCACGCACGGCATCGAGTGCCGGATGTTCGACGATCGCGGTGACCGCAACCGTGACATCTTCCGCCCGGGCGGGCAGGGTGAGGGCGACGGTTGCCGCCAAGGCGATGAGAAGTGAACGCATGGGTGTCCTCCAAGACTGATTTTTAGGCAGTCTTAGGAAGGCTCGACACGTAAATCAATCGAATTGCAGACCAGCATTCATCAAATTTGCTGATCAATCCTCGCCGTGATTGGCGATCATCATCGCTTCGAATGCCATGCGATCGACCTTGCGCATGCGCTCGGAGTCCGATTTCAGCTGGCCGCAGGCGGCGAGGATGTCGCGGCCGCGCGGCGTGCGGATCGGCGAGGCATAGCCGGCCGCGTTGATGAAATCGGCGAATTTCTCGATCTCTTCCCATTTCGAACACTGGTAGTTCGTACCCGGCCAAGGGTTGAACGGGATCAGGTTGATCTTGGCCGGAATGCCCTTCAGCAGGCGCACCAGTTCCTTGGCATCTTCCAGAGTGTCGTTGACGCCTTCGAGCATCACATATTCGAAAGTGATGCGACGGGCGTTCGACAGGCCGGGATAGTTGCGGCAGGCGTCGAGCAGGTCCTTCAGCGGATACTTTTTATTGATCGGCACCAGCATGTCGCGCAGATCGTCCTTCACCGCATGCAGCGAGATCGCGAGCATGACGCCGATTTCCTCGCCGGTGCGGAAGATTTCCGGAACGATGCCGGAGGTCGACAGCGTGACGCGGCGCTTCGACAGCGACAGGCCGTCGCCGTCGGTTGCGATCAGCAGCGCCGTCTTGACGTTCTCGAAATTGTAGAGCGGCTCGCCCATGCCCATCATCACCATGTTGGTGACCTTGCGGCCCTCATTGGGGACGACGGTGCCGGCCGGCGTGTCGCGGTCCGGGAAGTCGCCGAGACGGTCGCGAGCAAGCAGCAGCTGCGAGAGAATTTCCTCGGCCGTCAGGTTGCGCACCAGCTTCTGCGTGCCGGTATGACAGAAGGAACAGGTGAGCGTGCATCCGACCTGGCTGGAAACGCAAAGCGTGCCGCGTCCTTCCTCGGGAATATAGACGGTTTCGATTTCGACAGGACGGCCGGCACCGCGCGGCGGGAAGCGCAGCAGCCACTTGCGGGTGCCGTCGGTGGAGATCTGTTCTTCAACGATTTCAGGCCGGGCGATGGTGAAATGCTTCTTCAGCAGCTCGCGCATGTCCTTCGACACATTGGTCATGTGGTCGAAATCGGAAACGCCGCGCACATAGAGCCAGTTCCAGAGCTGGCTGGAGCGCATCTTGACCTGCTTTGCCGGAACGCCGACTTCGGCCAGCGCCTTGCCCATGTCTTCGCGCGAAAGCCCGATCAGCGTCGGCTTTTCTGCCATCATGGCTGGGCGGACGGGCGCCTTGACGGGGCGGTCCAGATCGAGTGCTTCAGTCGCGGCCATTCTCGCCATTTCCCATGTTTGCGATACGCAAGGTCCGTTCAAGCGCTTTTGCCTGCAGCCGGTCGCGTAAATGCTGAGATCAGAGTTCGTTTGCCGCGCATCGGGAACGTCAAAGATCCGCGCAGCTATCGTTGAGCGGGCCCTTAGCACGGTTTTCGCCCGGCGTCACCCTCCGGTGCTTCACGGCAGATCTGCAAAAAGACGAAGGCCTTAACGGGGAAAGGCCGGATGAACCGGCCTTTCGAAACAGGATTGAGGTCGTGTTCTGCTTACTTGCAGTTTTCGATCTGCTTCAGCGCAGCCGAAATGCCCGAGAGCGAATAGGAATAGGCCGTCGGCGTGCCCTTGCGCGACTTGGCGGCAACCGACATGGCCTTGCCGGTCTTCATCGCAGCTACGAGTGCCGGCTCTTCAGCGGCGTTCTCAACCCAGGCCGAGTTGCCCTTGGTGAACATCGTGAAGTTCTTGGCGTCAATGGTGACGACGACCTTCGAGCTTTCCTGAAGCGGATAGCCCATCATCGCCTGCGGTTCATAGGAGATGTTCTGGCCGGGGCGCTGCGACACGAGGAAAAAGACATCGCCGTGATCGACATTGGCCGGGCTCTTGTCCTTCGGAACGGAGAGCACATAGCAGACCTTGCCGGCGCCGGCCTGATAGGAATAGGCGCCCCAGGCGTTGAACTGCTGAATGCGGGTCGGCGACTGGGCCGAAGCAACGCCGGCAAATGCCAGCACGAGTGCGATTGCGAGGTTGAGCTTTCTTACAAACATCTTGTCCTGCCGGTTTCTTGCTGCCAAAGCCCGATCAGCATCAGCCGGGCAACGCATGGTCATGATTTCATTGATTTTGACTTAATTCAGGTTACCAAACCGTCAACATTCCCCGAATTCGCTACCTTTCCGCTTTAATACGGAACAAAGTACGAAGCAAACTTGGCTCAAGTTTCAGGTTGGCGGTAAAGCGGCCGAATGAAACAAGCGTGGGAACGGTGCCGGCGGGATATTGCCGAATTCCGTCTGCCCTGCACGTTTGGCTTGCCAGGCCACCGCCCGATCAGCCGACGCGTGCCCGGCGCCGTTTTATGTCACAAAGAATCAGGCAAGAGTTTGACCTTTGACAAAAGCGCTGTACCTGTTGTGAAATACTGCGAAAATCAGGCCGGAGGCGATCAAAAGCGGAATGAATGTTGAAGTCAGACAGCATTTCGCCGCCCTTGCAGTGGCCGTCGCACGCAATCGTGACCAGGCCGCTTTTTCGGAGCTCTTCGACTTTTTTGCCCCCCGGCTCAAATCTTTCCTAATGCGGCAGAATGCCAGCGTTGCGGAAGCGGAGGAGGTCGTGCAGGAGGTGATGGTCATCCTTTGGCAGAAGGCCCACCTTTACGACCCGAAAAAATCCTCGCTTTCCACCTGGCTTTTCCGCATCGCCCGCAATCGCCGCATCGATGCAGCCCGCAGGCAGCGTAACGGGACGCTTGACGTGCACGAACCGCTTCTCCTGCCTGCAGCGCCGCCAGCGCCGGATGATTTGATCGAAAGTGAAGATCGCGAACAGATCGTCCGGATTGCGCTGACACAACTGCCTGCCGAACAGGTCACCCTGATCCAGATGGCGTTTTTCTTCGGTCAATCGCACTCGGAGATTTCCGCAGCCACCGGCCTGCCGCTTGGAACCGTCAAGTCCCGCATCCGCCTCGCCTTCGGCAAGTTGCGAACGCTGCTCGAAGCAGGCGGTGTGGACAGTGCGTATTGATGTTGATCAGTCTGGGAGCTTGTCGCGCAAGGTCTCGTCCGCCTTGAGATAGTGCATTTCCTTGATCTGACCGCTGATGGCGGCAAAGGCTGCGGTCAAAACGGCGATGTCGTCGGAAAAGCCGACCATGGCCAGGACGTCGGGGATGAAATCGAACGGCATGACGAAATAGGCGAGTGCACCGAGCAGGATACCGCGCGTGCGCAGCGGCGTCGCCGGGTCCATGGCGCAGTAATAGGCGGCAACGACGTCGCGGCTGAACGGCACTTGCCGCATTGCCCGTTTCAGGGTTGGCCAGAAACGGCGCCGCACCTTGCGGGCCTTTGCCTCCTGCTCGCTTTCCTCGCCAGGCAGCAAAATCTCGCCGATCTTGATGTCATCCATCTTGTGTGTCCCATCCGTCATGGAAAATCATATGGTGAGCAAAGCCGGGATTTCAAATGCCCTATTTCAGGTGGTCGGGCATCCGGCCCGCCGCTGCCCTGTCCATCTTGGCCGCAAGCTTGAAGTCGAGTTCGGTCAATCCTTGCGAATCGTGCGTGGTGAGCGTCACGTCCACCTTGTTGTAGACATTGAACCATTCCGGATGATGGTTGAGCTTTTCGGCCGAGATCGCGCTTTCCGTCATGAAGCCGAAGGCTTCGACGAAGGTCTTGAAACGGAAGGCTTTCCAGATCGACAGCCCATCTTCGGCAAGTACCCAGCCCTCCATCTTCGAAAGGTTGTCGGCAACGGCCTCCTTGGCGAGCTTTTCCTGTTTCATGGCACAATCCCCTCCAGTTTTTTTGACAGCGGCAACCGGTATTTCCAGTTCCACAACGCGGGACCCGGAGATAGGTTCAACCTTTTCTCGGGCCCTGTTGGATAGCATGAAACCTGCCAGAATTCTGTTTGTCTGTCTCGGCAATATCTGCCGCTCTCCCTTGGCCGAGGGAATTCTACGGCATGTCGCAGGGGATGGTTTGGTGGATGTGGATTCGGCCGGTACCGGTGGCTGGCATATCGGCGATCCGCCGGATCGGCGCTCGATCGCGGTTGCACGCAAACATGGGATCGATATTGCCGGTCAGCGCTGCCGCAAGGTCCAAGCCGGTGATTTCGAAGCTTTCGATCTGATCTTTGCGATGGACCGAAGCAATCTGGCTCATCTGCGCGCGCTGGCACCGCCGGAGGTGCAGCATAAGCTGCACCTGTTTCTCGACTATACGCTAGGGACCACCCGCGATGTTCCCGACCCCTATTATGAAGGGCCGGAGGGCTTCGAGACCGTCTACAACATGCTCTTTGAGGGATGCACGTCGCTCACCGGCAGGCTCGACGAGCGCTCGTAGAGCGGGAAGACTTCCTCGGTGACATAAGGGCCGCCGCCAACCGAATCGCGCGACGACAGAAGCACGAAGCGGGAGACGGTGAAGGGGTTGGTATAGAAGCCGCCGCGGCCGGAGAGGTAGCTGACCACATCCTCGACCCGCGACGACCGCAACCGGCCAAGCGTTACATGCGGGGTGAATTTGCGCGGGTCGGCGGGCAGGCCGAGCCTTTGGCATATCCGCTCGATTTCGGCCTGGAGGGCATAGAGTTCCGGCGGATTGCTTACACCCGCCCAGACCGAATGCGGTTTCTTCGAGCCGAAGGCGCCAGTGCCGGTCAATTGCAGCTGGAATTCCGGGCGTTCGATGCGGTCCAGCCGGTCGACGATCTCGTCGGCAGTGCGGTTTTCGACGTCACCGATGAAGCGAAGAGTGATGTGGTAATTCTCCACATCGATCCAACGGGCACCGGGAAGACCACCACGCAACAATGAGAGGCTCATTGCGGCATTACGCGGTATCTCGAGGGCGGTGAAAAGTCTCGGCATAACGAGCTCCCCGAATCTCATGAAGATAACCCAGCGAATCATGCTTGCCATCTGGAAGCAATTATAATTTCGCACCTGCAATATTTATCCAACGCGATTAACAGGCGCTGAACAAGAAAATAATTCTGGATTGGTTAGCGTCAGCCCCCCGTTGAGAGTGATTGAAGGAAACGTTCAGCTGATGGCAGCATGCGTTCGACCATGACGCCGATGCCGTCGCCGTTCGGATGCATGCCGTCCTCGATCTTCAGCTTGGCATCTTCGACAACGCCGTCGAGGAAGAACGGATAGAGTTCAAGGCCGTTGGTCTTGGCAAGTTCCGGATAGATCGGGTTGAACCGCGCGGCATAATCGGCGCCCATGTTCGGCGGCGCCATCATGCCGACCAGAAGCACGGCGATGCCGCGCGACTTCAGCTTCTCGATCATGGCGACCAGGTTCTTGCGGCTTTCCTCGGGCGCGATGCCGCGCAGGGCATCGTTGGCGCCAAGTTCGAGAATGACGCCTTTGGTGCCATCCGGAACCGACCAGTCGATCCGCGCCAGACCGCCGGAAGTCGTGTCGCCGGAGACGCCGGCATTGCTGATCGTCACGTCGTGGCCCTTTTCGCGCAGGGCCTTTTCGAGCCGGGCCGGGAAGGCATCTTCGGCCGGCAGCTGGTAGCCGGCCATCAGGCTATCGCCGAAGCCGACGAGGCTGAGCGGCTCGGCGCGGCTGACCGCCGGCATGATCACAATTGCTGTGATCGCCAACAAAAATGTACAGAAACCTTTTATTCGCATGAACGTGCCCTTAAATCGGTAAAAGTCAGCCGTTCCGGCAACCTTCATATTGTACATATAGGACAGTTTCCTTTGGCAAAAACCATGATCGAACTGAAAAATGCGGATCTGACCCTCGGCCAGGCCGCTGCGTCCGTTCATGTGCTCAAGGGTATGGATCTGTCGATCGATGCAGGCGAGTCCGTCGGGATCGTCGGCCCGTCCGGATCCGGAAAATCCACGCTTTTGATGGTTCTGGCCGGGCTGGAGCGTCTCGACAGCGGCGAGATCGTCATCGACGGCACGCCACTGCACGGCTTGAGCGAAGACCGGGTGGCGGAATTCCGTGGCCGCAATATCGGCATCGTCTTCCAGTCGTTCCATCTGATCCCCAATATGACGGCGCTGGAAAACGTCGCCGTGCCGCTTGAGCTTGCCAATGTCCGCGACGCCTTCGAGATCGCCCGCCAGGAACTGATCTCCGTCGGCCTCGGTGAACGGCTGTCCCATTATCCCGGACAACTGTCGGGCGGCGAGCAGCAGCGCGTCGCCATTGCGCGGGCGCTGGCGCCGTCGCCAAAACTTCTGATCGCCGACGAGCCGACCGGTAATCTCGACGCCGAAACCGGCAAGCAGGTGGCCGATCTGATCTTTTCCAAGCAGGCCGAGCGCGACATGACGCTGGTTCTGGTCACCCATGACACGTCGCTTGCCGCCCGCTGCTCGCGCCAGGTGCGGGTCCGTTCCGGCGAGATCGTCTCCGGCGCCGGTCATGAACCATCGGTTTCCGCTTCGCTATCCAAGGTCGCGTCCGCATGAGCGCCGCTGCTTTCGGCGGTTTCCGTCTTGGACTGGCCTTACGCTTAGCGCTGCGCGAAATGCGCGGCGGTCTGCGAGGGTTCTACATTTTTCTCGCCTGCGTAGCGCTCGGAACGGCGGCGATCGCCGGGGTCAACTCGCTGTCGCAGTCGATCACCGGCTCGATCGCCAGCCAGGGGCGCGAGCTTCTCGCCGGTGACCTCCGCTTCGAGCTCAACAACCGCGTCGCAACCGACGAGGAAAAAGCGTTCATCGACAGCCTTGGCATGGTCTCTGTCTCGTCCGGTCTGCGCTCGAT
The DNA here is from genome assembly GCF_049898205.1 of Pararhizobium sp. DWP3-4. Lineage (NCBI taxonomy): Bacteria > Pseudomonadati > Pseudomonadota > Alphaproteobacteria > Hyphomicrobiales > Rhizobiaceae > Pararhizobium > Pararhizobium sp. DWP3-4. The sequence goes on along the minus strand of NZ_JAFCXF010000007.1, from coordinate 80,782 downwards.
GGCGCGGCTGCCGGATGGCTCCAACCAGGCGCTGGTCGAGCTGAAAGCCGTTGATGGCGCCTATCCGCTCTACGGTACGTTCGATAGCGAACCGGCGGCACCGCTTGGTGATATGATCGCTGAAGACAATGGCGTTTACGAAGCGCTCGCCGCGCCGCTTTTGCTTGACCGCCTTGGCATCAAGACCGGCGATGAAATCCTGCTCGGGACTGCCCGCATTCGCGTGGCTGGAACCATCGTGCGCGAACCGGATGCCCTGTCGGACGGTTTTGGGTTTGCGCCGCGCCTGCTGATCTCGAAACAGGCGCTTGACGCCTCCGGTCTCGTGCAGACGGGAAGCCTGGTCGAGCATACCTACAAGGTGAAGGTCGCCGATAGCTCCAGCGTGCCGGCCTTGCGCAGGCAGGCGGAGGAAAAGTTTCCGCAGGCCGGATGGTCGGTGCGCACCAGCCAGAACGCCGCTCCGGCACTGACGGCGAATATTACCCGCTTTTCGCAGTTCCTCACCCTGGTCGGGCTGACGGCGCTGATCGTCGGCGGTGTCGGTGTGGCCAACGCCGTGCGCTCCTATCTCGACTCCAAACGCGGCGTCATCGCCACGTTCAAATGCGTCGGCGCGCCGGCCTCGATGGTCACGACCATCTATCTCATCCAGATCCTGCTGATTGCCTTTATCGGCATCGGCATCGGCCTTGTGCTCGGCGCGCTCATTCCGTTCATTGCGGCGCAATTCCTTGCGGGTGTGCTGCCGGTATCGACGGCGTTCCAGCTCTACCCGGGCGCACTCGGCCTTGCCGCCGTGTTCGGCCTTTTGAGCTCGCTCGCCTTTGCCCTCCTGCCGCTCGGTCATGCCCGCGAAGTTCCGGCGACCGCGCTGTTTCGCGAACAGGGGTTCGAGCGGGCGCGTCTGCCGTCCTGGCCTTATCTGGTGGCCGCTGCCCTTTGCCTCGGTGCTCTCGCAGGCCTTGCGATCCTTACGGCCTATGACCGGACGATCTCGCTGACCTTCCTCGGAGCCATCGCCTTTTCCTTCGTCGTGCTGCGCGGTGTCGCCATTCTGGTCGCCATGCTTGCCCGCCGGGCGCCGCGCGTCAGTTCGCCGGCACTCAGGCTTGCCATCGGCAATATTCATCGCCCTGGCGCGCTGACGCCCTCGGTGGTCCTGTCGCTCGGGCTTGGCCTGGCGCTTCTGGTGACGCTGGCGCTGATCGACGGCAACCTGCGCCGCGAATTGACCGGCAACCTACCGGAACGGGCGCCGAACTTCTTCTTCGTCGATATCCAGAGCGCCGAGGTCGAGGGTTTCCGTTCCCTGCTGCAAACAAGCCTGCCGGAGGGCAAGGTTATCGAGGTGCCGATGCTGCGTGGCCGTATCCTCGCCTTCAACGGCCAGGACGTCACCAAGATGAACGTTCCGGCTGCCGGTCAATGGGTCCTGCGCGGCGACCGGGGCATCACCTATGCCAAGAACAAGCCCGAAAATTCGACATTGACCGAGGGCGGCTGGTGGGCACCGGATTACACCGGCGAGCCGCTGGTGTCGTTTTCGTCGGAAGAGGCCGGTGAACTCGGCTTGAAGATCGGCGATAACGTCACCGTCAACGTGCTTGGCCGCAATCTCACCGCCCGGATCGCCAACTTCCGCAAGGTCGAGTGGGAATCCCTGTCGATCAATTTCGTCATGGTGTTCTCGCCCAACACCTTTGCCGGTGCGCCGCATGCCTGGCTGGCCACTGTGATCGATCCGGGTGCGACGGCGCAGGAGGAGGCAGCCACGCTCAAGGCCGTCACCAATGCTTACCCGACGATCACCAGTGTCCGGGTCAAGGACGCGCTTGATATCATCAACGTGCTGGTCGGCCAGTTGGCAACGGCCATCCGTGCCGCCGCTGCCGTGGCGCTGGTTGCATCGATCCTGGTGCTGGCCGGGGCGCTTGCGGCCGGCAACCGGGCACGCACCCATGATGCCGTCGTCTTGAAAACACTGGGCGCTACACGCTCGACGCTGATCCGCGCCTTCTGCTACGAATATGCCATCCTCGGGCTATCGACGGCGATCTTCGCGCTCTTTGCCGGCGGGGTCGCGGCCTGGTTCGTGGTCAGCAAAATCATGAGCTTGCCGTCGTCCTTCCTGCCGGACGTGGCGCTGATCACCATGGCTGTCGCTCTCGTCGTCACGGTCGGTTTCGGCCTGGCCGGCACCTGGCGGGTGCTCGGGCAGAAGGCTGCACCCGTCCTGCGCGAGCTCTGAGCGCCCAGTTAACCGTTAACGCTAACCCCCGAATGCCTGAGAATCCGCTTTTCGGCTGATTCTCAGGGCTGCCGGTCTTGTGTAAGTCATATTTCGACATCATATTCAGCACAGGCATGCTGGAGCCCCGCAGCGGCGCCTGGGTTAAGTGGCTGGCACCTTTCAAGGATGCGCCCTTACCGCCCGACACCGTAAACTTAACCGGGGCTTTTAAAGAGGAAACAATGGCTGATCTTAGAAACTACCAAACCCGAATGTCGCCTGCCGGCGCACAGGCGGGGGCCGTAATCGACGAAGGTCTGCGCACCTATATGCTCAAGGTGTACAACCTGATGGCCCTCGGTCTGGCAATCACCGGTATCGCTGCCTACGCTGCGTTTCAGTTCGCTTTTGCGGACGGACAACTGACGGCGTTCGGCCAGGCGATCTATGTGAGCCCGCTGAAGTGGGTGGTCATGCTCGCGCCGCTGGCTCTGGTGTTCTACATGAGCTTCCGCATCAACTCGATGAGCGTGTCGGCCGCGCAGACGACCTTCTGGGTCTATGCAGGCCTGATGGGCCTCTCGCTGTCGTCGATCTTCCTGATCTATACCGGCCAGAGCATCACCCAGACGTTCTTCGTCACGGCCGCTTCGTTCGGCGCTCTGTCGCTCTACGGCTACACCACCAAGCGTAGCCTGTCCGGCATGGGTTCATTCCTGATGATGGGTCTGTTCGGCCTGATCATCGCTTCGATCGTCAACATCTTCCTCGCCTCGTCGGCGCTTGAGTTTGCGATCTCGGCTATCGGTGTTCTGATCTTCGCAGGCCTTACCGCCTACGATACCCAGAAGATCAAGGAAATGTACTTCGAAGCAGACGGTGCCGAAGCCGCTGGCCGCAAGGCCATCATGGGCGCGCTGACGTTGTATCTCGACTTCATCAACCTGTTCCTGTTCATGCTGCGTTTCCTCGGAAACCGCAATTAATCCGGAACCGGATACTTCTGAAAAGGCGGCTTCGGCCGCCTTTTTTGTTGCCTGCATTTTGGCAAGGCCGCTCGCTTGAATGGTCGGATGCGATATGGCAGACGAGGGAACACTCTTCCCAGACAGGTCTGCCCATGTCCTTTATCCTGCGCGATGCGACCCCATCCGACATTCCCGCTATTACAGCGATCTATCGGGAATCCGTGCTGAACGGCGTCGCCTCCTATGAGATGACGGCGCCGGATGAATCTGAAATGGCCTCGCGCTTTTCGGTGATCACCGGCAACGGCTATCCCTATATCGCTGCGGTCGATGCGGACGGCATCCTCTTGGGTTACGCCTATGCCTCGGCATTCCGGACCCGCACGGCCTACCGTTTCCTGGTCGAGGATTCGATCTATCTGGCACCGGAGGCGCGGGGGCGTGGTGTGGGCAAGGCGCTGCTGGCTGAACTGATCCGGCTCTGCACAACGCTGGGCTTCCGCCAGATGGTCGCCGTCATCGGCGGCGCGCATCCAGCTTCGGTCGCCGTCCATCGTGCGGCCGGTTTCGAGCATGGCGGGCTTATGAAGGGCACGGGTTTCAAGCACGGACGCTGGCTCGATACGATCATCATGCAATTGCCGCTCGGCGAGGGGCTGACGACCGATCCGGAGCCGGGCGTCTACCCCGATACGCTCTACCGGGGCTAACTCAGGTCTTGATGACCTTCAGCATCTTGTCGAAGACTTTGAGAACCTGCTGTAGGTCATGGCCACGCTTCAGGATCATGCCGTGGGTATTGGCGACGCTGAAGGCGCCTTGCCTGGCAGACAGTTTCGGATTCTTTTCGATCCGGAACAGCGGCATCTCACCCGACCGCTTGAAAACCGAGAAGACGGCCTTGTCACGCAGATGGTCCATCGCATAGTCGCGCCATTCCCCTTCGCCAACCATACGGCCGTAGACCCGGAGGATCATGTCCAGCTCGCGGCGATGGAAGGTTATGGGAAGTTGGTCCTGATTGCTGCTGCGATATTCGTGCAGGTTAACAACCACATCGGACGATTTCTGCCTTTCGGAACGGGTCTCGCCTTGCGGCAAATCCGGCTGATCAGTCATCGGTACTCCGGCCTTATATTGTGACAGGACGGTTACAGTTTGCCTGACCTTGGCTGAAATGCAAGCCGCAAGGCCCGTCGAAATAGTGGGTGACTTTTTTCGGCGTGCCGCATTTTAAACAAACCGACGCCCCATTTGACAGGGAAACTCCCTATCGTTGGCGCGAGGGAGTCCTTCCGAGTGTCCGGCCTGCATGTGCGTTAAGGATTTTTCTGTCCTCAGCGGGTGCAGCAATGGAGTGGCTAGCCAAAGCGTCCTTCGGACGCGGTTACTCCACACGCCATATCGAGCGGGTGCTGTCTGCGCCTGCGAAATGTGGCCGGTTCGGTCCGGCATCTTCGAACCCTCAGCCCCAGCCCCTCGATGCTGCCGGGCCGAACCAGATCAAGCTTAGAAGTCTAGTCCGTCATTGAGCAGTATTTGCCATGACAGTTGTGGCACCAACGATGGCGCCGGGCGTTTCATTGTCTTTCATCTTCTGTAGAAGCACCGCACAGCCGCCGTTTTCGCCTTCGTTGAGGATGGACGCGGGCAACACGAAACTGGCAGGCTTGCCGTCCCACATGCCGATCGTCTGGATGTCGCGGACGGAGTGCCAATAGGAAATCGTCTTGCCGCTGTTTTCGCCCTTCTTGACATCGACGAGCTGCTGGCGATTGAAATAGACGACGACGACATTGGCCTTGCCTGTGCCGGCCCCGATCCTGATATCGATCTCGTCTTTGCGGACGCTGGCGGAGACTGGAACGGCAAGCCCGTCCCCCGTTGCCTTCATTGCCGACAAGCGATTGTTGATTCCGTCCAGATCGGCGCCGTTGATGTGGTCGCGGCCGTTGAGCACCGCCTGCGGCGTGTAGACACCACTACGGCCGAACATTTTCGCATAGGCATATTGCCGGGCAGTATTGTCCTTCGAGGCGAGCGTGTCGGCCCAGCCGAGATAGTTCCAGTAATCGACATGATAGGAGAGCGCCACGACTTTGCCGTCGTCGATCAGCGTTTTCAAAGCCGCGTCCGCCGGAGGGCAAGAGGAGCAGCCCTGGCTGGTGAACAGTTCCACGACGCCTGCCGGCTTTACCGCATCTTCGGCCATAGCCGGCATCGCCATGAGGCCAAGGCCAAAGGCGAGCATGATGCGGCGAACGGTGCTTGATCCAGACATCGGGACTTCCATTTCGAGGGTGTGGCATTTCAAGGTCGGCAGCTTAACCGTGTTGTACCGGCGTAAAGCCTCAGTCGGCATCCTTCATACGCTGCTCCTCTTTCAACGGAAAATCACGTTGGAGTGAGGCTTGAGGCTCCGGCGATCACAAAAAAACCGGGGCTTGTGAAAGCCCCGGTTTCGTTCATGTCAGCATTCGTGATGCCATCAGGCAGCGAGATCGCGCAGAACCGTTTGCAGGATGCCGCCATTGTTCATGTAGGTGACCTCATCGAGCGTATCGATGCGGCAGATCAGCGGAACGTCCTTCACCGTGCCGTCGGCATAGGTGATCCTGGCGACGCGCTTTTCACGCGGCTGGACATTGGCGAGACCGTCGATCGTGACGCTCTCGTCGCCCTTCAGGCCGAGCGATTCCCAGGTCGTGCCTTCCTCGAAGACGAAGGGCACGATGCCCATGCCGACGAGGTTGGAGCGGTGGATACGCTCGAACGACTGGGCGATCACGGCCTTGACGCCGAGAAGGTTGGTACCCTTGGCAGCCCAGTCACGCGACGAACCGTTGCCGTACTCGACGCCGGCGAAGATGACCAGCGGCACGCCTTCGGCCTTGTACTGCATGGCGGCGTCGTAGATCGACATCTCTTCCTTCGAAGGATAGTGGATCGTGTAGCCGCCTTCCTTGCCGTTCGGGCCCATCATGTGATTACGGATGCGGATATTGGCAAACGTGCCGCGCATCATCACTTCATGGTTGCCGCGGCGCGTGCCGTACTGGTTGAAGTCGGCAACGCCGACGCCGTGGTTGATCAGGTAGGCACCGGCAGGCGACGCTGCCTTGATCGATCCGGCCGGCGAGATGTGGTCGGTGGTGATCTTGTCGCCGAACAGGCCAAGGACGCGGGCGCCCTTGATGTCGGAGATGCCCGAACCGGTCTTGCCCATGCCGACGAAGTAGGGCGGGTTCTGCACATAGGTCGAGTTGTCGTCCCAGGCGTAGGTCTGGCCTTCCGGAATCTGGACGGCCTGCCAGTTGGCGTCGCCCTTGAACACGTCGGCATATTTCGATGCGTAGAGTGCGCGGGTGACGTATTTCAGGATGTATTCCTGGATTTCCTGCGAGGTCGGCCAGACGTCCTTGAGGAACACCGGCTGTCCATCGCTGCCGATGCCGAGCGGCTCGGTAGTGAGGTCCTTCTGGACCGTACCGGCGAGCGCATAGGCGACGACCAGCGGCGGCGAGGCGAGGTAGTTCGCCTGAACGTCCGGCGAGATGCGGCCTTCGAAGTTGCGGTTGCCCGAGAGAACTCCGGACATGATCAGGCCCTTCTCGTTGATCGTCTTCGAGATCGGTGCCGGCAGTGGGCCGGAATTGCCGATGCAGGTCGTGCAGCCGAAGCCGACGAGGTTGAAGCCGAGTGCATCCAGCGAATCCTGCAGTCCGGACTTGGACAGGTACTCACCGACAACCTGGCTTCCAGGTGCGAGCGATGTCTTGACCCAAGGGGCGGTCTTCAAGCCCTTGGCAACGGCGTTGCGGGCGAGAAGGCCGGCAGCGATCAGAACCGAGGGGTTGGACGTGTTGGTGCACGACGTGATGGCGGCAATCGCCACGTCGCCGTGACCGATATCGTAATCCGCGCCTTCGACGGCATAGCGCATGTCGAGCTGGCCCGGCTTCTTGTATTCGCCTTCGAGCGAGCCGGCGAAACCGGATGCGATGTTTTCCAGCGGGATGCGGCCTTCCGGACGCTTCGGGCCGGCCATGGCCGGAACAACCTGACCGAGATCGAGTTCGAGCGTGTCGGTGAAGACCAGATCGGAACCGTCATTGTCACGCCACATGCCCTGCGCCTTGGAATAGGCTTCGACCAGCGCGATGCGCTGTTCTTCGCGGCCGGACATGGTGAGGTAGTTGATGGTTTCGGAATCGACCGGGAAGAAGCCGCAGGTCGCGCCATATTCCGGACCCATGTTGCCGATCGTCGCGCGGTCGGCCAGCGTCATGTTGTCGAGGCCGGAACCGAAGAATTCGACGAACTTGGACACGACGCCCTTCTTGCGCAGCATCTGCACGACCATCAGCACGAGGTCGGTCGCGGTGACGCCTTCCTTGAGCTTGCCGGTCAGCTTGAAGCCGATGACTTCAGGCAGGAGCATGGAAACGGGCTGGCCGAGCATGGCCGCTTCCGCCTCGATACCACCGACGCCCCAGCCGAGAACGCCCAGGCCATTGATCATGGTCGTGTGGCTGTCGGTGCCGACGCAGGTATCCGGATAGGCGGTGATCTCGCCGTCTTCTTCCTTGGTCCAGACGGTCTGGCCGAGATACTCAAGATTCACCTGGTGACAGATACCGGTGCCCGGAGGAACCACGCGAAAATTCTTGAAGGCCTGCTGGCCCCATTTCAGGAAGCGGTAGCGCTCGCCGTTGCGCTCGTATTCGAGCTCGACATTGCGGGCGAAGGCCGTTGGCGTGCCGAATTCATCGACGATGACTGAGTGGTCGATGACCAGGTCGACGGGAACCAGGGGGTTGATCTTTTCCGGATCGCCACCGAGCGAAACCATCGCGTCGCGCATCGCGGCCAGATCGACGACGGCGGGAACGCCGGTGAAGTCCTGCATCAGCACGCGGGCCGGGCGGTAGGCGATTTCGTTTTCTTCGCGGCCCTTGTTGTTCAGCCAGTCGGCAACGGCCAGGATATTCTCCTTGGTGACCGTCCGGCCGTCTTCGAAGCGCAAGAGGTTCTCAAGCAGAACCTTCATCGAATAAGGAAGCTTTGAAACGCCGGCGAGGCCGTTTTCTTCCGCCTTCGGCAGGCTGTAATAGACGTAGTCTACGCCGTTGACGGAAAGCGTCGAACGACAATTGAAACTGTCTAGGGATTTGGACACTGGAATACCCCGTTCCGTTAGATCGCCAAAACGTGACGCACGAACGCCCGAACGCATTTAAAGCGCGATATGGGATGCGGGTACGGCCATTTCCGCTGTCCGTACGTGGAAATCATTCCAAGTTCGGCGCTAGGATGAAATTCACGCCGACCGCTGGCGTGTTGGGGCGGTTATAGATAATTTCTCCGGAACGTGCCAGACCATCCGTCCTCAATTTGAGACAATTTTTTTGCGCTGCGACGAACGTCGTAAAGGGAATGTGAATGCCGATCCGCCTGCGTGTCGAAGGACTCAGTGCAAAACGCGGTGAGGACCTGATTTTCCACGATATTTCGTTCGTTGTTGCGGCCGGAGAAGCCTTGGTCGTCACCGGTCCGAACGGTTCGGGCAAGTCGACATTGTTGCGCGTTCTGGCGGGGCTTCTGACGCCTGAATCCGGCACTGTCCGGCTGGACGATACATCAGCCGATATTGGCCATCCGCGCGAGCTCTGCCACTATCTCGGCCACCGCAACGCGATGAAGCACGAGCTGACCGTGGAAGAAAATCTCTCCTTCTGGAAATCCTTCATGGGTGATTCGGTTGATGGTTCCGGCATCGGCATCGAGGAGGCGGCGGAAGCACTCGGCCTTGGCGGAATTTCGCATCTTCCGTTCGGCTACCTCTCCGCGGGACAGCAGCGGCGCATGGCGATGGCCAAGCTGCTGGTCGCCTACCGGCCGGTCTGGGTCCTCGACGAGCCGACGGCCGCACTCGACGCGGCGGCGGACCGGCTGTTTGCGGGCCTGGTGGAGCGGCATCTGGAGGCAGGCGGTCTTGTCGTTGCGGCGACGCATCAGCCGCTGGGGGTGGCCGCGCGGGAATTGCGGATGACGGGGTTTGCGGGTGCATTTGCGGAGGTAGAGCTTTGATATCTCCAGCGCTTCGCCGCGTGGTTCCCCCTCATCCGGCCCTTCGGGCCACCTTCTCCCCGTGGGGGAGAAGAGGGAGCGCGCTGCGGCTGCGTCCATCCCAGCCATCTATTGAGACTAGAGTTTTCTATGTTGCATTGTGTTCGCCACAAACTGCCTCTTCTCCCCAGCGGGGAGAAGGTGGCCCGAAGGGCCGGATGAGGGAGCCTTCACCCAGCATTCAGGGGATATCCGCATGATCGCCCTCTTCCTCCGCGACCTCAAACTCTCTGTCCGCGCTGGCGGCGGCGCCCTGATCGGCGTGCTGTTTTTCATGACGGTCGTTGCCGTGGTTCCCTTTGCCGTCGGCCCCGATCTCAATCTCCTGTCCCGCATCGGCCCGGCAATTCTGTGGATCGGTGCGCTGCTCGCCTCGCTGCTTGGCCTCGACCGGCTGTTCCAGGCGGAGCGGGAGGATGGGTCGCTGGACCTGATGCTGATGCAGGAGGCGCCGCTGGTGCTGACGGTGCTGGTGAAATGCCTGGCGCACTGGACCGCGACCGGGCTGCCGCTGGTGGTTGCCGCACCGCTGCTCGGTCTGTTCATGAACATGGGCGAGGTCGCCATCGGCGCAACCATGCTGACGCTGCTGGTCGGCACCCCTGCCATCACCTTCATCGGCGCAACTGGCGCTGCCGTGGCGGTTACCCTGCCGCGCGGTGGATTGCTGGTGTCGATCCTCGTCCTGCCGCTGGCGATCCCGGTGCTGATCTTCGGCGTCAGTGCCGCCTATGCCGCCGTTCAGGACCCGGCGCCATTTCTGCCGCCCCTGCTGATCCTGATCGCGATCACGCTGTTCTTTGCGGTCATCGGCCCGCTGGCCGCCGCCTTGGCGCTCCGGTCTGCGTCGGACTAGAAATCGGGGGCAGAGCGTCACGCGCCCTTTTGAACGCGCGGCGCTCTGACGCAAATGTGATTGATGCCCCTTTATTGAAGAGAAGCGCGTTGCACGCTAAAGAACCATCATGAGCGAAAACAGTCTGGCCATTCGAAAATTCAGCGATCTTGCCAACCCGACCCGGTTTCTGGCCCTGGCGGCCCGTGTCCTGCCGTGGTTTGCCGGTTTGACGGTGCTGCTGTTTGCCGCTGGGCTCTATCTGTCCTTCACCACCGAAGGCGATTACCAGCAGGGCGAGACGGTGCGCATCATGTATGTGCATGTGCCGGCCGCCTGGCTGTCTATGATGTGTTATTCGGTGATGGCGGTTTCGGCGTTGGGAACGCTGGTCTGGCGCCATCCGCTGGCCGATGTCGCCGCCCGCGCCGCCGCACCGATTGGTGCCTCCTTCACTTTTCTGGCGCTGGTCACCGGTTCGCTCTGGGGCAAGCCGATGTGGGGCACCTGGTGGGTGTGGGACGCGCGTCTGACCTCGGTCTTCGTGCTGTTCCTGATGTATCTCGGGCTGATGGCGCTCAACCGTGCCATGGACGAACCCGGCAAGGCGGCCAAGGTTTCGGCCGTGCTGATCCTCGTCGGCTTCGTCAATATCCCGATCATCAAGTTCTCGGTCGAATGGTGGAACACGCTGCATCAGCCGGCAAGCGTATTGAGGCTCGGCGGCTCGGCGATTGATCCGGAATTCCTGCGGCCATTGCTGGTGATGGCGGTTGCCTTCACCATGCTGTTCTTCACCCTGCACATCGCCGCCATGCGCAACGAGATCTGGCGCCGCCGGGTGACCTCGATGCGCCGTCAGGCTGCCCGAAGTGCCGGCCGGGAGGTCTGAGCCGATGATGACCCACACCGCCTATGTTCTTGCCAGCTATGCCATCGCCGCTCTCACGGTGATTGCTCTCGTTTTCTGGGTGTGGACCGACGGGCGCGCCCGCCGCCGCGAATTGCAGACGTTGGAATCCGCCGGTATCCGCCGGCGTTCGGCGCAAGCCGGAGAGACACAATGAACATAGAGACCCCCATCACGCCCGAAGCCACCCGGCCGGGCAAGATGCGCATCGTCTTTGCGCTGCTGCCGCTGTTGATCTTTGCCGGGCTGGCCGTGATTTTCTGGAGCCAGCTCGATTCCGGCCGGGACATCAGCGAAATCCCGTCTGCGCTGATCGGCACAAAGGCACCATCACTCGATATGCCGTCCCTTGAGGGCGCGACGTTCAAAGGGGCTCCAATGCCGCCGCTGACCGATGCGGCGATCAAGGGCAAGTTGACGCTGGTCAATGTCTGGGCCTCCTGGTGTGTGCCCTGCCGCGAGGAAAACCCGATCATTCTCGAATTGGCCAAGGATTCCAGACTGACGGTGGTCGGGATCAACTACAAGGACCAAACCGGTAATGCGCTGCGGTTCCTCGGCGAGCTCGGCAATCCCTTTTCCGCCGTCGGCGTCGATCCACACGGCAAGGCGGCCATCGACTGGGGCGTCTACGGTATCCCGGAATCCTACCTGGTCGATGCGTCGGGCACGATCATCTACAAGCGGGTGGGGCCTTTCGATGAACGCAGCCTGAAGGAAGGTCTGTATCCGGCGATCGCAAAGGCGGCGGCGAAGTAGGCGTTTAGGCTTGGTTCTCTTCTCCCCAGCGGGGAGAAGGCGGCGCACAGCGCCGGATGAGGGGGCGGGTCGCTTCGGATTCGCGGAAAACCCCCCTCATTGCCTCACTGCGTTCGGCACTTCTCCCCGCGGGGGAGAAGAGGGAGATCGTGACGCGCTCACGCAATCCAAAGGTTCAACTGAGTGGGCGCGGGGAAATATTTCGCTTCAGTCCTGCTTTTCGAACTCTCTCAAAGCGCGCTTTGCCACGCCTTCACCGCGTCCAGCGGATAAACCAGCATCAGCACGTTCAAGGTCAGGTTATCGCGGATCAGCCAGCCGGTGAAAATCTCGAAGATGATGGCGATGGCGACGGTCACGGCGATTGGTGCGCGCCGGGCGAAGAAGAAGCCGAGCGCCATGAATACCGTATCCATCGCCGAGTTCAGGATGCTGTCGCCATAATAATCGAGGGAGATGGTGGCGGTGCGGTAGCGGTCGATGATGATGGGGGAGTTTTCGAGGATTTCCCAGCCGGATTCGATCACCAGCGCCAAAAGCAGCTTTGCCGCCAGTGGTTTGCCACGCAAGGTCAGGTGGGCCAGCCCGTAGAACAGGAAACCGTGGATGATGTGCGACGGGGTATACCAGTCGGCCAGATGCTGCGAATTGCCCGGACCGTTGGCATTGGGCTCGAACAGCTTGATGGTGCCGCACTCGCAGATCGGCGTGCGGCCCATCCAGTATTCGATGACGATCTGCAGGATGAAAACGCTAGCGCAGGCGGCAAGCCATAAGGTGGCGGCGCGCGATGAACGGCTTTCTGCCGGTACCAAAGTGGTCACTTCGGGGTATCCTGATCCAGCGAGTGCTTCATGATAACAGGCATCTGCGACAGGGTGAACAGCACCGTGATCGGCATCGTGCCCCAGACCTTGAAGGCGACCCAGAAATCGGTCGAGAAATTGCGCCAGACGACTTCGTTGAGGACGGCGAGGACCAGGAAGAAGATGCCCCAGCGAATGGTCAGCTTGCGCCAGCCTTCCTCGTCGAGCTTGAAGGCGGAATGGAAGACATAGCCGAGCAGCGACTTTCCAAACAGCAGGCCGCCGAGCAGAATGACACCGAACAGCGTATTTATGATGGTCGGCTTGATCTTGATGAACGTGTCATTCTGCAGCCAGAGAGTGAACGCGCCCATGATGAAGACGACGATGCCGGAAATCAGCGGCATCATCGGAAGGGTGCGGGTCAAAATCCAGGACGCGGTGAGCGCAATCGCGGTCGCGGCCATGAACAGGCCGGTGGCGATGAAGATCGGCCCGCCGAGTTCGGTCAGCGCCGGAAACTCCCGCGCCAGCCATTCGCCGCGCGAATTGGCGAAGAAGAAGACCACCAGCGGTCCAAGCTCCAGCACCATTTTCAGGAGCGGGCTGATTTCCTTGCGCGGCTTGACCGCCTCGATCGATGACATAGTGACGTCCTTAAAGCGGTTATCTTGCATGCCCGGTATGCGGGCTATTCGTCTCTGTCGTCGTCATCCTCGGGCTTGACCCGAGGATCTATCCACAGTGCGACGTATGATCGTCGGTATTTCAGCCCGGCGTCTGGGTCCTCGGGTCAAGCCCGAGGATGACGGAGTGCTGGGTGGCCCCTATAACATCAGCAAAAAGGCAAAATGATATCCGGGTCAATGGGGAATCCCGGCGATGGCTTCGGCGAAGTCCTTCGCCTCGAACGGTTCCAGATCGTCCACGCCCTCGCCAACGCCGATGAAATAGACCGGCAGCTTGTGCTTGGCGGAAATGGCGACGAGGATGCCGCCGCGGGCGGTGCCGTCGAGCTTGGTCATGATCAGGCCGTTGACGCCGGCAATATTGCGGAAGATCTCGACCTGGTTGAGCGCATTCTGGCCGGTGGTGGCGTCGAGCGTTTGCAGCACCGTGTGCGGCGCATCGGGATCGAGCTTGCCGAGCACGCGGACGATCTTTTCCAGTTCCGCCATCAGCTCCGTGCGGTTCTGCAGGCGGCCGGCGGTATCGATGATCAGTACGTCGCTCTTTTTCAGCCGTGCCTGTTCGAAGGCCTCGTAAGCCAAGCCCGCGGCATCGGCGCCGAGTTTCGACGAGACGATATCGGACTTGGTGCGCTCGGCCCAGATTTTCAGCTGTTCGATGGCAGCGGCGCGAAAAGTGTCGCCGGCGGCGAGCATGACCTTGAGGCCGGCGCCTGAAAGCTTGGCGGCGAGCTTGCCGATGGTGGTGGTCTTGCCGGTGCCATTGACACCGACGACGAGGATGACGTGCGGCTTGTGGCTGAGGTCGAGCTGCAGCGGCTTGGCAACAGGCGCCAGCACCTTGGTGATTTCGGCAGCCATGATACGGGAAACGTCCTCGCCGCTGACGTCCTTGCCATAACGCTCGGAGGCCAATGTGTCGGTGATGCGCAACGCCGTTTCGACCCCGAGATCGGCCTGGATCAACAGATCTTCCAGATCCTGCAAAGTCTCATCGTCCAGCTTGCGCTTGGTGAAGAGAGCAGTGATCTGGCCAGTCAGCTGCGACGACGTGCGGGAAAGACCTTGGCGCAGGCGCTGGAACCAGGTGAGTTTCTGCTTTGGTGCTTCGGGTTCTGGCTCGATCGCGCGGCCGGTGGCGAAGCCCTTGGGGAGGATGGGGGCTGCGGGTACTGCTTCGATGTCCGCGTTTGCGGAGCGTTCGTCACCCCCCTCTGCCCTGCCGGGCATCTCCCCCTCAAGGGGGGAGATCATGCTGGCCTCAGCCTCTGTCGATTCGTCGACTGAAAGAGATTGCTCTGAAGGAGCATCAGCCTCGATCTGATCTCCCCCCTTGAGGGGGAGATGTCCCGAAGGGACAGAGGGGGGTGTCGCGCTTTCCTCAGTCTCGGACGCCTCGGCTTCTGCCTCCAGCAGCGACAACGGGATCAGGCCGATATCGCCAATCTCTTCGACAGCAGGCAGAATGGCTGGAGTATCATCCACTTCTTCGGCGGAGGCATCATCCTCAGCCTCAAATTCCGGCGCATCGCGCGTATCAGCGGACGGCCCTCCCGCGGTGTCCATTTCTTGCGGCAAGACAGGATCTTCGGCGACAGGCAGATCTTCGGTACGGGAATGCGGCTCCAGCTCGGCTTCGATCGCCCGGGTTTCTTCGGGACTGAAGGTCGATTCCGCCTGGTCCATGACCGCATCGGCCGCTGGGGTGGCAGTTGGCTCGCCTTCGACCGGCTTGTCCTTACCGAACGTGAAGACCTTTTTCAGAAAGCTGAGCGCCATTTGAATTCCGTAAACTCAGGCCGCGTTGGCAGCCGTCAGTTGCATGTCGAGATACTTGCCGTTGTGGCCGGTGATGACAGCCTGCATGATAGCGCGCGGCGTCAGGCCGGGGACGGCGACAAGCGTGAAATTTTCCGTATGTGCCAAGCCATTGTTCTCGACGAGCAGGCTTTGCTGCGTTCCGATCATGCTGTCAAGATGGGCCTGATGCAGCTGAAGTCCAGTGGCGCGCAGCCGGGCGGCCCGTTCCTTGACCAGCGCACGGTCGATCTGCGGCATGCGGGCGGCGGGCGTTCCCTCGCGCGGTGAATAGGGAAAGACATGCAGATGGGCGATATTGGCCTCTTCGGCCAATCCCATCGCGTTCGCAAACATCTCTTCGGTCTCGGTCGGGAAACCGGCGATCATGTCAGCGCCAAAACTTGTTTCCGGCCGCAGGCGGCGCACATCCTCAATGAACGCCAAGGCATCGGTGCGGGAGTGCCGGCGCTTCATCCGCCTCAGGATCATGTCGTCCCCATGCTGCAGCGACAGGTGCAGATGCGGCATGAAGCGCGGCTCATCGGCGATCAGGTTCATCAGATGGCTGTCGGCCTCGATGCTGTCGATCGAGGAGAGGCGCAGGCGCAAAATCTCCGGCACCTGTTTCAGCAGCGTCTTGGCGAGCAGGCCAAGCGTCGGGGTGCTGGGCAGATCGCCGCCATAGCTGGTCGCATCGACGCCGGTCAGCACGATCTCGCGGTAGCCGCTCTCGGCCAGTTTGCGCGCCTGATCGACGACGGCGCCCATCGGCACCGAGCGGGAATTGCCGCGGCCATAGGGGATGATGCAGAAGGTGCAGCGGTGGTCGCAACCGTTCTGTACCTGAATGAAAGCGCGCACATGGCCCTCGATCAGCTTGACCATCTGCGGTGCCGTCTCGCGCACGCTCATGATGTCGTTGACGCGCAGCTTTTCTTCCGCCGAGACGCCGAAATCGGGCAGCGACCGGTAGGAGGCGCTTTTCAGCTTTTCCTCGTTGCCGAGCACGGCATCGACCTCGGGCATTTCAGAAAAGGTCTGCTTCTCGGTCTGGGCGGCACAACCGGTGACGATGATCCGGGCATGCGGGTTTTCGCGCCGGGCGCGGCGGATCGCCTGGCGGGCCTGGCGCACGGCCTCGCCGGTGACCGCGCAGGTATTGACGAGGATGGCGTTGTTCAGCCCCGCCTTCTCGGCCTGCGCCCGCATAACTTCGGATTCATAGGTGTTGAGCCGGCAGCCGAAGGTTATGACATCGACGCCGCTCAAAGTGCGGCGCTTTCCGTCTGCGGTTCGTCCTCGCGCGACCAGAGACCGGTGACGGGATCAACGGCTCCGGACCATTCCCATTCGGCCGGGCCGGTCATGACGACGTGGTCGTCGCTTTCGCGCCATTCGATTGTGAGAATGCCGGGCGGGGTGGCGCTGGCGACCGTGATGGCGACATTGCGGCCCGTGCGGCCCGTGCGGGCAGCCGAGACGGCGGCGGAACAGGCGGCCGATCCGCAGGCCAGCGTCAGGCCGGCGCCGCGTTCCCAGGTGCGGGTGGTCAGCGACGAAGGCGAGGTGACCTGGGCCAGGGTAATATTGGCACGCTCGGGAAACATCGGGTGGTTTTCGAGCAGCGGGCCAAAGCGCTCCAGATCGAACGACATGACATCGCGGTCCACCCAGAAGATCGCATGCGGATTGCCCATCGACATGACGGAAGGCGAATGCAGGATCGGGTCGTCGATCGGGCCGATCTGCAGCTCGATGCGGCTGGTGTCGTAAAATTCTTCTGACAGAGGGATCCTGTCCCATTCGAACACGGGCGTGCCCATGTCGACGGAGATGGTTCCATCCGCATGTTCCTGCGCATTCAGGATGCCGGCGACGGTCTGGAAGGTGAAAATCTTCTTGCCGGTTTCGGCCGAAAGCGCCTGGACGACGCAGCGCGTGCCGTTGCCGCAGGCCTGCGCCTTCGAGCCGTCGGAGTTGAGAATGTCGATCCAGGCGTCGGTGCCCTCAGCCTTCGGATCGTGGATCGCCATGATCTGGTCGAACTGGGTGTCCGGATGCCCGTTGAGCGCGATCGCGGCTTCAGGCGTCACCTTGTCCTTGCGGCCGCGCATATCGACAACCAGGATCTTGTTGCCAAGCCCGTTCATCCTTGCGAATTCGACCGTAGTGTTCATGACGTTCATTTCCTGCGTTTGTAGGGGTGTATATGGCGGAAATGGGTTGAAATTACCAGTGGGGCGTTACCCGCCCCTTGAGGCGGAGGTACAAGATATCAACACCTCAAGCCACGCCCGGAAAATCCGCCGTGGGTTTGCTTGCTTTCATTCACTTGGCCGGGGCGCTGGAAAGTGCCGAGACAAGTTAGTTTATATGACGCCTTCCAGCGCCCCGTTCAGTGTTCGCCGATGGGCAACTCCGGTTTCTCTGCGGGGATGGCGGCGCCCTTTTGATACGGGGTGGGCTGACGGTTTTCACCGCCGCGCCACGAAAGGCCTGTCTTTCAACACACCCGTCGCCGGTCCTCATGTGTGCCTCACAGGCACGCCCCGCCATTTTGCAGACGGGAGGGAAACCACTTTCTGACCATCCACCGGATAAAGGCTTACGTCTGTCCTTCACCCGGCACCGGCCCTGTCTCACCGCTACGCCTAGCGGTCTCGCCGATGACAGGACGGCAATGATGATGGCACAGGTTTTGGGGGCGGGGATGAACGGGGACGAAAAAATGTTGGAAGCTGCGTTGGCAGGTGTGGGTCGAGGCGTTGCAGTCCCGGCGGGCGCGGGTCATGCTGATTGCTGGCCACTGACGCTTCCGGAGACATGACATGCCCGAAACACCGTCCCTTCTTGCCGGAAAGTGCATGTGCGGCGCTGTCGAATATGTGGTCGGTGACGCCTTCGAATATGCGATGAACTGCCATTGTTCCAAGTGCCGGCGCACCACCGGGTCGGCCTTCAAGCCGATTGCCGGGATCAGGCGTGAGCGGTTTCAGCTCGTCAAGGGCGCGGAAGCGATATTGATCTACGGCAATCCCGATGAGACCCATGACGTGCATTGCGGCACCTGCGGGTCGCTGGTCTATTCGGTGGTGCGCGATGGCACTTACGCCCATGTCCCCATGGGCACGCTGGTGGATGCGCCGTCGATCCGGCCAACCGCGCATATTTTCGTCGGCTCGAAGGCGCCGTGGTACGAGATCACCGACGATCTGCCGCAGTATCGGGAATTTCCGGAGGGGTGATACGGATGCTCGTTTCGCACGGAGGTAGCCCAGCTTCGCCATCCCCGTCATAAGGGCGAGGAGGCGCTACATCGCAGGCACGTCGAACACCTCGCCCGCCCGCAGCGCCCGAAACCGCTCCGGCGCGACGCTCTGATCCTCCAAGGCAACCTCGAGCGCCCGGACCGGTGCTTCGATCGCCTCATCTGTCAGTTGCACCGTCCCGAAATGATGGCCTGCAGCATAGGCGGTGTTGCAGAGCTGCATGCCCTCAACGGC
The DNA here is from genome assembly GCF_049898205.1 of Pararhizobium sp. DWP3-4. Lineage (NCBI taxonomy): Bacteria > Pseudomonadati > Pseudomonadota > Alphaproteobacteria > Hyphomicrobiales > Rhizobiaceae > Pararhizobium > Pararhizobium sp. DWP3-4. The sequence continues at coordinate 62,150 of NZ_JAFCXF010000007.1, read as the reverse complement.
TTCCTTTGGGTTTTGATGCTGGGCCTTCATGAACCAGCGCGGTTCGTAAGCGCCGATCGGCAGGTTGGCGAGGCGGAAGGGGCCGTGTTTTACTGCGGCGGCCTTGTAGTTGATGCCGTCGTGAAAGCCGGTATCGCCGATATGGTAGATCTTTCCTGCTGGCGCCGAGATCACGAAGGCGGCCCAGAGCGCCATGCGGCGGTCGCGGGCATTGCGGGCCGACCAGTGATGGCAGGGCTCGCAGTCGATCGTGACGTCGTCCCGAAAGGAGATCTGCTCGCCCCAGTCCATGCCGGAAATTTTTGCATCGGGAACGGCGCGGTGGATGATCGTGTCATTGCCGAGCGGGGTGATGATGTGGGGACCATGCTCCGCGTGCAGCCGCTTCAAGGTGGCGAGATCGAGATGATCGTAGTGATTGTGGGTGACAACAACGATATCGATCGGCGGCAGATCGTTAAAAGCAATGCCGGGCGCGACCACGCGCTTGGGGCCGACGAAGGAAAACGGGCTGGTGCGCGGCGACCAGACGGGGTCGGTGAGGATATTGAGCCCGGCGACCTGGATCAGCAGCGTCGCATGGCCAACCATGGTGACTCGCAGGCCGTCGCCATCGACGCGATCGTCCGGTTTTGCCGGGGGGAAAGGACTGGGCGCGCTTATTGGCCAGGCCATGCGGCCGCCGCCGAATTGCCAGCGCATCAACTCGCGAAAGCCGAGCGGCGCTTCGCCCTCGGGGTTGAAGAAGACGGTGCCGTCGAAATGGTCGGAGATGGGGCCGGTATAATAGGGATTTCTGATCTGGCTCACTGTGGCGCTTTCATTGGACCGGCTTTGCTCCTTAACATGGGGGCCTGCCTTCATCCCTTCAATCCGTCGGTAGCACGCCGGTTTCGAAGCGATGGCCGCACCGCTCGAGCCGATTTCTGGCGCCGGAACGTCGTTTGGGCTATAACTGATTTCCAATGACAATCCGTTATAGGAGGGTGACATGGATAGGGAAGCAACCGTTCGCGGGCTCTTTGCAGCTTATCTCGCCAACCGGAAGGACGAGGTCTCCGACATGCTCACGGAGGATTTCACCTTTTCCAGTCCTCGCGACGACCATATCGACAAGGCGGCCTATTTCGAACGTTGCTGGCCGCAGCCGCCGGCCTTCCGTGCCATCCACATCGAACGCATTTCGCTGGAGGACAATGAAGCGCTAGTGCGCTACCGGGCTGAAAAGCAGGACGGCGGCGCGTTTCGCAATGTCGAGGTCATCCGGTTTCACGGAGATCGCATCGCTTCGGTTGAAGTCTATTTCGGCCGCGATGCCTGAAAGGCTTGCAGATGGGCGGCTGAAACGGTGAAATCGCCGCCTCGCCTTGACTTTCCCGGACATATCGTGTTTACCGCCCGCAATCTGCGACAAGAACAAGACTTGTAGCCACCGACCCGGACCCATTGCGGAGATCCCGGAGGTCAACACCCGATAGCGCGTTGCGCCCTCGGGTGCTTTTTGGCTTTGCGTCTTGTTTTCGTCAAGGAAAAGCACAACGTTTCGGGCATCGCGCATGTCCCTTTCGAGGCGAAGCCGAGAAAGTAAGGCATATGCGCAAACCAAAATCCGAAACGACAAGGATGAAGCGATGTTTGAAAGTCTCCAGGACCGCCTTGGGTCAATCCTGAATGGATTGACCGGCCGTGGCGCGCTGTCGGAAGCCGATGTAACGGCCGCCCTGCGCGAGGTTCGCCGTGCGCTCCTGGAAGCCGACGTCGCGCTCGAAGTCGTGCGTTCGTTCACCGACAAGGTGCGCGAAAAGGCTGTCGGTGCCGAAATCCTGAAGTCGATCAAGCCTGGCCAGATGGTCGTCAAGATCGTCCATGACGAGCTGATCAACATGCTCGGCTCCGAAGGCGTGCCGATCGATCTCAATGCCGCTGCCCCCGTCGTCATCATGATGGTCGGTCTGCAGGGCTCGGGTAAGACGACGACGACCGGCAAGATCGCCCTTCGCCTGAAGACGCGGGACAAGAAGAAGGTCCTGATGGCGTCGCTCGACACGCGCCGTCCGGCAGCGCAGGAACAGCTGCGCCAGCTCGGTGTCCAGACCGGCGTCGATACGCTGGCGATCATTGCCGGCCAGTCGCCGACCGATATCGCCGCGCGCGCAGTCCAAGCTGCCAAGCTCGGCGGCCATGACATCGTCATCCTCGACACCGCCGGCCGTACCCATATCGACGAGCCGCTGATGCTCGAGATGGCAGAGATCAAGCGCCGCTCCAACCCGCACGAAATCCTGCTGGTCGCCGATGCGCTGACCGGTCAGGACGCCGTCAATCTCGCCCGCAATTTCGACGAGCGCGTCGGCATTACCGGCCTCGTCCTGACCCGTATGGACGGCGACGGCCGCGGCGGTGCAGCCCTGTCGATGCGCGCCGTCACCGGCAAGCCGATCAAGCTGATCGGCGTCGGCGAAAAGATGGCGGAGCTGGAAGAGTTCCACCCGCGCCGCGTCGCCGACCGTATCCTCGGCATGGGCGACATCGTCTCGCTGGTCGAGAAGGCTGCCGAAAACATCGATGCCGAGAAGGCAGCGGCCATGGCCGCCAAGATGAAGACCGGCAAGTTCGATCTCAACGATCTCGCTGATCAGCTCGGCCAGATGCAGAAGATGGGCGGCATGGGCGGCATCATGGGCATGATGCCCGGGATGGCCGGCATGAAGGACAAGATGGCGTCTGCCGGTCTCGACGACAAGATGTTTGGCCGCCAGATGGCGATCATCTCGTCGATGACCAAGGCCGAGCGCGCCAACCCGGATATTCTCAAGCATTCCCGCAAGAAGCGCATCGCGGCCGGTTCCGGCACGGATGCGGCCGAAATCAACAAGCTGCTGAAAATGCACCGTTCCATGGCCGACATGATGAAAATGATGGGCGGCAAGGGCAAGGGCGGCATGATGAAGCAGATGATGGGTGGCCTTGCCGGCAAGATGGGCCTTGGTGGCATGGGCGGCGGAATGGGCGGCATGCCCGACCTGTCGAAGATGGACCCCAAGCAGCTCGAAGCCCTGCAGAAGCAGGCGGAGGCCGCTGGCCTCGGCAAGGGCGGCATGCCTGGGATGGGGGGCGGCGGCGGTTTGCCCGGTTTGGGCGGTGGCGGCCTGAAGCTGCCCGGTCTCGGTGGCGGATTCCCGGGGCTTCCCGGCCTGCCGAAGAAGAAGTGAGGACTGGACCGGTATGATTGATCCAGCAGTCAAACAGGAACTTTCGGGCTACCGCCAGTCGATCGACAATATCGACGCGGCGCTGGTGCACATGCTGGCCGAGCGTTTCCGCTGCACCAAGGCAGTGGGCGTGCTGAAGGCCAAATACAATTTGCCGCCGGCGGACCCGGCGCGCGAGGAATACCAGATCGAACGCCTTCGCCATCTGGCGCGGGATGCCAATCTGGATCCGGATTTCGCGGAGAAGTTCCTGAACTTCATCATCCACGAAGTCATCCGGCATCATGAAGCCATCGCTGCCGATCTCAAGGATTGATCAGCTTTAAAAATTACACAAAAAGGCCGCCAGAGGCGGTTTATATCTCAAGGAGTACATGACATGGCACTGAAAATTCGTCTCGCCCGCGGTGGTTCCAAGAAGCGCCCGTTCTACCAGATCGTTATTGCTGACGTGCGTTCGCCGCGCGACGGCCGTTTCCTGGAAAAGGTCGGCTCGTGGAACCCGATGCTCAAGAAGGAAGACGCAAAGCGCGTTGAACTGAACCTCGAGCGTATCCAGTATTGGATGTCGAATGGCGCGCTGCCGACCGACCGCGTCCTGCGCTTCCTCAACGAAGCCGGCGTTGCAACTCGCGAAGCACGCGTCAACCCGACCAAGGGCTTGCCGGGCAAGAAGGCTGTCGAGCGTATCGCCGAAGCCAAGCAGAAGGCTGAAGACGCAGCCGCTGCTGCAGCCGAATAAGCCAGGCAATAGCCTATTTCTGAAGCGGGCGGCGTTTTCATGCCGCCCGTTTTCGTTTATGCGAATGGCATGATCTGGAGAGTGACCCGGCAATGAGCAAACTCAAAAACCCTGTGCTGATGGGAACGATCGGCGGCGCGCAAGGGTTGCGCGGCGAAGTGCGCGTCAAGTCGTTTGCCGAGGAACCGACCGCGATCGGCGACTACGGCCATCTGCATGCCGAGGACGGACGCACGTTCGAGGTCCTGGAAGTGCGGGAGATGAAGAATGTCGTCGTCGTGCGGTTTCGCGGCGTCAACGACCGCAATGCGGCCGAAGCGCTGAACGGGCTGGAACTCTACGTCGAGCGCGACAACCTGCCGGACGACGATCTCGACGAGGACGAATTCTTCTATGCCGATCTCGAAGGTCTCGAAGCACTCGATGCGGACGGCAAAAGCTATGGCACCGTCACCGGCGTTTTTGATTTTGGCGCGGGCGATCTGCTCGAGCTGAAAGGCCCCGGCAAGCGGCCGGTGCTGATCCCTTTTACCGAATGGTCGGTGCTGGAAATCGATCTGGAAGCCGGCACGATGCTGGTCGATCCGCTCGCCGCCGGCCTCACCGACGACAAGGACGAGGACCCGACCAGCCAGTTCAAGCCGAAGGCGAAGTAAAACCTTGCCCTTCCGCGCCACCATTCTGACGCTCTATCCGGACATGTTTCCGGGGCATCTTGGCCATTCGCTGTCCGGCAAGGCGCTGGAGCGTGGGCACTGGGCGATCGATACGCTGCAGATCCGCGACTTTGCCGAGGACAGGCACCGCACGGTCGATGATACCCCGGCCGGTGGCGGAGCCGGCATGGTGCTGCGGGCCGATATTCTGGCGAAAGCCATCGATCATGCGTCTGATGGCGACGACCGTCCACGCCTGCTGATGAGCCCGCGTGGCAAACCGTTGACGCAGGAGCGGGTGCGCGAACTCGCCAGCGGCCCCGGCGCCATCATCGTCTGCGGCCGGTTCGAAGGTGTCGACCAGCGGGTGATCGACGGGCGGGAACTCGAAGAGGTTTCGATCGGCGATTATATTCTCTCCGGCGGGGAGCCCGCGGCGCTGATCCTGCTCGACGCCATCGTGCGCATCCTGCCCGGCGTCATGGGCAATGATCTTTCCGGCGTGCACGAAAGTTTCGAAGGCGGATTGCTTGAGCATCCGCATTACACGCGGCCGCCGGTGTTCGAAGGGCGGGAAATCCCGGCCGTGCTGACCTCTGGCCATCATGGCGATATCGCCAGGTGGCGCGAGGCTGAGGCGAGGCGGCTGACAGTTGAACGCAGGCCGGATCTCCTGAAGAAATAGGCCCTGTCCTGAGGCTTCATCATAAACGGCATGGCACGCTGGTTCAGCGCACCATGCTGTTTCCGGTTTACTCCGCCGCCTGGGGTAGCGCATCGCCGGTTGTGTCCAGCCTGCCACCGGCAAGGGTCTTCTGGCCAAGGGCGATGGTAACGACCACAGCCACGCCGGCCGCCACGGATAGCCAGAAGCCGTTCTGCGCGCCGAAATTGTCGACGACCCAGCCGGCCAGAAACGCGCCCAGGGCCATGCCGATGCCGATGCCGGTTGTCACCCAGGTGATGCCTTCCGTCAGCATTGATTCCGGCACCCGGCGCTCGATCAGGCCAAAGGCCGTGATGAAGGTGGGCGAGATGGCGATGCCGCTGACGAAGACGGCGAGAGCGAGAAAGGGAACTGTCCCGGCGATCAGCAACGGCAAGGCAGTGATGGCTAGGACACTGACGGCGATCAGCAGCTGCGTTTGCAGCGGCGTGCGCAGGTTCAAGGCGCCCATCACAAGGCCAACGACGAAGGATCCGATCGCGTAGACGCCGATGACCAAGCTGGCGGCGCCCGGTTGGCCTAGCTCCTTGGTCATGGCAACGGTGGTGACCTCGGCGGTTGCAAACATCGAGCCGACGAAGATCAGCGCCAGTGTGATGATCTGCACGGACCGCAGGCGAATGGCGGATGTCCGCACTGTTCCGGCTACACCCGGACGCACGGCCGGTTCGGTCGAGCGCTGCAGCGCAAAGGCTGCGGTTCCAATAGCCAAGAAAACCGTTGAGATCAGCATGCCAGCCTCGGGAAACAGCGAGACAGCCAGCCCGACCGACAGCGAGGCGCCGGCGATGTAAACCAGCTCATCGGCTGCCGATTCAAAGGCGAAGGCGGTGTTCAGCTCGGGGCGGCCGCGAAAGATTTCGGTCCAGCGCGCCCGCAGCATGGCCGGCATGCTGGGCATGGCGGCGGCAAGAAGGGCTGCAGCGAACAGGGTCCATTCCGGCCAGCCCTGGTTGGCCGACAGGATGAGGAGGGCAAAGGCGATTACCGAGACAACCGTGCTCGGCACAATGACAGCTGTTTGCCCGAACCGGTCCACCAGGCGCGAGACCTGCGGTGCGACGAGCGCGTTGGTGAGCGCGAAGGTTGCCGACACTGCGCCGGCGATCCAGTACTCGCCGCGTGTCTGCGACAGCATGGCGACAATCCCGATCGGTGCCATGGCAATCGGCAGGCGGGCGAAGAAACCGGCGGCGGAGAAACCTTTGGCCCCCGGCACGCTGAATATTTCCTTGTAAGGGTTGGACATGGAATGCTCCTACAATCATCCTGACAGACCACTTACATACGTGGCGTATGAAATAACATGGTTGCGTACGCGTCGTATGTCAATTAAAATACGAGGCGTATGTAAAAATAAATACGCTGCGTATGTGAATTAGGAGCTCTCAATGAGGATAATCAGGCCTCGCCCGGAAATGATCGCCGAGACGCGCGCCAAACTGCTGGCCGCTGCCCGCCACGCCTTTGGTACGGTTGGATACGCGGAATCATCGATGGATGATTTCACTGCGGCGGCGGGGCTGACGCGGGGTGCGCTGTATCATCATTTCGGTGACAAGAAGGGATTGCTGCAGGCGGTCATCCGGGAAATCGACGCGGAGATGACGGAGCGTCTGCACGTGGTTTCGGCCGGTGCCCCGACGCGCTGGCAGGGTTTTGTCGATGAGTGTTCGACATATATCGAGATGGCGCTGGAGCCGGAAATCCAAAGGATCATGTTTCGCGACGGCCCGGCCGTACTGGGCGATATCTCGCAATGGCCAACCACAAACGGCTGTATCGCGGCGCTCAAGCAAAGTCTCAGCGAACTCAAGCAGGACGGCGTGATCATCGATGTCGATGAGGAAGTGACCGCGCGCCTGATCAATGGCGCCAGCAGCAATGCCGCCCTGTGGATCGCCAATTCCGACGACCCGCAGCAGACCTCCAGAAGGGCGGTTCAGGGGTTTCGCACCTTGCTGGACGGGTTGCGGGTGAAGTAGGCACGGCGGCGCGCGCCTCAGCCCGTGACGAAGTAATAGACCGCCAGCAACAGGCCGACAGCGACGACCAGGCCGCGAATCAGCGCCTGCGGCACGCGGCGGGCGAGCCAGACGCCGGCATAGCCACCGAGCGCGCCGCCGGGGATCATGACGGCGGCATGCAGCCAGCCGACGACATTGCCGCCGGCAAAGACGACAATGGCGACGGCGGCAATGACCATGGCGAGGAAATTCTTCAGCGCGTTCAGCCGGTGGTAATCGCCGCCCTTGGCGATACCGAGTACGGCCAGCATCATGATGCCCATGCCGGCGCCGAAGAAGCCCCCATAGATAGCGGTGGCAAACTGGCTGATGAGACCAAGCGGGCCCATCGGCGCGTCGTCGCTAGCCGATTTCGGCCGCAATAGCGGGCCGGCGGCGAAAATCGCAGTCGCCGCAATCAGCAACCAGGGGACCATAGCCCGGAAGGAAGGATTGGACAGCGACAGCAGGATCAATGCACCCGCGAGGCCCCCGATCAGGGAGAGTGCGCCGAGGATGGCCGCCTCACGGCGGTCCGCCCAGATCTCCTTGCGATAGGCGAGTGCCGAGGTCACGTAGCCGGGAAACTGGACGATGGAGGAGGTGGCATTGGCAACGATCGGCGGCAGGCCCGCCAGCGTCATGGCACCGAAGGTCAGAAAGGTGCCGCCGCCGGCCACCGCATTGACGGCGCTCGACAGGAACCCTGCGACAAACAGCATGATGGTAGTGGATATGGACATGACGCTCCTCCAGCGGTAGAATCGGACATAGCCTGCAGGTTCACCGGCGGCAAGACGTGGAAATCATCGTCCCCCGGCTTGCGGCAGGGAGAATTTTTGTCGTCCGGGGATGACAAACGCTGCTCTTTGGTGTATTCGCCCGACCGGTTCGGGAAAAATCCCGTCAGCCGAAAACAAAGAATGGTGAATTCGCTCCTGTTTCTCTTTACGAGAAACAAAACCTTGAGGCGCCTCATCTGAGGTCTGGTCCAACAGGTTCGATCGAGCGCTCTGGCTGTTGCAGAAGAACTTGAGAAGGTTAGACCCATGAACATCATCCAGCAGCTGGAAGCCGAACAGGCCGCCAAGATTGCCGCCAAGCGTACGCTTCCGGAATTTTCGGCAGGCGACACCCTCCGCGTCAACGTTCGCGTGACGGAAGGTACCCGTACCCGTATCCAGGCCTATGAAGGCGTTTGCATTGCCCGTTCCGGCGGTGGCATCAACGAAAGCTTCACGGTCCGCAAGATTTCCTACGGCGAAGGCGTCGAGCGCGTCTTCCCGGTTTACTCGCCGATGGTCGAAGGCGTCGAGATCGTTCGCCGCGGTAAGGTCCGTCGCGCCAAGCTGTACTACCTGCGCGATCGTCGCGGCAAGTCGGCTCGTATCGTTGAAGACACCGGCGTTCGCGCCCGCAAGCTGAACGATGCCGAACGCGCCGCCGTTGCCGAAGAAAAGGCACGTCTGGAAGCTGAAAAGATCGCAGCAGCACAGGCGCTGGCCGCCGAAAAGGCAGCAGCTGAAGCCGCCGCAGCAGAAGCAGCCGCCGCCAAGGCCGCTGAAGAAGCCGCCGCTGCAGCCGCAGCCGCTGAGCCGGCAGCAGAATAAGCTTCAATCCATCGGGATTGTTTTGAAAAGGCGGTCTTCGGGCCGCCTTTTTCTGTTTTGGGCAGGGGAATTCTTTGGGGGAAGAACACGTTGAACGATTATATCGAAACCAACCGCCTGAACTGGGACGACCGGGCGGGATTGCATGCGACCGACACGACGGGCAGCTACCGGATCGACCGGGTGATTGCCGGCGGCTCGTCGCTGCATGCGCTGGAAGCCGGCGAGATCGGCGATATTGCGGGCAAGGACGTCATCCATCTGCAATGCCATATCGGGCTGGATACGCTGAGCCTCAAGCATCTGGGCGCGCGCTCGGTCACCGGGCTCGATTTTTCCCCGGTTGCCATCACTGCTGCGCGGGATTTTGCCGAAAGGGCCGGAACCGAGGCAACCTTCGTCGAGGCCCCTGTCTATGATGCAGTAGCAGCGCTGGAGCACCGGACCTACGACATCGTCTTCGTCACCTGGGGTGCCATCCATTGGCTGCCGGATATTTTTGAATGGGCCAAAGTCGTTGCCAGCCTGCTGCGCCCCGGCGGCCGGCTCTACCTGCTCGACGGACATCCGCAGATGTATCAGTACGAAGGTACCGGGAGTGGCCGCCTGTCGCTCACCCATGGCTGGCGCACGCCGATCGACGCACCGCTTCTGTTTGAGGAAACCCACACCTATACCGGCGACGAACGGACGCTGACCCACCAGCACATGTACGAATGGCTGCACCCGCTCAGCGACACCGTCAACGCCCTATTGAAGGCCGGAATGACGCTGGATTTCCTCAATGAGCACGAAATCCTCGTCTGGCGGCATTATCCGGGCATGATCGAGACAGGCGAAGACCAGTTCGAACAGGCGTCGGGCCTGCCGCGCATTCCGCTATCGTTCTCGATCGGGGCGACGAAGGCTCGATAAGTTCGCGGCCAGACATGGCGTCCGGTAGGATTTTTCGCGAAATCGACCGGATACGGCGAGCCGTTCCAACTTTTGCCATCAAGGGCCAAGCCGCGGCCCTTGCCAGCCCGTTGGCTTCTGTGACACTTTCCGGTCGCCACAATTCAGGAGCCGCCCATGTTTTCCCGCCGCACCCTTCTCGCCGGCCTGACCGCCCTTGTTCTTGCGCCTTTCAGCGCTGCCGCCGCCGATCTGCCGGATCTGGCCGGGCGCACCGTCATTGTGGTTACCGAGAATGCCTATCCGCCGCTCCAGTTCGTCGATCCGAAGAGCGGCAAGGCGATCGGCTGGGAATATGACGCGATGGAAGAGATCGCCAAGCGGCTGAATTTCAAGCTGGAAATCCAGAACACTTCCTGGGATGCGATGATCCAGTCGGTTTCCGACGGCCAGTACGATATCGGCATGACCGGCATCACCATCAAGGATGAGCGCAAGGCGAAGGTGGATTTCTCCGATCCCTATATGCGCTCGCAGCAGTTCATGCTGGTGCGCGGCGACGAAACCCGCTTTGCCGACGCCAAAACGTTTGGCGCCTTTGCTGACGGTCTGGTCGGTGCGCAGCCGGGAACCTCGCCGTTCTACACAGCGGTCTACGAAATGCTCGACGGCAATGAGCAGAACCCGCGGGTCAAACTGTTCGAAACATTCGGCGCGACGGTGCAGGCGCTGAAGGCGGGCGATGTCGATGTCGTCCTGACCGACAGCGTCGCGGCGCAGGGCTATGTCGATTCCTCAGCCGGTGGCCTCAAGGTCGTCGGCGGGCCGCTCGGCACCGAGGATTTCGGCTTCATCTTCAAGAAGGGCTCGGATCTGGTCGCGCCGGTCAATGCCGCCATTGCGGCGCTGAAGGCAGACGGCACGCTCGACAAGCTGAACCAGAAATGGTTCGTCGATTACAAGATGGGCGAATGATCGCCACCGATGACGCCTGCGCACGATAATTCCCAGAAGGGCGACTATCCCTGGTGGCTGGTCGCCCTTGCCGTGATCGCCGTGGCGCTGGCCGTGGTGATCATCTCCAGCGGTGTCTACCGCCAGGTTTTCAGCATCGTTTCGGCCGGTATCGGCATCACCATTTTCGTGACGCTGGTCGGCTTCTTCTTCGCCACGGCCTTGGGGCTCGGCATTGCGCTGATGGCGCTGTCGGATCGCGCAGCACTGCGCCAGATTGCCCGGTTCTATACCGAGGTGATCCGCGGCATTCCGATCCTGGTTCTGCTGTTCTACATCGCCTTTGCCGGCGCCCCGGCGCTGGTGGTTGCGATCAACTTCCTGCTGTCACCGCTGATTTCGGCAGGGGCCATGGAGCCGATGGTGGTGCGCGACCTGTCCTTGATGTGGCGGGCGATCATCGCGCTGTCGATCGGCTATTCCGCCTTCATCGCCGAGGTTTTTCGCGCCGGCATCCTGTCTGTCGACAAGGGGCAGATCGAGGCAGCCAAGGCGCTCGGCCTGTCGCGCTATCAACGCTTCCGGTTGGTGGTCTTCCCGCAAGCGATCCGCGTCATCCTGCCGCCGCTCGGCAATGATTTCGTGGCGATGGTGAAGGATAGTTCCTTGGTCTCGGTACTCGGCGTCGCCGATATCACCCAGGCGGGCAAGATCTATGCGTCGGGTTCGTTCCGGTTCTTCGAGACTTATTCGATCGTCGCCTATATCTACCTGATCTTGACGGTCGGGCTGTCATTGGGGTTGCGGCGATTGGAGCAGAGGATGCGGCGAACATCCCGATAGCAATCATTGATATGCGCTCCAAACTCGTCTATAGGTTGAAGGTGACGTCAGTTGAGGGATCAATATGATTGCTTTAAAGTTTGCCGCAAAATGGCTCCTGCTTTTAGTGCTTTCCGTTAAGATTCTTTCCGCGGCGCTCTTCCTTCCGGTTTACTTTCTGGCCAATGCGTTTGCGCTGAGCGGTGTGACTGCCTGGATTCTGTCTGTTTTGATCTTAATGTTTTCGATCAATTTGGCGTGGACGCTTTTCAGTCGTACATACTGGCAAAGGCGCACGCCCACAGAGGCATAAACGTCGCGCGCTAAATTCATCGAAGCAATGCTGACACGATGGCAATTGAAGAACCTTCAAAAAATTGCTATATCCCCGCTCATGGAATCCAAATTCGGATGTTACGAGCAGAAAATCGTCGTGCTGCAGGACCACAAGCGTCTGCCGGCACGGTTTTTTGCGTGCGTTTCCGGCGCCCTCAGCAGCCGGCTTATCTGACCGTCGGGGCCTGATCCCGACCGGTCCCCGGCGCCTTTGCCGGACTTTTTCCTGAGCCTTTCTTCACAATGCCCGAACTTCAAATGGATGCACAGCCATGAGCGCACCGCGTACCCTCTACGACAAGATCTGGGACGACCATCTGGTCGATCAACAGGATGACGGAACCTGTCTTCTCTATATCGATCGCCATCTCGTTCACGAAGTGACGAGCCCGCAGGCGTTCGAAGGCCTTCGCTTGACGAACCGTCAGGTCCGGGCTCCGCAGAAGACGCTTGCCGTCGTCGACCACAATGTGCCGACCTCGCCGGATCGCCATCTCGGCATCAAGAACGAGGAAAGCCGCATCCAGGTCGAGGCGCTCGCTCAGAATGCTGCCGATTTTGGCGTCGAATATTATTCGGCCAGCGATATCCGCCAGGGCATCGTCCATATCGTCGGACCCGAACAGGGCTTCACCCTGCCGGGCATGACCATCGTCTGCGGCGACAGCCACACCTCGACCCATGGTGCTTTCGGGGCTTTGGCGCATGGCATCGGCACGTCCGAGGTCGAGCATGTGCTTGCCACCCAGACGCTGATCCAGAAGAAGGCCAAGAACATGCTGGTGCGTGTCGATGGCGTCCTGCCGGAGCATGTCACCGCCAAGGATATCATCCTGGCCATCATCGGCGAGATCGGCACCGCCGGCGGTACCGGTAGTGTCATCGAATTTGCCGGCGAAGCCATCCGCGCGCTGTCGATGGAAGGCCGCATGACCGTCTGCAACATGACGATCGAAGGCGGCGCCCGCGCCGGCCTGATCGCGCCGGACGAAAAGACCTTCGAATATATCAAGGGCAAGCCGCGCGCGCCGAAGGGCGAAGACCTGGAAAAGGCGATCGCCTACTGGAAGACGCTGCAGACCGATGAAGGCGCGCACTATGACCGCGTCGTCGTCCTCAATGCCGCCGACCTGCCGCCGATCGTCTCCTGGGGCTCCTCGCCGGAAGACGTCATCTCGGTTCAGGGTATCGTGCCGAACCCGGACGAAATTACCGACGAGAACAAGCGCACCTCCAAGTGGCGCGCGCTCGACTATATGGGCCTGAAGCCGGGCACGAAGATCACAGATATCAATATCGACCGCGTCTTCATCGGCTCCTGCACCAATGGCCGCATCGAGGACCTGCGCGAAGTCGCCAAGGTTGTGGAAGGCCGTACCGTGGCTTCGACGGTTTCGGCGATGATCGTTCCGGGTTCCGGCCTCGTCAAGGAACAGGCGGAAGCCGAAGGCCTCGACGTGATCTTCAAGGCGGCCGGTTTCGACTGGCGCGAGCCGGGCTGTTCGATGTGCCTTGCCATGAACGACGACCGCTTAAAGCCGGGCGAACGCTGCGCCTCGACCTCCAACCGCAACTTCGAAGGCCGCCAGGGTTTTAAGGGCCGCACGCACCTCGTTTCGCCGGCGATGGCTGCTGCTGCAGCGGTTTCGGGACATTTCGTCGATATCCGCGACTGGAAGTAGTCTCGGCGGAGGGCTCCGTGGTTAGGTTCACGGCGTCTTTGTGCCCCAATCTTAGATCCGGCTAAGGCGGAAGCAGTGCTTCCGCCTTTTCGTTTGGGCGCGTATACTCGATCGGGCCTCGCGGTTTGGGAGTTTCATCATGACCGGTGCGGACAAAGTCTTTGCTGGCGGCATGCCGGCGATCTACCAGCAACTCTTCGTTCCGATGATCTTCGAGCCGTATGCGCGGGAGATGGCGGCGCGGATTGCGACGTTTGCACCGCGCGACGTGCTCGAGGTCGCCGCTGGCACGGGGGTGTTGACCCGCGCCATGGCGTCCGGGCTCGGCGCTGAAACACGGATCGTCGCCACGGATCTCAACCAGCCGATGCTCGACCTGGCGATAGCCAATCAGGGCGTGGACGACCGCATCACCTGGAAGCAGGCGGACGGTCTGGCATTGCCATTCGAGGACCAGTCCTTCGACATCGTCGCTTGCCAGTTCGGCGTGATGTTCTTCCCCGACAAGATCGCCGGCTACCGCGAAGCCCGGCGTGTTTTGAAACCTACCGGGCGCTATCTCTTCAATGTCTGGGATTCCATCCAGAACAACGCGTTCGTCATGACTGCCGCGCGAACGCTGACGGATATGTTTCCGGACGATCCGCCGCGTTTCATGGAGCGGACGCCGCACGGGTACCACGACCCTTCGGCGATCGCTGCGGATGCGCGAGCCGCCGGATTCTCGTCGGTGAAGACCGAGACGGTCGACTGTGTCAGCCGCGCCAGATCCGCGCTCGATGCGGCGACGGCCTATTGTCAAGGCAATCCGCTTGCCGTCGAGATCGAGACGCGTGCACCCGGAAAACTGCAGGATGTGACCGAAACCGTTGCCGGTGCGCTGAGGCGGCAGTTCGGTGACGGAGCCATTGAAGGCCCCATCCGCGCGCATATCATTACGGCACTGCCGTAACCAGTCTGCCTCTTCGTGATGTGGAAATTCGCCCAGACCTTAACGCACCACCCTGACCACCGTCCCCCGCCGCATGAAGCGCAGCAGCCGCTTCATCGACGGCAGGCTGACGGCGACGCAACCCTCGGTCGGCGTGTAGCCGGGTTTGGCGAGGTGGAAGAAGATCGCCGAGCCGCCGTAGCGCTTCCGGCTGCGCAGGTTCCAGTCCATCACCAGGCAGACGTCGTAAAGCCCGTCTTCACGCCGCATCTTTTCGTGGCTGGGCGTGAACGGCGCGCCCACGGGGCGGTTATAGAGTGCATGGCGGGGCTCGTCGCACCAGAGCAGCTTTTCCGGCGTGAAGCGTAGCGGCAAGGCGGTTGGCGATCGGGGAATGCGGTCGTGGCGGACATAGCCGCCAATGAGGCGCATGGCGGCGATCGGGGTGGCGCCATCGCCTTCGCGCTTGCGCGCGGTGATGCCGCTGCGGCCGATGGCGGCTTCCTCGGTACGTCCGGCAAAATTCACCAGTGCGCGGCTGCGGTTGCGGGGCTTTGCTCTGACGGTGATGGTGCGGGCGGGAACGGCAACCTTGCGGGATTTCAATCGCATTTTGCTCACAGTTTTTTGCGTTGTCCGTGATTTGAAACATAACCATAGCATTGCACGATATGTAACAACCGGGTGAGTGCTGCGGAGCTTGTCTAAGGCAGCAATTGCGTTAGTTTAAGACCGCAAGCAAGGAGAGAATACCATGTCGGCCCGCACCATTCTTCTCGTCGATGACGACAACGACCTGCGTGAAACCCTGGTGGAGCAGCTTGCTCTCTATGAGGAGTTCACCATTCTGCAGGAGGCGACGGCCGCCAAGGGCATCAACACTGCCCGCAACAACCAGATAGCCTTGCTGGTTATGGATGTCGGCCTGCCGGACATGGATGGCCGCGAGGCGGTCAAGCTTCTGCGCAAGGGCGGCTTCAAGCCGCCGATCATCATGCTGACCGGGCATGATACGGATTCGGATACGATCCTCGGGCTCGAGGCCGGCGCCAACGACTATGTCACCAAGCCCTTTCGTTTTGCGGTATTGCTTGCCCGCATCCGGGCGCAGCTGCGCCAGCACGAACAGAGCGAGGACGCCACCTTCACCGTCGGCCCCTACACGTTCAAGCCGGGCCAGAAGCTCTTGACGCTGGAAAACGGCCAAAAGATCCGGCTGACCGAAAAGGAAGCAGCAATCATCCGCTACCTCTACCGCGCCGACCAGAAGGTCGTGACCCGCGACGTGCTGCTTGAGGAGGTCTGGGGCTATAATTCCGGCGTCACCACCCATACGCTGGAGACTCATGTCTACCGGCTGCGCCAGAAAATCGAACGCGACCCTTCCAATGCGGAGATTTTGGTGACAGAGAATGGCGGCTACAAGATCGTTCCCTAACCGCATCATGCCCGCTTAGAGGTATCCCTTTGTCGCTGAATGACGATATCGCCCTTCTGTCCCTCGTGCCGCTGTTTGCGGATATAGATGACGACAAATTGCGGCTGATCGCCTTCGGGGCCGAGCGGCGCCGGTTGAACAAGGGCCAGCAGCTGTTTCGCGAGGGCGCGCCGGCCGATTGTGCCTTTGCCATTGCCAGCGGCTCCGTTACGCTGACGCGCCACCTGGTCGATGGCAGCGTCGAACGGTTTGACACCGTCGGGCGCGGAACGCTTCTGTCCGAATTGGCGATGATTTCCTTCGTCGAGCGCAAGTTTACCGCGACGGCCGAGGAAGACAGTGAAGTCATCCGCATCAACCGGCCGCTGTTTCGCCGCATGCTGGAGGAATATCCGGAAGTCGCCGTCGTGGTCGAAGGCCGGATCAAGGCCAACCTGCAGGCGATGATCAGCGCGATGCAGAAACTGGCGCCGAAATTCGGGTAGACGTTTCCTTTCGGAGACAGTGTGTTTCGACGACAGGGGGTCTGCGGCTGGCCTTCGGTCTTTGCTGTGGCGTGCTTGTTCCCCATCTATGCTGCAACACATCGCCATCATCGGGATAGAAAACAATGAAGAAAATCGGCTTCCTTTCGTTCGGACACTGGACACCTTCGCCGCAATCGGGGACCCGGTCTGCCGGAGACGCGCTGCTGCAATCGATCGATCTCGCGGTTGCCGCCGAAGAATTGGGTGCGGACGGCGCCTATTTCCGTGTGCATCATTTTGCCCGGCAGCTTGCCGCACCCTTTCCGCTTCTCGCCGCTATTGGCGCCAGAACCAAAAAGATCGAGATCGGTACGGCCGTTATCGACATGCGCTATGAGAACCCGCTCTACATGGCCGAGGATGCCGGGAGTGCCGACCTGATATCGAACGGGCGCCTGCAGCTGGGCATCAGCCGTGGTTCGCCTGAACAGGTGATCGATGGTTGGCGCTATTTCGGGTATGAGCCGCAGGACGGCATGAGCGATGCGGATATGGCGCGCAAGCACACCGAAGTCTTGCTCGAAACGTTGAAAGGCCAGGGCTTTGCCCAGCCGAACCCGCGTCCGATGTTTCCCAATCCGCCGGGCCTGTTGCGGCTCGAGCCGCATTCGGAAGGCTTGCGCGAGCGCATCTGGTGGGGGGCCAGCTCGAATGCAACGGCCATCTGGGCGGCAAAGCTCGGCATGAACCTGCAGAGCTCGACGCTGAAGAATGACGAAACCGGCGAACCCTTCCACGTCCAGCAGGCGGCGCAGATCCGCCTCTACCGGGAGGCCTGGAAGGAAGCCGGCCATACGCGCACGCCCCGTGTGTCGGTCAGCCGCAGCATCTTCGCGCTCGTGGATGATCGCGACCGCGCCTATTTCGGCGGTGGCAGCAAGGAAAGCGATACGGTCGGCTATATCGATGACCAGACGCGGGCGATCTTCGGCCGCTCCTATGCCGCAGAGCCCGACGTCCTCATCCGGCAACTGGCCGAAGACGAGGCGATCGCCGAGGCCGATACGTTGCTTCTGACCGTCCCGAACCAGCTGGGCGTCGATTACAACGCCCACGTCATCGAGTCGGTCCTGAAGCATGTCGCACCGGCGCTCGGCTGGCGGTAAGATCGGTTATCGCCCCTAAAGATCGAAATGGGCGATGACGGGGACGTGGTCTGAGGGGCGGTCCCAGCCCCGGGCTTCCTTGAGGATATCGACGCGGGTAAGGTGCGGCGAGAGGTCGGCGGACGACCAGACATGGTCGAGACGGCGGCCCTTGTTGGCACCTTCCCAATCCTTGGCGCGGTAGCTCCACCAGGTGTAGAGCTTTTCCGGCGACGGCTTGTGCTGGCGCATCAGGTCGACCCAGGCGCCACCGTTCAGCACGGCCGTCAGGCCTTCGGTTTCGATCGGCGTGTGGCTGACGATCTTAAGGAGCTGCTTGTGCGACCAGACGTCGTGTTCCAGCGGCGCGATGTTGAGATCGCCGACCAGAACCGACGAAATGCCGGCCTCGCTTTCGGCATGGAGCAGCTTCATCTCGTCGATGAAATCGAGCTTATGGCCGAATTTCTGGTTGATCGTCCGGTCCGGCTCGTCGCCGCCGGCGGGCACATAGAAATTATGCAGGCGGATTTTCTTGGCCGATTTTTCAAAGACGACCGAGAGATGGCGGGCATCGCCCACGCCGCAGTAGTCGCGCCGGTCACTCAACTCATGCAGCGGCAGGCGGGAGATGGTGGCGACGCCGTGATAACCCTTCTGGCCATGGATGGCGATATGCTCGTAACCCAGCGCCTTCAGCGGCGAAAATGGGAAGAGATCGTTGGCAACCTTGGTTTCCTGCACGCAGAGAATATCCGGCGCCCAGGTCTTCAAGAGATGCTCGACCAGCGGCATGCGCAGGCGCACCGAGTTGATGTTCCAGGTGGCGATCGACAATGCCATGCAAGGGGTCCTTCGTGAGAATGCGACGTGGAAACGGACGCAGCCCGCGTTCGTCAGGGGGGCTTTTAGGTCGGCTTCACACGTGGACCAGGGGCCTATGTTGACAGCCGCTGATGGTGATATCTATTGCCGGTGAGGTTTTCAACCGCCGCGATTCCCCGGCAAGACAGGGTGCCCCATGATCCGCCAGCTTGGCCCAGACGATATGCAGGTGTTTCGCCAAATCCGGCTCGAAGCTTTACGCAACGAACCGGCGAATTTTGCCAGCAGCGCTGCGGATTGGGAGGCTTTGCCGGATGCCGAATGGACACGGCGACTGACCGTTAATGCCGTCTTTGTCGATTTTCATGAGGGCGAGCCGGTCGCCATCATGGGCCTGATGCCGCAGACTGCCAGCAAGATGGCGCATCGCGGCACCGTCATCATGGTCTATGTACGCAAAGGCAGGCGCGGCGGCGGGCATGCGAAGGCAATTCTCGATATGCTGGTCGCTCATGCCCTGCAAGCCGGTATCCGGCAGCTGGAGCTCGCCGTCAGCGCCGAAAACCCGTCGGCTATCCGTTTTTACCAGCGTGAGGGGTTTACGCAGGCCGGCCGTATTCAAGGAGGAACAATTCACGAGGGCAGGGAGATCGATGAAATCCTGATGACGCGCCGCATCGTTGGCGGCGCTTCGGCGCAGTAAACGCAGCGGCATCCAATCTGCCGTTGCCGGTTTTACTTGCCGCGATTGTTGATGTCGTCGTAAGGGATCTGGAAGACCTTGTCGTCCATCGGCACGCCGTTCTTGACGTTGAAGATCATCACCGAGGTGTCCTTCTTCTGCGCGTCGGTGATCGTCCACTGGCGCAGGTCGTAGGTTTTCGGGTCGAACATCAGGGTGATCGTCGCATCGCCAAACACGGTGCGGTCGCCCAGCACGATGGTGGTGAGATCGGCCTCTTCCTTGACGTCGCGCACCATCTTGCCGGTCAGGTCGATATTGTCGGATAGCAGCAGCTTCAGCGGCGTCTTCGACAAAGGATAGATATCCCAGGTCTTCATTTTCTGATTGCCAATGACGACGGACTTGCCGTCGGCGATCACCCGCATCGGCGAGGGCGCCTCATAGTTGAAGCGGATCTTGCCGGGGCGGCTGATGAAGAACTTGCCGCCCGTCTGTTCGCCGCGCGGGCCGAACTGTACGAACTCGCCGCTCATGGTTTTGACGGAGGCGAAATGATCGGCGATTTTCTGGGCAATGGCGGTCTGCGCCCGGGCAGGCTCAACGGGCAGACCGATGAAGGTCAGGGCAGCGAAAACAGCCAGACCGCCAACGAAGGCACGGCGCGACAGGGACGGAAATTTCATGTCCTGTTCAAAATGGCCGGTTTCGGTGTCTGTCATCGTTATCTCCTTCATTTCCAGTCTCATGTGGAGCGCAAGTGCGGCGCCTTCAAGGCCTGTCCTGCGCCCGGCTTCAAATCCCCGTGAGGGCGCCCGGGCTATGTGCGCCAGGGATTCCGGAGTGCACGCGACGGCTTTCCCAACGGATTACCTGCCGGTGATGTCGCTTTCGGTCGGCACCAGGATTTCGCGTTTGCCGGCATGGTTGGCAGCACCGATGATGCCTTCCTGCTCCATGCGCTCGATCAGCGAGGCGGCGCGGTTGTAGCCGATGCCGAGGCGGCGCTGGACATAGGATGTCGATGCCTTGCCGTCGCGCAGCACGATGGCAACCGCCTGGTCGTAGGGATCGTCGGATTCGGCAAGGTTGGATGTGCCGGCCGGGCCGCTGCCGCCTTCGTCGTCCTCGTCGTCATCTTCGGTGATGGCATCGAGATATTGCGGCGAGCCCTGGGTTTTTAGATATTTGACGACATCCTCGACCTCGGTGTCCGAGACGAACGGGCCGTGCACACGCTGGATACGGCCGCCGCCGGCCATGTAGAGCATGTCGCCCATGCCAAGCAGCTGTTCGGCGCCCTGTTCACCCAAAATGGTGCGGCTGTCGATCTTCGAGGTGACTTGGAAGGAAATGCGGGTCGGGAAGTTGGCCTTGATCGTGCCGGTGATGACATCGACAGACGGGCGCTGCGTTGCCATGATCACGTGGATGCCGGCCGCACGGGCCATCTGGGCCAGACGCTGGACGGCCCCTTCGATGTCCTTGCCGGCGACCATCATCAGGTCGGCCATTTCGTCGATGATGACGACGATATAGGGCATCGGCTGCAGGTCGAACTCTTCCGTCTCGTAGACGGCTTCGCCAGTCTGGCGGTCGAATCCGGTCTGGACGGTGCGGCTGATCTGCTCGCCCTTGGCCATCGCCTGTTCGACGCGCGAATTGAAGCCGTCGATGTTGCGCACGCCGATCTTCGACATCTTCTTGTAGCGCTCTTCCATCTCGCGCACGGTCCATTTCAGCGCGACGACGGCCTTTTTCGGATCGGTGACGACGGGCGAGAGCAGGTGCGGAATGCCGTCATAGACGGAGAGTTCGAGCATCTTCGGGTCGATCATGATCAGGCGGCATTGCTCCGGCTTCAGCCGGTAGAGGATCGACAGGATCATGGTATTTATGGCGACCGATTTACCCGAACCGGTGGTGCCCGCGACCAATAGATGCGGCATCTTGGCGATATCGACGATGACCGGTTCGCCGCCGATCGTCTTGCCGAGCGCCATGGCAAGACGGGTCTTGCTGGTCTCGAAATCCCTCGATCCGATCAGTTCACGCAGATAGACGGTTTCACGGCGCTGGTTGGGCAGTTCGATGCCGATGGCGTTGCGGCCGGGCACGACGGCGACGCGGGCGGCGATCGCCGACATCGAGCGGGCGATATCGTCGGCCAGGCCGATGACTCGCGACGACTTGATGCCGGGGGCTGGCTCCAGTTCGTACATGGTGACCACCGGGCCCGGGCGGACATGAATGATCTCGCCCTTGACACCAAAGTCCTCCAGCACGCCTTCCAGCATGCGGGCATTCTGTTCGAGTGCATCGGCCGACAACGTCGCGTCGCGGGCGACGTTTTTCGGCTCGGCGAGGAAATGCAGCGGCGGCAGGGTGAAATCGTCATCGTCGGACACCAGCGACGTCTGCGCTTCGCGTTCGATGCGCTGGCCGGTCTTCGGACGGGGTGCTGGGGGGACAACGCGTGCCGTGGCCGACGGCATTGCCGGCTTGCGCGGTGCCGGGACCGGCGCCCAGTCGGCGGCCGGGTCGATATCGTCGTCCTCGTCACCACCGGGCAGAATGTCAGCGGATGCACGGCGGTTGTCGATAGCGGGGAAATCGTCGTCCTCGTCGTCCATCGACATCGACGGCGCGACGACGGTGCGGCGCTCGCTGCGGTCCAGCGACGGCTCGACCCGCTCGGAGCGGGCAACGGCTTTCGGGCGTGACGGTTCGTTCAGCGTGCCGAATTCATCCCCGTTGAAATCATAGGGTTCGTCATAATCGCGCACCGCCTGCTTGCGGCGGCCGCTGAGGCCAAACAGACGGCGGATACGGGCCTGGGCGGTGAAGCGCATATGGGTGAGTGCACCAGCCATCACCATGATGATACCCTCGGATTCGTCGTCTTCGGATTCGTCGCTGACGGTGCGGGCCTTGCTGGGTGCCGGTACAGGCACGTCGTTCTCGTCCTCAGCGTCGGATACGCCGATGAGGCCGGCGCTGTAGATCAGGAAATAGGCGGCGGGAAGCGTGAATAGGACGGCGAGCACGGTGCCGAATGTGCCGCTCGGATAGGTGCCGGTGAATAGGGCTGGAAAGCGCAGGATCATGTCGCCGAACACGCCGCCAAGGCCGTTCGGCAGCGGCCAGGTGACGGGAGCAGGGATGCAGCTCAGCGCAGCCGAGGCGAGCACGGACCCGAAGAACCAGGCACCGGCGCGCTTGACGATATGATCGAAGGGTTTGCCGATGATCAGCACCAAGCCCCAGGCGACGACGGGAAGGAGCGCCACGACACTGGCAATGCCGAAGAACTGCATGAAGATATCGGCGAAGGCGGCACCGGTGTAGCCCAGCAGGTTGGTCGGGGCATCGGCGGTCGCGTAGGAGAAGCTGGGATCGGCGACGTTCCAGCTCGACAATGCGGCAATGGCGAAACCGAGAGCGACGAATACCGCAAACCCCGCAAGAGCGGCGATCTGTTTCCAGACGAATGTGGAAAGCACAAACCGGTTGGAACGGTTGTCGTATACCGCCTGATTGCTTCTGCTCATGATGACCTGCTGCCTGTTATTCCCGAAAAACGCCATGCGCGCATGCGTCGAAGGTAAACAGAGGAGAGTTAAAGCCCTATTAACCTTGACGCTTCGTTTACGTGAAACGGACCTGCAAGGGCGGTTTTCCCCATTGAAAGCGCTTTTGTGGCAGTCAAAGCGATGCGTGAGGGCAAAAAAAGACCCGGACGAATCCGGGTCAAAAGCGGTTCCGCACGAGACGAAACCGCGACGGGACTGGATGCGGAGCCGGTTTTCCGGCTCCGCAAGTTCCTTATGAGTGGTAGGCGGCTTCGCCGTGCGAGGAGAGGTCGAGACCTTCGCGTTCGGCTTCGACGGGCACACGCAGACCGACGATGACATCGACGATCTTGTAGAGGATTGCGGAACCGATGCCCGACCACAGGATGGTGACGATGACGCCCTTGAACTGTGCCCAGACCTGCGTTGCGGTGCCGGCATAGCCAGCTGCAAAATCGGCCGTCGAGTAATCGACGATGCCGGCGCCACCGAGAGCCGGGTTGACGAAAACGCCGGTCAGAAGCGCACCGATGATGCCGCCGATGCAGTGAACGCCGAAGACGTCAGCCGTATCGTCATAGCCGAACTTGTTCTTCACCGTGGAGACGAAGAAGTAGCAGACCGGTGAGACGATGAGACCCATGACGATCGCGCCCATCGGGCCGACGAAGCCGGCGGCAGGCGTGATGACGACGAGGCCGGCGACCGCACCCGAAGCGGCACCGAGCATGGAAGCCTTGCCGCGCGTGAAGGTTTCAACCAGCGACCAGGAGATGATGGCCGCCGCCGTGGCAACGAAGGTGTTGATCATGGCAAGAACGGCATAGGCGTTGGCTTCGAGGTTGGAACCCGCATTGAAGCCGAACCAGCCAACCCACAGAAG
Organism: Pararhizobium sp. DWP3-4; assembly: GCF_049898205.1. Lineage (NCBI taxonomy): Bacteria > Pseudomonadati > Pseudomonadota > Alphaproteobacteria > Hyphomicrobiales > Rhizobiaceae > Pararhizobium > Pararhizobium sp. DWP3-4. Next base: position 38,566 of record NZ_JAFCXF010000007.1, on the reverse strand, counting down.
CGAGGCGCCGATCATCGTCATGGTCATCGAGTGCGGAGCCATCATGTCCTTGCCGAAGCCGGTACGCTTGCCGACCATGATCGCGCCAACCAGACCGGCAATACCGGCATTGATGTGCACCACGGTGCCGCCGGCGAAGTCGATCGCGCCGAAGCCGAAGATCAGGCCAGTCGGGCCGGTATAGGCGCTCGGGCCGCCCCAGAACCAGACCATGTGGGCGATCGGGAAGTAGATGAAGGTGAGCCACAGTATGGTGAACAGGATCACGGCGGAGAACTTGATGCGTTCTGCGAAGGCACCGATGATCAGGCCGGGGGTGATGGCCGCAAAGGTCATCTGGAAGATGACGAAAACGAGCTCCGGAATGGCAACGCCCTTCGAGAAGCTCTCGGCCATGGTCGACACATCAACGCCGGACAGGAAGACCTTTGAGAAGCCGCCGACGAAACTGTTCAGCGAGCCGCCATCGGTGAAAGCGAGTGAGTAGCCGTAGGTGACCCAGATGATCATCGCGACCGCAGCGATCATCAGCACCTGCATCAGGACGGACAGCATGTTCTTGGTGCGCACGAGGCCGCCGTAGAACAGGGCGAGCCCCGGTACGGTCATCAACAGAACCAGAATGCTGGACAGCATCATCCAGGTCGTGTCGCCCTTGTCGACGGTCATCGCCGGCGCTGCGGCAACGGCCGCTTCTGTGGCGGCGGGCGCTGCTTCCTGCGCAAACGCGATGGCCGGGGCGAGGAGGGCTGCTGCTGCAGCGCCCACGCGTCCGAGAGAGGTAGAAAGTTTAAATGAAGACATTGACATGTAGCTCCCTGAACGGCCGTGACTTACAGCGCTTCTGTGTCGGTTTCGCCGGTACGAATGCGCACCGCATGGTCAATCGAGTAGACGAAGATCTTGCCGTCGCCGATCTGGCCGGTCTTGGCTGCCGCAGCGATCGCTTCGACGGTTTTATCGACGATCTCCGTGGCAACGGCGATTTCGATCTTCAGTTTCGGCAGGAAGCTCACGGCGTATTCGGTGCCGCGGTAGATTTCCGTATGTCCCTTCTGACGTCCGTAACCCTTCACTTCGGTCACGGTCAGGCCTTGGATGCCAACGGCAGTGAGGGCTTCGCGAACCTCATCGAGCTTGAACGGCTTGATAATGGCCATCACAATTTTCATCTGGTTTCCCATCCTTGTTCATCTTCGGCTCGGGGCCGTCTCTCCTTGCCGCCGAGCAAAAATCCCCAACGACCGCCCAGTGCTATTCAAGGGGCGTGCCAGTTTGAGAGTGGATGGGTAAGTCTATGAAAAGACAAGGAAATGACATATCCCGCAGAGCTGGATCCGCGAAATGTCAAAAATCCATCAAATTAAACGATGAAAAATTAAGCAGTTTATGAAAATCGGCGTTTTTTTATTCAGATGCCTTTTTCCGGATCAGGCCTTCCTGGGCAACGGAGGCGATCAGTGTACCGGAGCGATCAAAAAGGCTGCCACGCGTCATCCCGCGTGCACCGAAGGCGCTGGGGCTGTCCTGCGTGTAGAGCAGCCAGTCGTCCATCCGGCAGGGGCGGTGGAACCACATGGCATGATCGAGGCTCGCCACCTGCAGGTCGCGGTCGAAAACCGAGGTGCCGTGGGCATAGAGCGCCGTGTCGAGCAGGGTCATGTCGGAGATGTAAGCGAGCACCGCCGCCTGGATGTGTCGCTCGTCCGGAACGGCACCGACGGCCTTGACCCAGACGTCCTGCGACGGCTCCAGCTTGTCGCGCGAAAAATAGTGTTTCAGCGAAACCGGGCGGATTTCGATCGGCCGGGGGCGTTCCCAGTAGCGTCGAATGGCTTCCGGCGCATTGACCAGAAACTTATCCTTGATGTCCTGCTCACCCATCAGCGTTTCGGGGGCTGCGACATCCGGCATGGTGATCTGGTGGTCGAAGCCCTCTTCGTCGAACTGGAAGGAGGCCGACAGCGAAAAGATCGCCTTGCCGTGCTGGATGGCAACGACACGGCGGGTGGCAAAGCTTGCGCCGTCGCGGATGCGGTCGACATCGTAGATGATCGGCACGGCGGGATCGCCCGGCCGCATGAAATAGGCGTGCAGCGAATGCACGTAGCGGCCTTCGCTGACCGTGCGCTGGGCTGCCACCAGTGCCTGGCCGATGACCTGTCCGCCGAACACGCGCTGCCAGCCAACCTGCGGTGAGCGGCCGCGAAACAGGTTCTCCTCCAGCTTCTCCAGATCCAGCGTCTGCAGCAGGACATCCATCGGGGAAGGGTTTTCGGCGGGGCGCGGCATTTCGGCAATCTCCTAAGGTCGAGCGCTCAAGCGGTAGGAACGAGCGCATCAATGATCTATATAGGCCATAAGCAATGCTCAAGAGCGACGGGAGAATGAGAGATGATCGATGTGCTGATTGCGGGCGGCGGTTATGTCGGGTTGTCGCTGGCCGTATCCATCAAGAAAGCCGCGCCGCACCTTGCCGTGAGCCTGATCGACGGCGCTCCGGACGATGCCTGGAAAAAGGACGAGCGCGCCTCGGCGATCATTGCCGCCGCCGCGCAGATGCTCGACGTGCTCGGCATCTGGAGCGAGATCGAGCCGGAAGCCGAGCCGATCAAGCGCATGGTCATCACCGATTCAAAGACCGCCGATCCGGTGCGCCCGGTGTTTTTGACCTTCGAGGATGAAAAGGTCGAGGGCCGGCCGTTTGCGCATATGGTGCCCAATGTCGCGCTGGTCGGCGCGCTGCGCAAGGCAGCGCAGGCGCTAGGCGTCGAGATCCGGCAATCGACGGCCGCCGCCGGTTTCAACAGCGGCGATCATTCTGTTTCCGTCGCTTTGGCCAATGGCCAGGCAATCGAGGCACGGCTGCTGATCGCCTGCGATGGCGTGCGCTCGAAACTGCGCGATGCCGCCGGCATCAAGACGGTCGATTTCGATTATGGTCAGTCCGGGATCGTTACCACCGTCGAGCATGAGCGGCCGCACGACGGCACGGCGGAGGAGCACTTCCTGCCCGCCGGCCCGTTTGCAACGCTGCCGCTGAAGAACAACCGCTCCTCGCTGGTCTGGACGGAGCGGACGCGCGATGCCGACCGGTTGATCGCCAGCGACGATCTGGTGTTCGAGGAAGAATTGGAGCGCCGCTTCGGCCACAAGCTCGGCACGCTGAAGGTTGTCGGCGGGCGCCGCGCCTTTCCGCTGGGGCTGACGCTGGCGCGCGATTTCATCGCGCCGCGTTTCGCGCTGGCCGGCGATGCCGCCCACGGCATCCACCCGATTTCCGGCCAGGGCCTCAATCTCGGCTTCAAGGATGTGGCGGCGCTCGCCGAAACCATCGTCGATGCCGACCGACTCGGTCTCGATATCGGCTCGCTCGCCGTGCTCGAGCGCTACCAGAGCTGGCGCCGCTTCGACACATTCCGTATGGGCGTGACCACCGATGTGCTGAACCGGCTGTTTTCCAACGATGTCACGCCAGTCCGGGCACTGCGCGATTTCGGCCTCGGCATCGTCGACCGCATGCCCTCGGTGAAATCGTTCTTCATCCGCCAGGCGTCGGGATTAGGTGGGCAAAGCGAGCCGAAAATGCTGGGCGGGCAGGCGATCTGAGCGGAGGTCATATTTCGTTTCGGAAATGTCTGAATGCGTGGAGGCTTACCCCCTTCTGTCACCTTTGGTGACATCTCCCCCACAAGGAGGGAGATTTTTCTTTTCCCATATTGATCCAGAGCCAGCGGTGATCTCCCCCTTGTGGGGGAGATGTCGGCGTCGCCGACAGAGGGGGGCAAGCGTCGCAAAATTCATCAGTGGAGATAACCGGCGTCAGCCTCAATCCTCGATCTTGCGCGCCTCGGAGATCAGCATGATCGGAATGCCGTCGCGGATCGGGTAGGCGAGGCGGGCTTTCTCGGAGATCAACTCGTTGTCGGCGGCGCGGTAGCTGAGGCGGCCTTTGGTCAGCGGGCAGACCAACAGGTCAAGCAGTTTGGGATCGACCCGGCTGGTTCTGTCTTCCATCACTTCCGCCTATTGCAGCATGGTTTCGATATCGCCGAAATTGCGGGCGAGCACGATTTCGGTAATCGCAATCAGCGTTTCGGCGCGGGTCTTCAGGTCCGGTGCCTCGAGCAGCGCCTGCTTTTCCGCCGGGCCATAGGGCGACATCATCGCCATGGAATTGACCAGCGTCACATTGCTGGCCCGCTCGACGCTTTCCCAGTCGGCTTCCAGCTTGTTGGCGTCGAGATAGGCTTTGAAGGCGGCAAGCAAAGCTTGGCGATCGACCTGTGCTTCGTCGTCCGGCCCGGTGAGGTCGGTGGCGAAGGGGGCGATCTTGAAGGAGCGATAGCCTTTTTTGGTCAGATGCACTTCATCGAACAGCCGGAACCGGCATATGCCGGTCAAAGAGACGATGTAACGGCCATCTTCCATTTCGGCAAACGAGGTGATCCGGCCGATGCAACCGACCTGGCAGAGCGCCTGCACATGTGCCTGACCCGGCTCTTCGCGAATTTCCCCGAACGACGGCTGGATCATGCCGATCAGGCGATTTCCGGCCAGCGCATCGTCGAACATCGAGAGATAGCGCGGCTCGAAGATGTTGAGCGGCAGCTGTGAGCCCGGAAGCAGCAACACGCCCGTCAGCGGGAATACCGGAAGCGTCTCCGGCAGGTCCTGAGGCCTCAGATAACGTGCATTACCAACTTGCATGTCTCAATTCACCCCGTCGCTGTCAGGCGTTCTTGGCAGCCGCTGTGGCGCCGCGCCGCTTATCGACAAGAAATGGGGCGCCAGCGGTAAATCTCAAGGGAGATTGTCACAAAGCCGCCCCGTTAGGGTATCACGAAAACAGGATCGATGACAGTTTGCGCCGCGCCGACAGCGTTGCGGGGTCCATCGGTCCCCAGACATCGAAGAACTGCAGCAGCTCGCGCCGCGCGCCGTCATCCTCGAACGTCCGGTCGCGCTTCATCACCTTGAGCAGGTGATCGGCGGCAGCCTCGCGGTCGCCCTCGACATTGCGGATCTTAGCGAGCTTGATGCGGGCACCATGATCGTCGGGATCGGCAGCAAGGATTTGTTCCAGCGCATTCGGGTCGCCGAGCTTGCGGGCCTCCTCGATCTGGTCGAGTTTTTTCACAACGGCGGCGATGCCGGCATCCTTTGCAAGCTCCTCGGAAAGCTCGGCCAGCACTTCGCGCGCCTGCTCCAGCTCGCCGGCGGTGATCAGGCAATTGGCGAGCCCTGCAAGGGCTGCGGCATTCTCCGGGTCCGCCTGCAGCACGGCGCCGAAAAGGCCGGCGGCGTTCTCGATGTCGCCCTGCTCAACCAAGGCTTTTGCGTCTGCGAGCGCCGCGTCGATCCCGGCCTGCTGGTCATCGACCATCGGCCCGGCGACCTTGTCGATGAACTCGCGGATCTGGCTTTCAGGGACGGCGCCCATGAAACCATCGACCGGCCTGCCGCCGACAAAGGCGATGACGGCGGGGATGGACTGGATGCCGAGCTGGCCGGCGATCGAAGGATGATCGTCGATATTCATCTTGACCAGCCTGACGCGGCCCTGCGCTTCGGTCACCACCTTTTCGATCACCGGGGTCAGCTGCTTGCACGGGCCGCACCAAGGCGCCCAGAAATCGACCAGCACCGGCTGCTGACGGGAGGCTTCGAGCACGTCGCGGGTGAAGTTGGCGGTCGTGGTTTCCTTGATCAGCTCACCGGCTGGCGCGGCCGCTCCTGCCGGAACTTGCGCCTGTGCTGGGGCGCCGCCGTAGCTGGCCGTCGCGGTCATCTGGTTGCCGTAGGATGCCGCATAGGGATTGTCGTTGCCGCTCATCGTGTCTCCTCGCGGACATTCTCGTCCGTCTGACTGTCTTCCCGTCAAAGATCGTATGTCAGGACGTCACTTTCAAGACAAGGGCTTCGTGTCCGGTCGCCTCGATAAAGCGCAGCAGGTCTTTGGAGGCAATCGATGTCGTCGCATCGTTTGCCAGCGGATGGCAGTTGATGATCTCGTCCTTCATCAGGTCTTCGTCGATGATGATCTTCACGTTCTGCTGGGTATCATTGATGACCCCGAAAGCGGTGACGGCGCCGGGAATAACGCCCAGATATTCCATCAGCTTTTCCGGCCGGCCAAACGAGACCTTGCTGGCACCGCCGATAAGCTTGTGCACCGTTTTCAGGTCCACGGTCGCGTTCTCCTCTACCGTGAGCAGGAAATAGTTGTCCTTCTTGTCCTTCACGAACAGGTTCTTGGTGTGCCCACCGGCGATGGCGTCCCGCAAAGCCACCGATTCGGCGACGGTGAAAACCGGCTCGTGCCGCACGGTCTTGTGGGCGATGCCGAGGCTGTCGAGAAACGCGAACAATTCGTCCTGTGTCTTCGGCTGCGTTTCACTCATGACGGCTTCCCCCTGGCTTGAAAATGATGGTCTTCCTTACGGCGAAGGGCAAAAAACCGCAATCTTCCACAGAATGCAGGCCACAAAACGCCTTGTTTTCAGGGCCTTGCGACATTCCTTCAAAAAAATATCGGGTCGGCCGTCATTTCCCTGTTGCATTTAAAAATCGTCTGGGCCATATAGCCGTCGTCGCAGCAAACAACAAACGCAGCGGCGCCACGGTCCACCGACTACCCCCGGGCCTTGGATGATGAGCGGGTGTAGCTCAGGGGTAGAGCACAACCTTGCCAAGGTTGGGGTCGAGCGTTCGAATCGCTTCACCCGCTCCATTTTCTCTCTATTGAGATGCAGAAATTTGAAAGTTGCGCCGGCGACTTTGCTGCGTGCGTTTTATCCTCATCCCCTCCCCACATACGGCATCTCAGTTGCCATCACCGTCATCGTCAGCACATTGGCGCTAAGTGGCAGGCCGGCCATATAGACGACGGCATCGGCCACCAGCTTTGCCGGGATGGTCGGTTCGGAGGCGATTTCGCCATTGGCCTGCAGGACGCCGCCGCTCATTTGCGATGTCATTTCCGTCGAGGCATTGCCGATATCGATCTGGCCGCAGGCGATGTCGAACAGGCGGCCGTCGAGGGCGGTCGATTTGGTGAGGCCGGAAATGGCGTGTTTGGTGGCCGTATAGGGCGCCGACATCGGGCGCGGCGTCGAGGCGGAGATCGAGCCGTTGTTGATGATGCGCCCGCCACGCGGCGTCTGGGCCTTCATCAGTTTCATCGCCTGCTGGGTGCAGAGGAAGGCGCCGGTCAGGTTGGCGCTGACGATGGAATTCCACTGCTCGAAACTGATATCTTCCATCGGAACGGCCGGAAGGCCCATGCCGGCATTGTTGATCAGCAGGTCGAGACGGCCGAAATCGTGGCGGATGGCCGAAAACAGGGTGGCGACCGCCTGCGGATCGCCGACATCGGCAGCGAAGGCCCGTGCCGTGCCGCCGGTCTCCGCGGCGAGTTCCTTTGCCGCTACCTGCAGCACGTCAAAGCGCCGGCCTGAAAGGACGACCGTATAGCCGTTTTTCAATAGTGCCTCGGCAATCGCTCGGCCGATACCGGTGCCGCCGCCGGTCACCAATGCAATCTTCGATCCGCCTGCTTCAGCCATGCCCAAGTCCTCCCGTGCCGCAGCCTTGATCGGTGCATCAAATCCCGTTTCGCCGCAAAAGCCCAGCGGATTTGCTTTTGGCCTTATGGGATCAGCGGACCGGCGGAAACGAGGGAGTGGCTTGCACGGGCAACGTCGGATCACCGTTCTCGGCTGGGTTCATCCACGAATCGTGGCCGTGCTGCCGGGACATGCCACCCCTGCTTGGACGAGGATGCAGACGTGGATCAGTTTCGGGTAAAGACGTAATCGGTTTCCTGCCGCAGCGTTTCGCCGGGCCGCAGGACGGCCTGCGGGAAATTGGCGTGATTGACCGCATCCGGCCAGATCTGGGTTTCGAGGCAGAAACCGGCGAACGGGCCGTAGTGACGGCCTTCAAGGCCCGGCACAGGAACGTTCATCTTGAAGCCGGTGTAGAACTGCACGCCGGGCTCGGTGGTACGGACTTCCAGGGAGATGCCCGAATTGATGCTGCGCACCAGAGCGACGGACTGTTTCGGACCGCGGGCCTCGGCCAGGCAGAAATTGTGGTCGTAACCGATCTTGTCGCCCTCCAGCTGACGGCGCAGCGGGGTCATGGCGCGCAGGTCGAAGGCGGTATCCTCGACGGAGCGGATTTCGCCGGTCGGGACCTGCCATTCGTTGGTCGGCAGATAGCTGCTGGCGGCAATCATCGCATCGTGACTGAGCGCATCGGCGGTGCCGTCGAGATTGAAATAGCTGTGCTGACAGATGTTGCAGATCGTCGCCCGGTCGGTGCTGCTTTCATAGAGAACATTGAGGACGCCGCAATCGCCGACCGTGTAGGTGCAGGTGACGGTGCAATTGCCTGGATAACCGGCGCGGCCATCGGGATCGGCGATCTGCAGCACCACGCGGTTTTCCGCTGCCTCGATCAGGGTCCACAGGCGCTTGGCGATGCCGTCGCTGCCACCGTGCAGGTGGGTCACGCCCTTTTCATTGCATTCCAGCTGATAGGACACGCCGTCTATGGCAAAACGGCCACCGCCGATGCGATTGGCATTGCGGCCCGGCGTAGCGCCGAAATAGGGGGAGTGCGCGAGATAGTCGGAAAAATTCTCGAAGCCAAGCACCAGCGGCGCTGCATGGCCATCAAGGCGCAGGTCCTGGATGACCGATCCCCAGGTGAGGATATGCGCGGTCAGGCCGCCGCCCTTGATCACAATGCGATGCACGGGTTCGCCGGACGGCATATGGCCGAACAATTCAGTCTCTGTCTGCACGGCTATTCTTCCTCCACTAATCCCCGGCGGCAAACTGGCTCATTTCGCTGAAAGCGGCAACCGAAAAGTCATACAATTTACTGCCGTCCGGCCAATACAAGCGTTCCGGCGTCTCTCTCAGCAAAGAGAAGCAGATGGTCTTAAAACGTCTTCTGGTAGACGATGAAAGGCGTCTTTCCGGCAATCCGGTCATAGAGCTTGCGGGCACTGGCGTTGAAGTCCTGGGTCATCCAGTAGACTTCCTCGGCCTTTTCCGCGTTTGCACGGGCATAGACGGCCTCGATCAGCGCCCGGCCAATTCCCTGTCCGCGCACGTCCGGATCGGCGAACAGGTCCTGCAGGTAGCAGATCGAATTCTCGTGCCAGCAGGATCTGTGAAAGAGAAAATGCGCAAGGCCGACCGGCTTGCCGTCGAGAACGGCCAGATATCCGGCATATTCATGGGCTGCACCGCTCAAGAGCCGTGAAAAGGTGAGGGCGTAGATCTTTTCCGGCAGGGTGGTTTCGTAGAAGGCGAGATAAGCCTTCCACAGACGGCGCCAGTCCTGTTCGTCACCGGGCTCGACCGGGCGGATGATGAGGGGTGCGGTCAGCGTCTGTCCTTCCCGATATCGGCGAGATCATAGGATGTCGTCTGATAGATATCGTTGATCCAGTTGCCGAACAACAGGTGTGCGTGGCTGCGCCAGCGGTTCTGTGGCGTCAGCGTCGGATCATTGTGGGGAAAATGGTTGTGCGGCATCTTGATCGGCACGCCGGCATCGACATCGCGGAAATATTCGTCCGACAGCGAGGTCGAATCATATTCGACATGGTTGAAGACATAGAGCCGGTTGCCTGCCTTCTCGTGCACGAAGCAGACGCCCATTTCGTCGGATTCCATCAGGATTTCCAGGCCGGGTTTCTGTTCGATATCGGCGCGGCACACCTCGGTCCAGCGTGATACCGGGATCTGGAAATCATCGGAAAAGCCGCTGAGATAGGGCGAGGACGGGTTGAGATTGTGGTGGCGATAGACGCCGAATGCCTTTTCCTTCAGCGTGTATTTCGGCACGCCATGAAAATGGTAGATCGCCGCCATGGCGCCCCAGCAGATGTTCAGCGTCGAATGGACGTTGGTATGGGTCCAGTCGAGAATCTGCTGCATCTCGTTCCAATAGGTGACGTCTTCATAATCCAGCGTTTCGACAGGTGCGCCGGTGATGATCAGGCCGTCGAACTTGCGGTGCTTGACCTCTTCCCAGGTCTGGTAAAAGGCCAGCAGATGCTCTTCCGGCGTGTTCTTGGCCTTGTGGCCGCCCAACCGGATCAGCGAGAACTCGACCTGCAGCGGCGAGGCGCCGACGAGGCGCGCCATCTGCACTTCGGTCTTGATCTTGTTCGGCATGAGGTTGAGCAGGCCGATCTGCAGCGGCCGGATGTCCTGGCGGATCGCCGCAGTTTCGGTCATCACCCGCACGCCCTCTTTGACGAGGGTTTCATAGGCGGGAAGCGTATCGGGAATCTTGATGGGCATGGGGCAACACTCGGCTCTACGAACATGCCGGAACAAAAAACCGGCAACGATACAAATCGCAACCGGCCCCGCTTGCTTGCGCATGCACGGCCCTTTAGCGACTTATTTAACGTGGCTGCAAGCCGGCCGGCCAAATCACCACGAGTGCCTCAATAGCGCCTGTTCGCCTGCGAATCAATATGCATCACCCATGTCCGTGAAACCGGCGCCGCAGCGATTGCCGGCGGCAGGTTTTCTTGAAGCGGCGATGGGGGAATGTATGCGGGCGGCAGTCCCGTGAATCGCCAGATGCCGTGTTCACGCCGATGTGTTCGCGAACCTGAAACCCGGCGGCTGCCGCGTCCGTACCTCTGATGATGTCAGGAGGATACGCGATGCCCAGTCTTGCCTATCAGATCAGCCCGGCCGATTTCCGGCAGCGGCGCTTGCTGCAGGCGACCATCGCCGTCCTTGCAATACTGCCGGTGTTTGCCGGGCTGGCGGGCGTGGTGATGGGACCCGGCTTTCTCGGCGAAAAGACCCCGCCCGTCGATCTCGCCAGCCATGTGCGGTTCCTGTCCGGGCTTTTCCTTGCCCTCGGCATCGGCTGGTACAGCTGCATTCCGGCGATCGAGACCAAGGCCGAGCGCATCCGGATTCTGGCGATCCTGACCTTCAGCGGCGGGTTGGCGCGGCTGTGTTCGCTGGTTGTCGATGGTCTGCCCTCGGCCGGGCATGTGCTTGGCCTTGGCATGGAGCTTGTCGTCGTGCCCTGCCTGGTCGTCTGGCACGGGCGGGTCGCAGCGCTGAGCCAAAGCCGGGGCTGAGCGAGGTCGCGCGGCAATCGGCGTCTTTTGTCCGGTCAGAAAACGGGCGGAGGCGATTGCCGCAAGCGGCGGGTGGGGCGATCCTGGCGTGGCTGGGAGGATCGTCTCACCCTTTTTTGCGGTCAGCCACGGGCGGTTGCGTTTCTGGAGGCTTCTTCCCCGAAAACGGTCACTGGATCAGAGCCGATGCAGACGCGGTTGCGGCCGGAATTCTTGGCCTCGTAAAGAGCTGCATCCGCCTCCGCCATCAACGTCGCATTCGGCTTCTGCCGGTCGTCGTCGCGGTGGGCAAAGCCAATGCTGACGGTGACCATGCGGCGGATCTTGCGGGCATGGAGGGTGAGGAGAGACTGGACATTGCCGCGCACCAGCTCGGCCACTTCGACCGCCTGCTCCTGCGAAAGGTCGCCGAGAATGATGGCGAATTCCTCGCCGCCAAAACGGGCGGCCAGGTCGCGGCCGGGCCGGATGCTGGTCTGCAGCGCATCGGCCACCAGCACCAGGCAGAGATCGCCGTCGACATGACCAAAGCTGTCATTGTAGGACTTGAAGTGGTCGATATCGACGATCAGAAGGCTGCTGCGGCCCGCGTTTGCGCGCATGAAATTCATCAACTGCCGGCGGTTGGCCAGCCCCGTCAACGGATCGGTCAGCGTCTCGACGATCAGCTCCCGGTTGGCCCGCTCCAGCGCTGCGCCGTGGTCCGCAAGCTCTTCGGCCAGCTGCTTGTTTTCCAACGACAGGCGCAGCGCAAGAGTGAGCTGCGATCCCATGCCCCTGGCGATGACGGCCAAGGCAATGCATAGCAGCACCGAGGCGAGGGCGAGCAGTTGGCCGTATTCGATATCGCCTGATGCCAGCGTGATGGCAAACAGCGTGAAGATCGGTACCTGGAAAAGATTGTATGCCGCACCGTAGACGATGGCCGGGAAGGTGCAGGTGACAGCGCCCATCGCCAGGCAGCAGATGACCAGCGTCTGGTGATCATCACCGATGGTCAGCATCCAGGCGCCGCCGACACCCCAGGCTGTACCGGCAGTGAGATAGATGGCCTTGACGAGATGCGACCAGGCAACCGGCCCCCAGCCTTTCGGAATACCCTTGTAGCGCAGCACCGCGCTGGCGATGTGCGCGACCGCCGGCGCGCAGACGATGGTAAACCAGACCAAGAGGCCCGACTGCGTCTGCGGCGACCAGTAGGCCGCCAGCGCGATCAGCCCGCCGAATATGCTCAGCACAGATGCCGGCGCTGCCTTGAACAGCGCGTCCATTTGCAGCGCGAGCACATCTGTCGTGCCTCGAACCTGATGCCTGCCTTTCGCCATCCCATCCCCTTTCTCTGCGGCAAACTCTAACGGCCGTCTCCTAAGATTTCATGTCTGGATGGTCCATATCCGGCATGCGCCGTTCGCCGGCAGGCCCGGTCGGGACCATAGTCCGTGCCGTCACGCGGCGGCTTTTTTCGCCCGTGGTTTGCGTCATCTGCATGTCTGCCGGGCTTTTGCCTGGCAGGGTCGGCCGGGGCACATCGGGTGCCGCAGGTAAGTAGGAGTAGGTGACACGCGATGTGCCCCGTTTCAGTGTCTTTTGCCGCGCTTCTCAGGTTCTTCTGCGCTTTCCTCTCTGACAGGAAAGCCTCCAATGCCCCAGCCCGGCCGCTTATCCGCTGGGCTTTTCAATGAGGCGGGGTTTAGCCCTAGACCGTCCAAGGACGGTGTGACCACCCGGCACGCCCGGTCCGCTTTCACGAACCGGAGGAGAACCGCCTTTCACGCAGCCCCGGGAATTTCGCGCGCGTTTCGCCAAACCGTCCGGGCACCGGCCCCACCTCGCCGGCAACGCTTTCCGGTGTATCCGTGATGGGACGGGAATAAGTATGGCACGGGTTTTGCGGGCGGGGATTTGCGGGGATGAAATTTTTTTGAGAGAGCCACTATTATCCCACAGCCGGCTTGTAACGTTTGCATACTCACAGGCGGCTTCGCGCCTTCGTTCCGGTCGTTTGTACCGCCTGCTGAATTGCTGAACGTTACCCTTCTGCCACGCAGGTGCCGTCACCCTTGAAAGGGCAACAGTAGATTTGCCACCGTCACCACGAATGGAACAAAACCCAATTCTCTGAGTTGAACGCTATTCGACCAAAGCGGTGGAGGCCGTGGCGATGTCTGCGTTGGTCGAAATTCCAGGACCAAGCAAAATTTGAAACCAACGATAGGAGGAAGAAATGTCTTATTATTCCACTATGGTCGTCGTCGCAGCATCATGCGTTGCATTGGCTGGATGTCAAACAGCGAGCATGAATTCCAGCGCTGGCCCGGCGACGCCCGGCTGTGTGGTCGGAACGGTGGGAGGCGCCGTGGTGGGCGGTGTGGCGGGGTCCGCAATCGGGTCCGGTACCGGCCAGCTCTGGGCCGTTGGCGCCGGAGCAACGTTGGGCGGTGCGGCCGGTTCTGCAATAGCCTGCGGCCGCTAACTGTTTACGACAGGGCAGGTGGCGAATTACATGCGTCACTTGCTTGAAAAATAACCTGATTTATTCATTTGCCGTCATGAACTCAAAGGCCCTCGGCGTGTAAAGGCTGACCGCACCGAGGGCTTTTCTGCGTCACTTGGCAGGCCCATTTCCCCAAATGATGCTGCGTTCGCCTCAGAGCGTGTCGATCAGTCCTCCGTCCACGCGCATGGAAGCCCCGGTCGTCGCGGATGACAAAGGCGAGGCGAGATAGGTTACGAGGTTAGCAATCTCCTCCACGCTTGCAGCGCGTTGAATAATCGAACTGCCACGATGCGTCTTGACGAAGTCCGCCGCAACCTCCTTGATCGGCTTGCCCGTCTTCGCAACCTCTTCGGCAAGCATCGCCTCGACCCCTTCCGACAGTGTTGGACCGGGGAGGACCGAGTTCACGGTCACGCCAGTGCCCGCCATGCGCTTGGCAAGCCCACGGGCAACCGCAATGTCTGCGGTCTTGCTGACGCCGTAGTGGATCATTTCCACCGGAATATTAAAGCCGGATTCCGACGCAATGAAGATCACGCGACCCCAGTCGAGGTTCTGCATGCCCGGAAGGTAAGCGCGCGACAGCCGGACGGCCGACATGACGTTGACCTGCCAATGGCGATCCCACACCTCGTCGCTCGCCTCGAAAAAGTCGAGCGGCTGAAAAATGCCCGCATTGTTGATGAGGATGTCCACATGAGGAACCTTGGCGACGAGAGCTTCACACCCTTCAGCGGTCGCGACATCGGCTGCGACGGCAGCGACCGTGCCCCCGGCACCTTCGCCTTTCAAGCGCTCGGCGGCCTTTGCGGTCTTTTCGTCGGACCGTCCATTGATCACCACATCCGCGCCAGCCCTCGCGAGCTGGCGGGCGATCGCGTAGCCGATGCCTTCGGTAGATCCAGTAATCAGAGCGGTTTTGCCTGCGAGGTCGATCTGCATCTGCTGCTCCTTGTGAGGGTGAACACACAAGGTATGAGCTTGCGGACGGTCTCGCAACAGCGCACGCCGTCGCGCCCAATCTGCTGCCATTGATGAAGTCCGAAAAGCGCCGGCATGCCGGTCTTGGAGGAAGCCGCGCGATATGCCCCGTTCCGGTGTCTATTGCCGCGCTTCTCAGGTTCCTTTGCGCTTTCCCGTGTCAGGAGAAAGCCTCCAATGCCGCAGCCCGGCCGCTTATCCGCAAGCCTTTCAGTAAGGCGGGTTCAGCCCTGGACCGTCCACAGGCGGCGTGGCTACCCGGCACCCCCGGTCCACTTTCACGAACCGGAGGAGCCCCCCCTTTCACGCAGCCCCGGGAGTTTTGCGCGCGTTCCGCCTCCGGGCACCGGCCCCACGTCGGCGGCGACGCTTTCCGGTGTATCCCTGGTGGGACGAGAAGAAGCATGGCACGGGTTTTGAGGGTGGGGATTTGCGGGGATGATTTTTTAAGAACGTATCAAATCGCACGGCGAATGGCGGCTCCAACGCTAAAAACAGTCACTTGGCTCCACGCAGTTTTGACGATGCATGCCGGCGGGCACCGCTTTTCGCCCCAATGCAACGGGTCGTATTTGCGGCTGCACACGATTGCGATTTCCTCTAATTTAGTCTAGTCTAATTGAATATTTTACTATCTTAATAAGGGGTTTATATCGTGGGTCCTGCGGGAGGCCTGAAAGAACTGTTATCGACGCACAGAAGGATTGCGAACCGTTACCTTCCGGAAGTCCCTGCCGGCAAAAGGGACCTGTCGCCTGTCGCAGCCGGTGAACTGCCGGGCAGGCATCTTATCGCGGATTTCAGTGGTGCGGAAAATCTCGACGATGTCGCTCGCATCGAGGCTGCGTTCACTCGCGCCATCGCCGCTGCTGGGGCCACTCTGCTCGGTATGAGCTTTCACGTGTTCAGCCCTGGGGGCGGCGTCACGGGGACAGCGTCGCTGGCCGAAAGCCATATTTCCATCGACACATGGACGGAGAATGCATATGCCGCGCTCGACATATTCATGTGCGGTGTCTGCGATCCGTTGAACGCGCTTCCAGCGCTGATCGAGGCGTTCACGCCGGCGCTGATCGAACTGCGCCAGATCATCCGCGACACGGCAACCGACACGCTTGCGGAAGCGCAATGAATGGCGATCGCTGACACTCCTTCACCGCTGCCTTTTCCGCCGGACGGCTTTCCGGGTCCCGTTCTGGTCGAGCGCCCTTACCCGCTTCCGGAGTTGCCGCCGAACAAGTTTTTCGTCGAAGGTGCCGACACTGCCGCCATCGCCCGCAGCGGCAGCGTTTTCGTGCTCGAGGATGCCGATATCTTCGACGAGTACCACTACCGCGCAAAATCGGTCATCTGCTCGGTGCGCACCGCGTTCCAGACCGTAACCATCGCCGATACCTATAGTTTCGGCAGGGCTCTCTTCCTGGATGGTGCGATCCAGAGTTCGGAAGAAGACGAGGCGCTTTACCACGAGATGCTGGTGCATCCCGCTTTGCTGATGCACGAGAACCCGCGTCACGTGCTGATCATCGGTGGTGGTGAGGGCGCGACACTGAGGGAGGTGCTGGCCTATGGCGGCATCACCCGTGCCGTCATGGTCGATATCGACCGCGATGTCGTGGATATCTGCCGCGAGCATCTGGGAACCTGGAGCTATGGTGCCTTCACGGATCCACGTGCGGAACTGCATTATTGTGATGGCCGCGCTTTCGTCGAAACGACGGATGATCTGTTCGACGTCGTCATCATTGATGTGGTGGACATGCTGGACAATGGACCGGCACAACACCTGTATACGCGGGAATTCTATCAGATGGTCCGCGAGCGGCTTCGTCCGGGCGGCATCGTCGTCGTGCAGGCCCTGGAGTTTTCGTTCTGCGACTACAAGGGGCACACAGCCGTCAGCCGGACCCTGGCGGCGGTCTTCTCGCAGGTGCACAGCTACCAGGTCGCCGTCCCCTGTTTCCTGGCGTCCTGGGGATTTCTCATCGCTTCCGACTGGCTGGACCCGCATGAGGAAAGTGCGGAGCGGATGGATCGGACGATCGATGCGCGGCTTGGGGCCGACTGGCTCGACCATCTCACCGGTGCCTTTATCAAGGCAAGCTTCTGTTTCGACAAGGAGACGTCATTCTATCTCGGATTATCAGGTCCTATTCTGGAAGACGGCGTGGCGTTTGTTCCCCCGCCGGATATCCACACGGTCGATGACGGCGTCAGGCAACTTCCTTCTCTGTCTGTCGATTGATCCATGAACCAGGCCCTGCATCCCATGTCGATATCGAGGCTGGCCTTCCATCGTCCGGATTCGAGGACTGCCGAAAGCCCCACGGGGATCTGCGTCCTTTCCTACCCGGAGGCCGTTGTGGTGGCCGAGCGGTCGGTACGGATCGAAGGGCAGACGATACCGTCAGCCGAGTTGGGCGCCAGCCCGGCAGATGGCCTCGACATCATCAAACTGGCGCCCGGTTCCGACACGCCGTTTGCCCTGCAGCAGCTTGCTAGCGCCTGGGTGAACGAGACGCTGGGTCGAAACGGCTTCGAGGACCTGGCGATCGAACTGCCGTTGCGCAATGGCCAGATCCGGTGGCGCGGCCCGCGCGCCGTGGTGCAGGCTCCCCCGGACCAGTTCACCGACCTGACCACGGCGATAGCCGCATTTGCCTGGCTCTGGCTCAATATCGAAAGGCTGGAACGGAAACTCGAAGCCGAGTGGGCTGATCAGCATGACGACGCGGCGGCATTGGCCCGCACGTCCTTCAGTTGGTCGCAGGGACGCCGGCTGAGTGAAAGGGCTGTCGAGGCAAGCCGCCATCGCCAATGGTTCCTCCGCGCCATGCGCGTTCTCGAACGTGGCGACGGCGGGCTCTCTCGCAACGCGCGCCGGGTGTTTTTCGAGCTGTGCCACCAGCTCGAACTCGCCAAGCGCGTGACACTGATCGGCGAGATCATCGAGGGCAGGGAGACACTCTACAATCAGGTCGCGGAACGGGTTTCCGAGTACCGGCTGTTCCTTGTTTCATCGGTGCTGGAGGCCGCCATTCTGGTGGCGATTCTCACTGAAATTGCCTTGTTTCTGGTCTACGAACTCTAGGAGGACGACATGAAACAGCTGCTCGCTGCCATCATTCTCGCAGCGCTGGCATCATCGGGCCAAGCCCAGGATGCATTCCTCAGTGGCCCGCAAATCAGGGCAAAACTGACCGGTAAGACGATTTCCGGAACGGAGGGCGGGGTGCGCTATTCCGAAAAATTGCTTGCCAACGGTACGATCAAAGGCCGATCGAGCGCGGAGCCGGACTATGACGGCGAGTGGGAGATTTCCGGCAACGAAATCTGCTTCTACTACGACAGCGACGATGACGACGACTGCTCGCGCGTCATTCTCAAGGGTCGCAGTATAAGCTTTGTCGATGAGGATGGGTCGAGATCGACGGCGGTGGTCCAGTAGCCGCCGGCGCTTGACGGAGCCTGGCCGGTCAGGCGCCGGCCGCTTTCCCTGCAACAATGATTGGCTCTACCCGCGCAGGGATCGCCGCGGCTGGCCTACCCCTCGATCTCCTCGCGCAGCATCTCCAGCTCCAGCCATTGCTCTTCCATCGTCGCAATCGAAGTCCGCAGTTTTTCGAGCTCGGCAGCGAGCGCGGAGAACCGGGCCGGGTTCTTGGAAAACAGGCTCGGGTCGGCCATTTCCGTTTCGCGTTTGGCGATTTCGGCTTCGGCTTTTTCCATCTCCTTCGGCAGGTTTTGGAGTGCGAATTTCTGTTTGAAGGAGAGTTTGCCCTTGCCGATTTTTGGCCCCGAGAAGGAGCCGTTATCGGTGGCGGATCTGGCTTTTTCGGCTTTTTCCGCGCGCTTCCGTTCGTCGGCGACGCCCTTGCGCTGCGCCATCATGTCGGAATAACCGCCGGCATATTCGATCCAGCGGCCGTCGGGCGCGTCCGGGTTGGCAGGCGCGATAGTCGAGGTGACGGTGCGGTCGAGGAAGTCACGGTCGTGGGAAACGAGGATGACGGTGCCGGGGAAGCCGGCGACGATTTCCTGAAGCAGGTCCAGCGTCTCGATATCGAGGTCGTTGGTCGGCTCATCAAGGATCAACAGGTTGGTCGGGCGCGACAGGATGCGGGCGAGCATCAGGCGGGCGCGCTCTCCACCCGACAGGTTCTTGATCGGAGTGCGCGCCTGTTCGGGCTGGAACAGGAATTCTTTCATATAGCCGGTGACATGGCGCTGCTCGCCATTGACCAGCAGGTTGTCGCCGCGGCCGTCGGTGAGGTAATGGGCCAGCGTATCCTCGAGGTTGAGGTCCTCGCGGCGCTGGTCGAGCGTGGCGATCTCGAGGTTCGTGCCGAGCTTGACCCAGCCGCTGTCGGGCTTGATCTGGCCGGTCAGCATCTTCAGAAGCGTCGTCTTGCCCGCCCCGTTCGGGCCGACGAGGCCGATGCAGTCGCTGCGATGGACGCGGATCGAGAAGGGGGCGACGATGGTGCGGTCGCCATAGGTTTTGGTGATCTGGTCGGCCTCGATCACCAGCTTGCCGGATTCGCGGGCATCGGAAATCGTCGCCTGAACCGAGCCTTGCGGGCCATTGTGGCCGCGATGTTTTGCGCGCAGGTCCTGCAGCGCGCCGAGCCGGCGCATGTTGCGCTTGCGCCTTGCCGTCACGCCATAGCGCAGCCAGTGCTCCTCGCGTTCGATCTCCTTGCCGAGCTTGTGCTGCTCGAGCTCTTCTTCCTCCAGCACCTTGTCGCGCCAGGCTTCGAAAAAGGCAAAGCCCTGGCTGAGGCGGCGAGACTGGCCGCGATCGAGCCAGACGGTGGCATTGGAGACCTTTTCGAGGAAGCGCCTGTCGTGGGAGATGACCACGAGGGCCGAGCGGCTCTTGACCAGCTCGCCTTCCAGCCATTCGATGGTCGGCAGGTCGAGATGGTTGGTCGGCTCGTCGAGCAGAAGGATGTCCGGTTCCGGCGCCATGACGCGGGCAAGGGCTGCGCGGCGGGATTCACCGCCCGAAAGCTGGTTGGGGTCCTCGTGGCCGGAAAGGCCCAGATGTTCGAGCAGATAGGCCACCCGGTAGGGATCGTCGCTGGGGCCAAGGCCTGCTTCGGCATAGGCCTGCACGGTGTCGAATCCTTCGAAATCCGGCGCCTGATTGAGGTAGCGGATGGTGACGGACGGATGCCGGAAGATCTCGCCGGACTGTGGCTCGGCAAGGCCGGCCGCCATCTTCATCAGGGTCGATTTGCCCGAGCCGTTGCGGCCGACGAGGCAGATGCGGTCGCCCGGCTCCACCTGCAGGTTAGCACCTGCCAGCAGCGGCGTGCCGCCGAAGGAGAGGAAGATATCGTCGAGTTTCAGAATGGGTGGCGCCATGATCAGGCTCCCGAAAGGTCTTGCGGACGGGCAAGGATGAGCGCCCGGCCGGAGGAAAGGGTGAAGCGGACGGTGCCTTCGGCGACATTGGAAACGGTGCGCGAGGAGCCGAACGGCAGATGAAAATCCTTGAGCGGATACCGGGCGCCCGCAATGGACAGGCCGGTCAGCGTATCGAGCCCGAGAATGGAAAACAGGCTGCCCTTTGGCAGATCGATCTCGAAGGTGCCCGGCAGGAGCGGATAGGCTTCCTCCTCGCCGGAGGTGAGCAGCAGGTCGATGCCGTCTTCGGCAAGTTTGGCGGCATAGAGCAGGTGCATGAAGGCATGGTCGCTGCGTTCGCCGCCCAGGGCGCCAGCCAGCACGAGTTTTTGCGCGCCGCGCTCAAGGGCGGTGGCAACGGCGATCTCGCCGTCGGTTTCGTTCTTGGCTGAGGGATAGGGCTCGCGGAGAACGTCGGGCCATTCGGCGATCAGGGCGTCGGGCGTGGAATCGAAATCGCCGACCCAAAGCTCCGGCGTCAGGCCAAGCGCGCTGGCATGGCGCATGCCGCCATCGGCCGCAATGACGCGGGCGCCGGACAGCTGGGCCAAGAGCCTGTCCGTCGGCGTCAGCGGCCCGCCCATCAAGATTACAAAAGCCTGTTTGCTCATGGCGCAAGGCCATAGCGTAAACAGGGGGAGGAGGGGAAGGGGCGGGTGTGGATTTGGCGGTGATGGATCTCTTCTCCCCAGCGGGGAGAAGGTGGCCCGAAGGGTCGGATGAGCGACTATCTGGGGTGTCAAGTTGCATTTACAAATTCCATTCTCGCGTCGCGTGCTTTTGCATTGAGGATGACGAGGAGTTTGCGGGCGAGGGCGATGCGGATGACCATTTTGGGTTTCCCTGCGCTTTGCAACCTTTGCTGGAAGGAAGACAAATGCGGGTCGTAGCGAGCGGCGATATGGGCGACGAGGAAGAGGATGCTGCGCGGGCCGCTGCGTCCGCCGCGCACCGGCCGGTGTCCGTTGCGTTTGCCACTGTCGTTGGCGATCGGCGCAAGGCCGGACAGCTTGGCGATGGCCTTGTTGGAGACCTGCCCGATCTCGGGAAGTTCCGCCATCAACCGTGCGACGGTACGCGAGGCGACGCCCTTGACGGATCGGAACGCCGCGTCGAGGCGGCCCCAGAGCGGGTCGTCGTCGATCAGCGAGGCAATCTCGCCTTCGAGCCGGCGGCTCTGGCGCACGAGGAGGGCGATGACCTCGTCGAGACTGTCACGGGTTTCCGCATCGCGGGCCGCATGCCGGCGTTGCTTCTGGACGGTGAGATCGGCCGTCACCTGGGAAAGCCGCGCCACCAGCGACGACAGACGCAACTGGGCCGCCTGGGGCGGCGGCGTTGGCGCGATGGCCTTGACCGCCGCATAGTGTGCGATGATGCCGGCATCGATCCTGTCCGTCTTTTCCAGAAAACCCATCGCCTCGGCGAAGCGGCGCACGCTCAGCGCATTGGCCAATGCGCAGGCGACCCCCAACTCCCACAGAAGCAGGAAGGCCGAACGCTCGTAACCGCCCGACGCCTCCATGACGACGAGCGCGACGCCATGGGCCCGGCACAGCGCCGCCAGCGCACCGATGCCGTCCGCATCATTGCCAAAGCGCTCAAACACACCGGCCGGCCGGACCTGTGCGTCCAGCCAATCCTTCGAAACATCCACTCCACAAATGATACTGTTCACGGTAACCTGCCTTGTGCGTGCGGTTGGAACCAAGCGATGGCGAAGATCCCAGGCTCATCCACGGTTGTAGCCGCAGGGGGAACGGGCGACTTCGCCACACCTTCGACCGGGGGGCCAACCGGTCGAAGGTTCAGTCGCTTCAATCGCACAGAATGCCTTCTATGTAGATACAAGGGGGAACCGCAGGCTGTGAACGTGCCGAACCGCCCCCTCATCGCCTCGCATTCGCTCGGCACTTCTCCCCGATGGGGAGAAGAGGGATGCTAATCCGCATCCTTGGCGCGGATGGTGCAGACCTGCTCGAACGAGGTGACGAACCGGTCGAAGAGGTGGGAGAAGGTGGCGACGTCTTCTTCCGGCCAATCGGCCAGCACGCTTTCGATGACATCGCGCTTGACTGCCTGGATCTTGATCATCAGCTGCTGGCCAAGCTCGGTCATGACGACGATGATGCGGCGGGCATCGGCCTGCGAGGCTTCCCGGCGCAGGGCACCGCGTGTCACCATCTCGCCGACGATGCGGCTGGCCCGCGACGGATCGATGCGCATCATCTCGGCAATGGTGCCAACCGTCACTTCGCCCTCCGGTTCGGCCCGGCGCACGGCATCGAGCACGTCGAGATGGGTGATTTCAAGGCTCGGTGCGACATTGCTGATCGCCAGACGGGCAAGCACCCGCCGCCCGATCATCGTCCGCCAGCGGCCCATCGAGTTGCTGATCAAGGTGCGGTGGCTCTCCGCGTCGCCGCTTTCGGCGATGCATTCCAAGGGTGAGGGTGCGTGATCCATGGGGCATCCTAGCAAAACGCGCGGGTTCCATAAAGCATGAATATGCTTTGGGCATAAATGTGCTGTTGACAATTATGTGCTAACAGCACATAAATTCCTCAACGCAATTGGAATTCTCCCATGGACATGCAGGTCACCCCGGCGCCGCTGGTCTCAAACCCGGCGCTCCGCCTCACGCTTTTCTTCTTCCTGATGACGGCTTTGTTCATGGCGACGCTGGACAACCAGATCGTCGCCACGGCGCTGCCGACGATCGTCGGCGAGTTCGGCCAGATGGAGCGGTTCGGCTGGATCGGTTCGGCCTATCTGCTCGCCACCTGCGCCGTCATGCCGCTCTACGGCAAACTCGGCGACCTGTTCGGCCGCAAATATGTGATGATCACTGCGGTGACGATCTTCACGCTGGGCTCCATCGCCTGCGGGCTCGCAGTCTCGATGAACACGCTGATTGCCGCGCGCGTGCTGCAGGGGCTGGGCGGCGGCGGCATCATGGTGTCGATCTTTTCGATCACTGCCGACCTGTTCGAACCGCGCGAACGGGCGCGCTACCAGAGCTATTCCAGTCTTGTCCTGATGGCCTCCGGCGCCGTCGGCCCGGTGATCGGCGGCGCGATGAGCGATCATTTCGGCTGGCGCTCGATCTTCCTCATCAATATCCCGATCGGTATCGCGGTGCTCATTGGTCTGTTCGTCTTCCTGCCCTATCGCCGCCCGACACGCCGCCCGACGATCGATTATGCCGGGGCGCTGCTTCTGGCCGCCGCCGTTACCTGCGTCGTGCTCCTGGGCGATGGTGCCGAACTGTTCGGCTCACTGTTTTCGCTGGGCAGTCTGGCGATCGTGATGCTTGGCGCGATCTGCGCCACGGCATGGGTTTTTGTCGAGCGCCGCGCGCCGGAGCCTATCGTGCCGCTGACGCTGTTTCGCAATCCGACGTTTAGTCTGATGCTGGTGATTTCACTGGCGAGCGGCGCCGTCGGCATCGGCATGGTCAACTATTTCGCGCTGTATCTGCAGACGACGACGGGGCTGACACCGTCGCTCGCCGGGCTGCTGTTCATCATGCTGACCGGCGGCATCGTTTGCGGTGCGCTGACGGCGGGACGGCTGATTTCACGCTCGGGCCGCTACAAGCCGTTCGCGATCGTCAGCGCCAGCCTGACGGTTCTGGCTCTGTTCATCTTCACGCAGATCCAGCCGGGCACGCCACTCTACGTCATCTGCGCAATCATGGCGCTGCATGGCATCGGTATCGGTTTTGGCCAGCAGGTGCCGATCGTCGCCGTGCAGAACATCGCCGCGCGCGGTGACGTCGGGGCCGCCACCGGTGCCGTCACCCTGTCGCGCATGGGCGGCGCCTCGATCGCCATATCGATCTATGGCGCGATTATCGCGGCAGGTCTCGCACGCGGCACCACGGCGATCCCAGGCATCGCCGATATCGAAAAGCTGACGCCGCTGGTGCTGTCGACGCTGCCGGAGGCAACGCGCCAGCTGGTAGCCGAGAGCTATACGGCCGCCTTCCTGCCGCTGTTTCTGACGGCCGGCGGCATCTCGCTGATCGCGCTGACTGCGGCCCTCAGCTTGAAGGCCGTGCGGTTGCCGCAAAGATGATGTCAAGATATTATCACCATAACACTTCCTCTTGAATACCTACTCAATTAAACTAAGAGCGTGTTTAACGATCTTCTGATTCCTTCGATTAACAAAACTGTCGAAATCATCGTTGAAATCTGATGTCTCACAAAATATAGTTGCGAGAATTGCAAGTTTATTCTCTATTGTACCTACTTCATCAATATAGACTGATGGTTTTTTCTTCCCAACCTTCTTGTTTTCTGCTGCGCTAAGGAAACAGAAGTTTGCGAGGCAATTTATCTTTTCCTCAGAAATTTCCTTAAAGGCAGCTTTAGGATATATATGATGAAATTCCGACCTGTTGTATGCTTGCAAGACCGGTTCCAAGTCTATATCTTTTCCTGATATAAGGCTTTTCGGAAATTTACTTGATAGAAGCAAAACGAAAGTCTTCGTATTTGCTGTTGTTGTTCGAAATACATTTCTTAGAAAAAAGTTTCCGTCAATTACAATTTCCATTGAATCTATGTTTGATAAGAAGCCATTTTTGAGAGCATTTATCTCTTTGATGTCCCGAATTGCTGTTTTTCGAGTTTGGCTGCTGTATCTGTTTCCTAAACATGACTTCCAGAACCATCGTTTAAGTTTGTCGTAGGTCTCTGCATTGTAGGAGACTTCTTTACCGTTTGGTTCGGCGAAGAAGACGGAGAGCGGGATCAGTAGTGCAGGGTATGGTAGATTTTTCAAATTATATACACGAAGCTGAGTGCGCAAGAAGTCAATAGCCCCTTTAATTCCATTGCGAACCCTTGGAAATTCCTCACGGACAACTTGTCCTGTTAATTCCAGAAGGGTTTCCGCAGATGGTTCTTCCTTCAATATTGCGGCTGTGCAGCGTAGTATCAAATCGGAATCTTCCCCTACCCCCTCAAATCCAAAGTCCTCAAGTTCTTCCTTTAGGTTTTTAAAGCTATCAAGTAGGTCAAAGTTTTCATTCCAGGTCCATGCAGAAAGTAACTGAAGGGTATCCAGTTCTACTCCTAGCCTATTTACTCTTTCAAATACAATTGCCACCATAGACCGGTCTTCCGTTTTTAGAACCTGAACCGGTATCGATACTTCTTTAAATTTTTCTTGTAGTCTGTCTACTTGTGTGATCTGCTCGTTAGTTAGACTCGATGTCGCCTCTCTGTATTTTACAGAATCAAATAATGCGCTCAGCGGAAAATATTTCCCTGGATCGACTTCGTTCTCTTTAAGTGGATAGAACTGACTTTCTTGAGCATGTCCTTCGCTATAAAGATCGAAGTATATATCTATCCACTTATCGTCTTGTTTTGGCTTTAAATCCGTCTGAAATACCGTAAATATCGAAGTTAGTCTTTGCTGTCCGTCAAGAACGTAGTCGACCGGGTAATCTTCTTCAGGTTCTGGTAGATCAAATCGACCTAAGCTTCTTTCTACATTGAGCTTGTTTTTTGTTCGCCAGAATAGAAGGGAACCAAAAGGATAATTTTTATATATGCTGTCCATTAGGTAAGCGACATGATCCATGTCCCAAACAAAACCCCGCTGGAATGCCGGGATTCTGATTCCTCCTCCCTTTACGGAGTCAAGTAATTTTCTGACCGAGTAAGACTGATATTCCATTTAAAGGCCTCGATGGGTTCTAAAATGCGGATTTGGTTATAGCAGGTGAACATATGAATGCGCCGTTAAGTTGTAGTGTTTAATCGAGGACGTACACCGAAAAATCTTTTATTGCTAACTTTTTGCCAGCCGTCTAAATCTCCTCTTGCTCTAACGGGGTGCCGTTCGTCGTTCTCGACGTCCGGCTGAGAGGCTGTCGCCAGCCAACCCGAAGAACCTGATCCGGTTTGTACCGGCGGAGGGATTAGACGGCACATTCCAGCGCCCTATTCCCATTTTTTGGATTTATAAGGAGGCGCGGATGCGCAAGGCAATCATTCCATTTTTCGCGGCAGTTGCTGCCCTTACGGCCTCGTTTTCCGCCTCAGCCGAAGATAAGGTGCTGACGGTCTATACCTATGAGAGCTTTACCAGCGAATGGGGCCCCGGCGCCAAGGTGGCGGAAGCGTTTGAAAAGACCTGCGGCTGCAAGCTGTCTTATGTCAGCGTTGCCGACGGCGTCGAGCTTCTCACCCGGCTGAAGCTTGAGGGCGCCTCCTCCAAGGCCGATATCGTGCTGGGCCTCGATACCAATCTCGTGTCCGAGGCGAAGGCGACCGGCTTCTTTGCGCCGCACGGCGTCAATACCTTGGCCGTCAAGGTTCCCGGCGGCTTTACCGACGATACGTTCGTTCCCTATGACTACGGCCATTTTGCCGTGATCTATGACACACAGGTGATGAAGGAACCGCCGAAAAGCCTGAAGGAACTGGTCGAGGGTGACCCGAACCAGAAGATCGTCATCGAGGATCCGCGCACCTCGACGCCGGGTCTCGGCCTGCTGCTCTGGGTGAAGTCGGTCTATGGCAAGGATGCTCCTGCCGCCTGGGCAAAACTCAAGGACCGCGTGCTGACCGTTACCCCCGGCTGGTCGGAAGCCTACGGCCTGTTCACCAAGGGCGAGGCGCCGATGGTGCTGTCCTACACGACCTCGCCGGCCTATCACGTGGTTGCCGAAAATACCGACCGCTATCAGGCGGCTTCCTTCTCCGAAGGCCATTACATCCAGATCGAAGTGGCTGCCATGACCAAGGCTGCCAAGGACCCGGCGCTCGCCAAGCAGTTTCTCGCCTTCGTCACCGGCCCTGAGTTCCAATCGATCATCCCGACGACCAACTGGATGATGCCGGTTGCCGCCACCAAGGAGCCGTTGCCGGAGGCATTCGGCAAGCTGGTGACGCCGGAAAAGACATTTTTGATGCCGTCGGACGAGGTGGCCGCCAACCGCAAGGCCTGGATCGACGAGTGGCTGGCGGCAATGAGCAAGAACTGATCGGGCTGGGACGATCGTTTCCACTTCTCCCCGGCGGGGAGAAGTGCCGAGCGACTGCGAGGCGATGAGGGGGCGGTTCGGCACATTCTGAGTGTTTGGCCCCCTCATCCGGCCCTGCGGGCCACCTTCTCCCCGCTGGGGAGAAGAGGGGACGAGGCGACGCCCGTAAACGAGATAAGGGCATCATGATCAACCGCATGGAACGTCGTTGGACACTGACCGCCGGGGCGCTGTGCCTCGGGGGCATTGTGCTGTTCGTCTGCCTGGCGGCGGCCGCTCTTCTCGCATTTGATGAGCCGGGTTCTGCCAATGACGGCATGGTATTCGATGCCTATGTCTGGCGTGTGGCCCGGTTCACGCTGTTGCAGGCGTCGCTTTCGACAGTCCTTTCCATCGTCTTCGCCATCCCTGTTGCCCGGGCTCTGGCGCGGCAGGCTGTCTTTCCGGGCCGTGTCTGGATCATCCGGCTGATGGCGTTGCCGCTTGGGCTGCCGGCGCTGGTGGCGGCTCTTGGGCTGATCGGCATCTGGGGGCGGCAGGGGGTGCTGAATACCGCGCTTGTGGCTGTTGGCCTCGATCAGCCGGTCAGTATCTATGGCCTGTCGGGGATCTTGGTTGCCCATGTCTTCTTCAACATGCCGCTGGCGGCACGGCTGATGCTCGGCGGGCTCGAGCGCATTCCCGGCGAATACTGGCTGGCCGGGGCCAATCTCGGAATGCGGCCGCTGTCGATTTTTCGCTTCATCGAATGGCCGGTGATCCGTGGGCTCTTGCCGGGGATCGCCGGGCTGATCTTCATGCTCTGTGCCACCAGCTTCACGCTTGTCCTGACGCTCGGCGGCGGACCGGCGGCCAGCACGATCGAGGTGGCGATCTATCAGGCGCTGCGCTTCGATTTCGACCCTCCGCGCGCCATCGCCCTGTCGTTGCTGCAGATTTCGGTGACGGCAGCGCTGCTGGTTGCCATCCGGCTGCTGACGCCCACCGCCGATGAAGGCCATGGCGGCGGGCGCAAAGTGCGCCGGTTCGATGGCCGCCGCCGGTTTGACCGGGTGGGCGACGGGCTGGTGATAGCGCTTGCGGTGCTGTTTCTTGCGCTGCCGCTCGGCTCGGTGGTCTCCTCCGGTCTTCGCGCCGACCTCGTCCGGCTGGCCAGCGATCCAATGGTGCAGCGGGCGTTGCTTACCAGTGCCGTCATCGCGCTGGTTTCGGGTCTGCTCTGCGTCCTCCTGGCGGCTCTGATGATCCGGGCGCGGCAGGCAGCGCTTTCGCCAAGACGCCCAGCGGCGGCCGGGCACGGGCTGGCAGCGGGGATTTCGGCGAGTTCGTCGCTGGTGCTGTTGGTGCCGCCGGTCGTTCTGGGGGCAGGCTGGTTTTTGTTGTTGCGGCCGCTCGGCGATATCGCCCGTTTTGCACCGCTGCTGGTGATCCTGATCAACACGCTGATGGCGCTGCCCTTCGTCTACCGCGTGCTGGAGCCCGCGATGGCCACCCATACGGCCCGCACGGCAAAACTTGCGGTCAGCCTCGGTCTCGGCGGCTGGCATCGGTGGCGCCTGATCGATTGGCCGGGCTTGCGCAGGCCGCTGCTGATGGCCCTGTCTTTTGCCTGTGCCCTGTCGCTCGGCGATCTCGGTGCCGTGGCGCTGTTCGGTTCGCAGGATATGGTGACGCTGCCGTGGCTACTCTACAGCCGCATGGCTGGCTACCGTTCGACCGATGCGGCGGGGCTGGCGCTGTTTCTCGGCCTCGTCTGCCTGGTGCTGACGATTGCCGGTACGCCGCGGGCAGGGGCCGATGATGTGAGGAGTAAAGATGTCACCGCCTAAAACGGATATTGCGGTTCGCCTCAGCGGCGTGCGCGTGCAGTTCGGCCAGACCGAACTGCACTTCGATTGCGCCATCGGCAAGGGTCAGATCGTCGCTGTCACCGGCGCATCCGGTTCCGGCAAATCGACGCTGCTCAATGTGATCGCCGGGTTCGAGACGCCGGATGCCGGCACGGTCGAGATTCTCGCACAGGATGTTGCCGGGCGCGATCCCGCCGAGCGGGCGGTATCGGTGATCTTTCAGGAACACAACCTGTTTGCGCATCTCGACGTCGCCACCAATATCGGTCTCGGCATCGATCCGGCGCTAAAGCTGGGCGTCAAGGAGAAGGCGAAGATTGCAGGTGCGCTGCTGCGCGTGGGGCTGGAGGGTTTTGGCAAGCGCCTGCCACCGACATTGTCGGGTGGTGAGCGGCAACGCGTGGCGCTTGCCCGAGCGCTGGTGCGCCGCAAGCCGGTGCTTTTGCTCGACGAGCCGTTTGCCGCACTCGATCCGGGCCTGCGCGCCGGCATGAGCAGCCTCATCCTCGATCTGCACCGGCAGGAGGGCAATACGATCCTGATCATCACCCATCATCCCGACGACGTGCGGACACTGGCCGACAGCGTGCTTTTTCTCGACATGGGCCGTGTTCTCCTGCATGAGCCAACGGCGCGGTTTCTCGATCATACCGATATTCCAGCTGTTGCCCGGTTTCTCGGCCGGTGAGTATCGCCTGCGATGCTTTTGCCACAATTTGAACGACAGCCTATGCGACGGCGCTTTTGCTGTCCGGTGGCGTGCGCTCCCGCATGCGTTGCCGGGATATCACGGGGCAACTATTTCTATCGGCGTATGCTAGGCACGCATGGCGCGAATAGGTTACAGCAGGTCATTGCCGTACTCACGGCGCGACCTAATTATACGGCTGTAAAGAATACTGAATTTGCACGCGTGCTAACACCGGAACGGTTTGCACGGCTGGCCTGAAGACTGGAAATGAGCTGAGGTGATGAGCAGAACGACAGGCACGCAGAGGCAGGTTTCGCGAACAGGCTCCGGCGTGTCCGCGCGCGCCGTCGCGGCGCTGCTCGGTAGCCTGCTTTTGTCCGGCTGCCAGTCGGTGATCGAGCAGACCTACGAGCCCAAGGTCTCGCCGTCGTCCAATCCGCAGATCGTCGAGGAAGTCCAGAAGAACGACCCGCGCGCCCAGGTCGGTGCCCGCGAGCATCCGCGCATCGTCGCGAGCTATGGCGGCGAATATCAGGATGAAAAGACCGAGCGCCTTGTCGCCCGCATCACCGGCGCGCTGACGGCAGTTTCGGAAAACCCGAACCAGTCCTATCGCATCACAATCCTCAACTCGCCCGCCATCAACGCCTTTGCGCTGCCGGGCGGCTATCTATACGTGACGCGCGGCCTTCTGGCGCTCGCCAACGATGCCTCGGAAGTGGCAGCCGTGCTCTCCCATGAAATGGCGCACGTCACCGCCAATCACGGCATCGAGCGGCAGCAGCGCGAAGAGGCCGAGGTCATCGCCAGCCGCGTCGTCTCCGAAGTGCTGTCGAGCGATCTGGCCGGCAAGCAGGCTTTGGCGCGTGGGAAACTGCGGTTGGCAGCCTTCTCGCGCAATCAGGAATTGCAGGCTGACGTCATCGGCGTGCGCATGCTCGGCGAAGCCGGCTATGACCCCTATGCGGCGGCGCGCTTCCTCGATTCGATGGCGGCCTATAGCCGTTTCTCCTCGGTCGATCCTGACAGCGACCAGAGCCTGGACTTCCTGTCGAGCCATCCGAGCGCGCCGCAGCGCGTCGACCTCGCCCGCCGCCATGCCCGCGCCTTCGGCGCGGAAGGGTCCGTCGGCGACCGCGGACGCGACTATTATCTCGCTGGTATCGACGGGCTGCTTTATGGCGACAGCCCGCAGGAGGGCTATGTCCGCGGCCAGACCTTCCTGCATGGCAAGCTCGGCATCCGCTTCGATGTGCCCAACGGTTTCCAGATCGACAACAAGGCCGAGGCAGTGCTGGCGACCGGGCCGAACGAGACCGCGATCCGCTTCGACGGCGTGGCCGATAGCCAGAAGCGCAGCCTGACCGACTATATCGGCAGCGGCTGGGTGACCGGCCTGCAACCGGACACGATCCATGCCGTGACGATCAACGGGCTCGAGGCCGCAACGGCGCGTGCATCGGCCGAACGCTGGGATTTCGACGTGACCGTGATCCGCATCGACACGCAGATCTACCGCTTCCTCACCGCCGTGCCGAAGGGCGCGCCGAGCCTGGAACCGACCGCCGAGGTCCTGCGCTCCTCGTTCCGCCGGATGACGCCGCAGGAAGCCGCCGCCCTGAAGCCATTGCGCATCCGCGTCGTCACCGCAAAGCCTGGCGATACGCTGGCCACGCTCTCGGCGCGGATGATGGGCACCGACCGCAAGCTCGATCTGTTCCGCCTGATCAATGCCATGCAGGTGACCTCAACGGTAAAGCCCGGCGACAAGGTGAAGATCATTTCGGAATAGGGGGCAGTGAGGCGTTTTCGCATTTGGGGCAACTCCTCTGCCTAGCGTGTGATTGCTCCACTGACTGTTTCATTCGGCGGGAGCCGTCACCCTCTCTTGGCAATCCCGCACATGCGGTCATGCTTCACGATGTCCGGCGGGCGATGCGGCCGCCGGTTACGCCCATCGTACCCTTGGCTTCGTAAAAAGCTCTCTTATGCTCGTACATCAGAGTGTCGGCGCGCTGGACGAGGGATTCCATCGATTCGCCCTGTTCGCTGGTCGCGACGCCGAAAGACATGGTGAGGGGCGCGCTCGAGTAGAACTGGTTGTTGATCTTCAAAAGCTCGTTGATCGTCTCCATCATCGCGCCCGCCGCCTTGTTGTCTGCTCCTGGCATCAGAACGGCGAACTCGTCGCCGCCGATCCGGGCGGCATGGTTGGGCTGCGAGACGGCACCATTGAGGATTTCACCGAACCGCCGCAACAAGGCATCGCCAGCGTCGTGGCCAAGCTGGTCATTGGCCTCCTTCAATCCGTTCAGGTCGATTATTATTGCCGAAACGGGGCGGAGCGACTTTCGCTCCAGCCGGTTGATCTCATCCGCATAGAAGGCGCGATTGTAGAGCTTCGTCAGAACGTCGTGCTTGCCGAGATATTCGAGATAGGCCTCGGCTTTCTTGCGTGCCGTAATATCGGTGAGGGCGACCTGAACGCGGGACCAGTCGTTTTCGCGGCCGGGAAAGACCGAAAAATGCAGCAGGATGTGGCGTTCGGAACCATCCAGCGCGTAGTTGATGACTTCGCGATGGTGAAACAGGTTGCCGTTCCACAGTTCAAGCAGCTGCTCGCGAAACGGTTTTTCCATATCGCCACGGAAGATATCGCTCAAGCGCTGCAGCAGCGTCATGCGATCGGGAGCGCAGAAGAGGTCGAGCGTCGCCTGGTTGACGTCGATGACGCGGATTTCGCTCATGCACTGGGTGACGAACTCCGGGTGGACATCCATGAAGGTTCGAAAGTCGCTGATGCCGCGGGCGCGAATATCCTCGATCAACACCTTGATGCGGCTGAAATCCTCGATCCAGAGCGACACGGGCGAATGCTCGAAAATGCCTTCGGCATAGAGTCTTTGGGCGATTTCCGCCCTGCGTGCATCTTCGCGCGCGGTGATGTCTTCCGTCGTCAGAAGCACTTTGGCGAGAGAGCCCTCATGACCCGGCATGACCGCACCGCGCAGCTGGATATCGAGGCGGCGGCCGGTAAGCGTGTAGTTGACGGTGGTGCTGGAAAACGCCAGTTTTCCGTCGAAAAGGTCGGCCAGCTCATGGATATGCGTTTCCAGCATGTCGTCTCGAAAGATCTGCGCCACGCCCGCCCGAAGATGATCGACGTCATCGGCCTCAAACAGCTCAAGCGTCTTTCTGTTGACATCCAAAATCCGGATCAGCCGGGAGCATTCGGCGATGCGCGAGACATCGCCCCGCAGGAAAGCGCGGATATCGGTTATCCCTTGCGCGCGCCACATGTCGAAAAGTGCTTTGACGTCGCTGAAATCCTCGATCCACATGGCAATCGGCGCAAGGTTGAAGACGCCGGAATCGAATGTCTCTTGCATTGTGCCACCTGAAAACGAGCTGAGACCAAGATGCGCCGGGGGCGCAGATGTCGCGTATCGCAGTATTAACCCCCAAAGGTAAACCACGCATTGATTGCCGTTGCACTACAGATCCGCTTGAGCCGCACATCCTGACGTAAAAAAACCGGATGAAACGTTCATCCGGTTTCACAGTCAGCGCAAATCTTCATCAGTGCCGCATTGCCAGCACCGGAGCTTCCGCGACAAGCGCGATCTTCAGCTTTTCCAGGGCACGGGTTTCGATCTGGCGGACGCGTTCCTTGGAGATGCCGAGGTCGGCGCCGAGTTCTTCCAGCGTGGCGCTGTCTTCGCTGAGGCGGCGGGCGCTAATGATTTTCATTTCGCGCTCGTTCAACTGGCAGAGCGCGTGGCTGAGCCAGGTGCGCCGCCGCTCGCTGTCGATCATTTCGGATACCTGCTCGTCGGGCAGCGGGGCATCACAGGCCAGCAGGTCGAGGCGCTCGCCACCGTCGGATTCTCCGGACGAGGAGATCGGCGCCTGCAGCGAGGCGTCGTTGCCGGACAGGCGGGCATCCATCGTCTGCACATCGGCAAGGCTGACGCCCAGTGCCACGGCGATTTCTTCATGCACCGCGCGGGCCGTCAGCTGGCGGTCGCCTTGGGCAAGCTTGGCACGCAGGCGGCGCAGGTTGAAGAACAGCGCCTTTTGAGCGGACGAGGTGCCGCCGCGCACGATAGACCAGTTGCGCAGCACATAATCCTGCATGGAGGCGCGGATCCACCAGCTGGCATAGGTCGAGAAGCGGACGTCGCGGCTCGGCTCGAAGCGGGCTGCCGCTTCCAAAAGGCCGATATGCCCTTCCTGGACGAGATCGCTCATCGGCAGGCCGAAATTGCGGAACTTGGAGGCCATGGAGATCACCAGGCGCATATGGGCCATGGCAATCTTGTTGCGGGCATCCTGATCCTGGTGGTCTTTCCATGCCAGTGCCAGAGCATGTTCCTCATCCCGTGCGAGATAGGGTGCCGCCATGGCGATCTTGATCATCCGCCGGTCTGCTGAGAGATTTTTCATCGGCTACTCCATGACGGGCACAAGAGCGTGCCGCTGAACGATAGGTCGATCGGTTTTTCGGGATTTCCGCTATCTGGCGCTTGACCAGAATTCGAACCGCCCTACTTCCCGTTGAGATCCGAGGCCGGAAGAAGAGGCCGCGGCAATCCTGATTTGCGCAAGCGCACATATCCGGACGCTTTCAAACGCGCGATCCGTGGAAAAGGTTCCATGCTGCGCTGCCGTATTTCGCGGCGGCGGGCATTTTTGTGCGTTTGTGCGTCTGTTTGCGATTCGGACGACCGCCCATGGAGCGTGCCCGGCAGGGTCGAATCACCCCAATGGCCAAAAAGTGAAAGTTGCTCTGGTGTTAGAGGGGACGCCGGGGCAAATCTTGTGCGCCGCGATGAAAGCCGCTTGCCGGAAAAGTTAAAAAAGCGTTAACTTTGCATGGTTGTCCCCATAAGTTGCCTGTGAGTTAGTTAAAGACAGGGCTTGGCCGGGATTCCTGTTTGTACGGCACGAGTCTAGAGTCGCGTTATGAAAACACTATCAATCGAGGTGCGCCCGGGTGAGCCGAGGGACGCCATGTCCATATCGGATGTGCACCGCGTCTCGTGGCTGCAGGCCTATGGCGGTCTCATTCCACACAAGCCGCTGACCCAGATGGTTCACCGGCGCGATCACGCGTGGTGGCGCAAGGCCACGCGCGGACCCTCGACATTGCTGGTCGTCGAAGTTGCCGGCGTGATCGCAGGCTACGCGACGCTGGGCCTCAACCGGTCGCGGTCGCTGCCGCAGGAAGGCGAGGTCTACGAGATCTACCTGCGCCCGGAATATCAGGGCATCGGGCTTGGCCGCATCCTGTTCGGTGAAGCCAAAAGCCTGCTGAAATCGCTGGGCTGCCAAGGCCTCGTCGTCTGGTGCCTGGAAGACAGCCATCATGCCGACCGCTTCTTCCGCATGGCCGGCGGCCGCGATCTCTGCGAGGGCATGGAAGATTTCGGCGAAAAGAATCTGAAGAAGATCGGCTATATCTGGGATTGAGGCGCTCGCACTGACTGTCTGCGCTCAGGCTGTGGTTCAGTCGGGGAAAATGTGCGTCGGCTCTGCCGCCGTCGGCCCGCGAATGCCGTGATACCCCGCCATGTCCTTACCGCAGACGAAATTCGTGGCCATGGCATCGGCAACCTGCCGGGCCAGTGCATTGGGATTCGGATTCGCCAGTGCATCCACATAGCCGACCACGCAGCCCTTTCCGGCATCATCGGCCACTTTCGAGACGACGAGAACCTGGCCTTTCAATTTCGGTGACGGTTGGTAGGTGACCGGATCGATATTGTCCAGGAACCAGCGCAGGATTGTCGCAACCGGCTTGCCGTCCGCATCAAGCCGCCATTCGATTTTTCGCGTCGCATTGTTGAACGGCTCGAAGCTTTCGAAGACGCCGGCGATGTAGGTGTCGCTGACGGGCCCATAGAGGATGCTCTGGCGCAGATCGCCTTCCTTGAAATAGACAGCGTGATCCTTGAGCCCCTTGCATCGCAGCGAAAGACTGCCGCCTTCCGGGTCTTCCGGCAAAAGGGGTTTGCAGCGATCGGTGTC
The DNA here is from genome assembly GCF_049898205.1 of Pararhizobium sp. DWP3-4. NCBI lineage: Bacteria > Pseudomonadati > Pseudomonadota > Alphaproteobacteria > Hyphomicrobiales > Rhizobiaceae > Pararhizobium > Pararhizobium sp. DWP3-4. The sequence continues at coordinate 2,965 of NZ_JAFCXF010000007.1, read as the reverse complement.
GAGGTCGGTATAGGTGCTGTCATTGGCCAGCGAGGGACTGGCCACGATCGGCACGAGGATCAGAAACGGCATGGCATAGGCGAACGGCTTCATCGGGGCTCCTCTTGCCGATACGCGGTGCAAATGGGCGAATAGTCGCTCAAACGTCGCATTTTTCGGGGCATGACGAAAGTAATGTTGCGCCGCGTCATGTTTCCCGTTATCGGACTTGCCATCCGAAAAACTGGCCCCTGGGGGAAAACTCATGCGTATTGATGCAATTTCGATTGGAAAGAATCCGCCGGAAGATATCAACGTGATCGTCGAGGTTCCGGTTGGCGGGCATCCGATCAAGTATGAAATGGACAAGGAAGCCGGCACGCTGGTCGTCGATCGGTTCCTCTACACGCCGATGACCTATCCCGGCAATTACGGCTTCGTGCCGCACACCCTGTCGGAAGACGGCGATCCGATCGACGTGCTGATCGCTTCGACCCGTCCGCTGGTTCCCGGCTGCGTCATCAACGTGCGGCCGATCGGCGTCTTGATGATGGAAGACAATTCCGGCAAGGACGAAAAGATCGTCGCGGTGCCGAACTATCACCTGACCAAGCGCTACGATAAGGTGAAGGACTATACCGACCTGCCGGAAATCACCCTGCAGCAGATCGAGCACTTCTTCGAGCACTACAAGGATCTGGAGCCCGGCAAATGGGTGAAGATCTACGGCTGGAAGGATACCGCCGTTGCCCAGCAGCTGATCCTCGAAGCCGTCGAGCGCGCCAAGGCTGAGAAGTAAGCGAGAGCTGAAAAGGCGTCCTGCGCTTCAGTTGCCGACGCTCCAGGGCGTTGCTTTGACGAAGCGCATAGCCCCATCCCCCGTCATGCTCGCCCTCGTGGCGGGCATCCAGCGACCCGACGTCCACCGGGTCAAAAAGCTTTTCAGCCCAAGGACTTGGGCTGGCTAGATTCTTGTGACGGGCACAGGAATGACGGAGATTTTGGTGTCACTCAATTCCCCAAATGACCTGTCAAAAATGGGAAATGGCTTTGTCAGTCGTAAAATGAAAACCTCCGGATCAGGCTGATCCGGAGGTTTTGTTGTCGGTTGTTCAAGCCTTGGGTTCGAAGGCCCTCAAGCTGTTAGCTGAGCAAGGCGGCAGCGACGGTCGTATTGAGGAAATACCAGAGGAAATAGAGGATGACCAAAACCACCAGCGGCGACAGGTCGACGCCGCCCATGTTGGGCAGGACGTTGCGGATCGGCCGGTAGAGCGGTTCCGTCAGCTGGTAGAGCGAGCGGCCGATCATATTGATGGCGTTGTTGTTCACGTTGATGACGTTGAAGGCGTAGAGCCAGGAAAAGATGGCCGAGGCGATGACCAGGAACCACGCAATGTTGATGATGAAATTCAGGGTCGCAATGACAGCAAGCATGCCGGTCTCCAATTCGTTGTTGACAGACATGTAGACATTGCCGACTAAACCGGCAAGTCCGCGCTTCGCGATGGGCCAAACATGTTTAATGCGGCGCGATAGCCTGCCGTTCTCCGGAAAGATTGCCGCATGTCCGTCCTTCAAGGTGCAGACCGGTTTGCCGCATTCCGGCATGTCTCCTATGCCCGTTTCTTCTTCGCCCGCTTCCTTGCGTCCTTCGCCATCCAGATCATCAGCGTCTCGGTGGGATGGCAGATGTACGAGCAGACGCAGAACACGCTCTATCTGGGCCTGATCGGCCTTTTCCAGTTTCTGCCGTCGCTGCTGCTGATCCTGGTCACAGGATCGGTGGCCGACCGCCATTCGCGGCGCATGATCGTTTCGATCTGCATGATCATCAGCGCGCTCTGCGCGGCGGCGCTGCTGGGATTGACGATTGCCGATGCCTTTTCGCCCTGGCCGGTGTTTTCCATCCTGATCGTCTTCGGGATCGAGCGCGCCTTCATGGCGCCCGCCGTGCAATCGCTGGCGCCCAACCTCGTTCCGGTCCGTGACCTCGCGAACGCCATCGCCTGGAATTCATCCTCCTGGCAGACGGCTGCGATTCTCGGTCCGGTGGCAGGTGGTCTGCTTTACGGCGTCAGCGCCGTCGTCGCCTATTCCGTGGCGCTGGTCTTCCTGATCCTGTCGGCCATCCTCGTTTTCATGATCGAGAAGCCGGCGCAACACAGTCTCAGCGAACCGCGCGACTGGACCTCGGTGCTGGCCGGGTTCAAGTTCATCCGCACGGAAAAGATCGTGCTGGGGGCGATCTCGCTCGATCTGTTTGCCGTGCTGCTCGGCGGTGCTGTGGCGCTGATGCCGGTGTTTGCCAAAGAAATCCTCGTGTTGGGGCCGCTTGGTCTTGGGCTATTGCGCGCCGCACCAGGCATCGGCGCCATCCTTGTGGCCGTGACATTGGCTGCCTACCCGATCCGCCACCATGCCGGAAGGCTGATGTTTGCCGGTGTGGCGCTGTTTGGTCTCGGCACGGTGATCTTCGGCCTGTCTGAGGTTGCCTGGCTGTCGATCATGGCGCTGATGCTGATGGGCGCATCGGACATGATCTCGGTCTATGTGCGCGAAACGCTGATCGCGCTGTGGACGCCGGATGCAGTGCGCGGCCGTGTCAATGCGGTCAACATGGTGTTCGTCGGCGCGTCGAACGAACTCGGCGAATTCCGCGCAGGGACGATGGCGCATTTCATCGGCGCGGTTCCGGCCGTCGTCATCGGCGGTGTCGGGACGCTGGCAGTCGCCGTCATCTGGGCGCTCGGTTTTCCGCAACTGCGCAAGATCGATTCGCTCGATGCCCCGGACCGTTCTGTTTCGGGGTGATCCGGCAGGCTCAGAGCGTAACGCCCCCTCATCCGGCCCTGCGGGCCACCTTCTTGTAACTTCCCTTCTTCCGCATTTGGCGCTGTAATGCCAGTTGCGGTGGCGGATGGAAGACCGTCGCACCTTTGGGACACCAAGCCCGTGGGAGAGCAAGGGTCTCCGTCCGCCGTTC